>CAUSAW010000093.1:0-7018 GCA_963529725.1 uncultured Kingella sp. | reverse complement strand
AACCAAATCTTTAACCGCAGCAGAAAGGACTCTGCCATGAAAACTTTGGTCAATGTTTTCCACCCCAAATTGGAACAATCCATCGTAAACCGCCTGTGGGCAGAGCGGCTGGAAGGGCTGCCCGATGTAACCGTGCGCCGTGTGTACAGCCTGTATCCAGATGGCAAAATTGACGTTGCCGCCGAGCAAGCCACGCTGTTGGCGCACGACCGCTTGGTGTTCCAGCATCCGTTTTTCTGGTATTCCGTGCCGCCTCTGATGAAACAATGGTTTGACGACGTGCTCACCTACAACTGGGCATACGGCCCGCAGGGCAAAGCGTTGGCGGGCAAAGAATGGGTGTCGTCCGTTTCCACGGGCGGGCCGGCGGATTCGTATCAGGCGGGCGGCTACAACAGCTATTCCATGAGCGAATTTTTGAAACCGCTGCAACAAACCGCCAACCTTATCCAAACCAAATTCCTGCCGCCGTTTATTTTCCACGGCGCGGTGGGCGCAAGCGAAGCCGCCATCCGGCAATCTGCCGACAACATGGCGGCGCATATTCTAGACCCGCTGCTGGACCCGCAGAAAAAACTCGCCGCGCTGCTGGCGAAAATGCAGGAAGACGGCGTAACGCTGGAATAAGCGCCCCATAAACATAAAAAGGCAGCCTGAAAACGGATTTTCCCATTTTCAGGCTGCCTTATCACATCAATTCATCTACCCCGCATCGCCCGCCACTACAATCAACCAAAACCGCGCATTATAGCCCTTTCAGGCTGCCTCAACCATCGCCCGCCGCGTTTGCCTATCCCGCAAATAAGCCGCGCTAATCACGCCTCGCGCCCCCGTTTCCCTGTGTTAAGATTGCCCGCGTTACTAACAACTACACAGGAGAAATAGCCATGAACCGCATCGCTCAATTTTTACTGCTCCCCGCCGCCGCAGCCGCCGTGTTTTGGGCGGGGCAAGCCGTGCTGATGCCGCATTCCGCCGCCGCGCACGCTGAAAGTTTGACCGAGCGCATCGGCAAACTGCCCGACGACCAAGGCAAAGCCGCCCCGCCGCTGCCCAAACGCCCCACGCTGGTTAAATTCTGGGCGAGCTGGTGCCCGCTCTGCCTGAGCGAATTGGCGCAAACCGAAGCATGGGCGCAAGACAAACGCTTTGCCGCCGCCAACCTCGTCGCCATCGCCTCGCCCGATTATCTGCACGAAAAACCCGCCGCCGATTTCGCCCAATGGTATCGCGGCTTGGAATACAAAAAACTCCCCGTGCGCACCGATGCGGGCGGTGCAATCGCGCAAGAGCTGGGCGTGCGCGTGTATCCCTCTTGGGTGTTGCTGGGCGAAAACGGCGACGTGCAACGCATCGTCAAAGGCAGCCTGAACGAAGCCCAAGCCCTCGCCCTGCTGGCAAACCCGCAAGCCGAATTGTCAGCCTATACCGAAAAATTCTACAAACCCGATTCCGCGCAGAAAGGAAAACCGATGAACATCAAAACCATTTATTTGGCAGGCGGCTGCTTCTGGGGCTTGGAAGCCTATTTCCAACGCATCCCGGGCGTAAGCGATGCCGTGTCGGGCTATGCCAACGGCAAAACCGCCAACCCCAGCTATGAAGACGTATCCCACCGCCACAGCGGGCACGCCGAAACCGTGAAAGTGAGCTACGATGCCGACCAGCTTAGTCTTGACGACATCTTGCGCTATTACTTCCGCGTGGTAGACCCCACCAGCCTGAACAAACAAGGCAACGACCGCGGCGAGCAATACCGCACTGGCGTTTACACCACCGATGCCGCTGAGCAAAAAATCGTTGCCGCCGCCATCGCCCGCGAGCAGAAAAAATACACCGCGCCGATTGTGGTGGAAAACGTGCCGCTGAAAAACTTCTATCTTGCCGAGGAATATCATCAAGACTATTTGATTAAAAACCCGAACGGCTATTGCCATATTGATGTTTCGCTGGCAGACAAACCGCTGGAAGGCAAAGAAGCCGTTTCAGGCAGCCTGAAAACCAAGCCCAGCGATGCCGAATTGCGCCAAAAATTGACCGCCGAGCAATACCGCATTACCCAGCAAGCAGGCACGGAACGCGCGTTCAGCCACGAATACGACAATTTGTTTGACAAAGGGATTTATGTGGACGTGGTGGATGGCACGCCGCTGTTTGCTTCCACCGATAAATTCCAATCAGGCTGCGGCTGGCCCAGCTTCACGCGCCCGATTGTCAGCGATGCCGTTACCGAGCGCGAGGATACGTCGTTTAACATGATTCGCACCGAAGTGCGCAGCAGTCATGCCGATTCGCATTTGGGTCATGTGTTCAACGACGGCCCGAAAGACAAAGGCGGTTTGCGCTATTGCATCAACGGCGCATCGCTGCGGTTTGTGCCGTTTGAGCAAATGGACGCGCAGGGCTATGGCGCGTGGAAGGATAAAGTGAAATAACGGATTTTTTCCAGCGCAGGGCTTGCGAGCAAGCCCTAGAAACGCGGGGCAACGATTTCAGGCTGCTGAACGTTGCGCCCGCGTTTTTGCCTTGTTGGGGCAGACTACGCAGCGTAGTGAAGTTACGAAGCTAAAACCATCATCGCCCCAGCAAATTCGTTGCCTTCGCAATTTGCCGTTATAATCCCCTCACACGGTTCGCGCCGTGTGTTTTCATTATCCAACCGAAAGGAAATCTGAATATGAAAAAAACATTTGCATTCGCCTTTATCGCCATCGCTCTAACCGCCTGTTCTAGCACTTGGCATGGCGTGAAAGAAGACACCGCCACCACAGTAGAAAAAGTGGGCGACGGCATTGAACAAGGCTGGGATAAAACCCAATCTGCCGTGAAAAAAGGCGGCAACGCGGTAGGACGCGGCATCAGCCATGTTGGCGAGAAAATTGAAAACGCCACCGCGCAATAATCATTAAGGCAGCCTGAAACCCCATTTTCAGGCTGCCTTTTTTTATATTGCGGAAATCATCATGCCCCATTCATTCATCCCACTATACCGCGCAACTGCGCCAAGCCATCGCCGCCATTCCGCAAGGCTTGGTGGATGAATTTTTGGTGCGAGCAAACCATACTGAGGCAGCCTGCGTAGCGTAGCGGAGTTGCGAAGCTAAAACCATTCACCACTAGACAAACCCAGCAAACTCGTTACAATCGCGTCCCTTGTTCAACCACATATCTAAGGAAAAATCATGAGCTTGCTAGACAACGTTATCAGCGCAGCAACTTCCGCCATGAGCGGCGGCGAGCAAGGCAAAGCCGTAGAACTCGTTACCCAATTGGTGCAACAAAACGGCGGCAACGTGGGCGACTTGCTGGGCAAATTGCAGCAAGGCGGCTTGGGTGACGCGCTGCAAAGCTGGATTGGCACGGGCAGCAACGCCAGCGTGGATGCCGCGCAAATCCAAAACGCGCTGGGCGGCAGCCTGTCCAACGCCGCCGCCAAAGTGGGCTTGGATACCGGCAGCGCGAGCAATCTGCTGGCGCAATATCTGCCCAACATCATCAACGCCATCACGCCCAACGGCAACGCCGCCGATGCCGACGGCTTCGGCTTGGACGACATCGCCCGCATCGTGATGCAAAACTTTTTAAAATAAGCGCGCAACAGATTTCAGGCTGCCTTATCCGCAACAGATAGGCAGCCTGAAAACCAATGGGCGCAATCACACACCCAAGGCAGCCTGAAAAGCCAAACCTTTGCTTTCAGGCTGCCACTGTCAAACCCCATCCTCGCACAGGATCCGCCATGCAACCCGTTGCGCTAAACGACATTCCCGATGAAGTTTTTCTAGAAGGCATCACCCGGCTAACCGAGCTTTTCCCTGTTTGGTTTCCCCAATCATTCAAAATCCTTTGCGAAAGCCTCAACGCCGATAGCGGTGATGTGCTGATTACCGATTTTGTGGAAGACCAAAACGACGAGGAGATATACGAAGGCTTTGCCTACGACCGCCGCCGCAAAAAAATGTATGCCTACTTGTTTGACCACGACCGCGTGCAGGTTCACGAAGTGGCAACAGACAGCCTGACCATGCGCGACACGTTTAGCGTGCGCGTGCTGCATTTGCTGTAAGGCAGCCTGAAAACCAAAAAATACCGTCATTCCCGCGCAGGCGGCGATGACGGCAAGTTAACTATTTATTTATGGTTTTATTTTGAGTCTTACAAAAGTTTCAGGCTGCCTTATCCCAACCGATAGGCAGCCTGAAAATCATCTGAACAACATCAAGCCAGCCTACCCCGCTTGGCTTTGCGCCACAAATTCCGCCTGCTTCGCTGCCGCCTTGCCGCTGTCCAACGCCTCGCACGCGCGCGCCAAGCCCTCTGCCAAACTGCCCGCCACATTGCCGGCATACAAACACGCCGCCGCATTCAGCAACACAATATCCCGCGCCGCGCCCCGCGCTTCGCCGCGCAACACCGCGTTCATCATCGCCAGCGAATCCGCCGCGTTTTCCACTTTCAGGCTGCCCAAATCGGCGTAAACAGGCAAACCGAATTCCTCGGGGTGGATGTCGTATTCGCGCACCGCGCCGTCTTTCAGCTCGGCGATGCGGGTGCAGCCTGAAACGGTGATTTCATCCAAGCCGTCGCTACCATGCACCACCAAAACGTGCCGCGAACCCAGCTGCTGCAACACGCGCGACAAAATGCCGCACAAATCAATGTGAAACACGCCCAAAAGCTGGTTCGCCGCGCCTGCGGGGTTGGTGAGCGGGCCTAAGATATTGAAAATGGTGCGAAAGCCCAACGCCTTGCGCACGGGCGCAACATAGCGCATCGCCGCATGATGGTTGGGTGCGAACATAAAGCCGATGCCGCATTGCGCGATGGATTGCGCCACCTGCTCGGGCGATTGCTGTAAGTTCACGCCCATCGCTTCCAACACATCCGCCGCGCCGCTGGATGACGACACCGAACGCCCCCCATGCTTCGCCACTTTCGCGCCCGCCGCCGCCGCCACAAACATCGCGGTGGTGGAAATGTTAAACGTTTTCGCGCCATCGCCGCCTGTGCCCACAATGTCCACCAATTCGCCGGCGTGCGGCGTGGCAACCTTGCTGGAAAACTCGCGCATCACGCTGGCGGCGGCAGCGATTTCGGATACCGTTTCCACCTTAATCCGCAGCCCCGTCAAAATGGCGGCGATTTGCTCGGGCAACACCTCGCCGCGCATGATTTGGCGCATCAAATCGGTCATCTCGTCGTAAAACAGCTCGTTGTTGTCAATCAAACGGGCAAGGGCTTGCTGTGGAGTAATCATGTTTTTCCTTTGTAAACAAATGGTTTGAAAAATGGGCAACAACGCGCCATGCTTGGTGGCAGCCTGAAAATCGCTTTGAGGTAAACGCCTATGCGCCCAGCCTTTTCAGGCTGCCTATGGAAGCCGATTTTAACAAAATTTAACCCGACTGCGTGTGCTATACTTCGCCCCATTTTTTGAGCCCAATAAACACCATGACCGATTTCATCCCCAATATAGACGAAGACAGCGATTTTGCTGCCGAAGCCCCTGCCGCCGAAACCTTGCGTTTAACCGTGCCCATAGATTTGGCAGGGCTGCGCTTGGATGCCGCGTTGGCAAAAATGTTGCCTGATTATTCGCGCAGCCGCATCGCCAGCTGGATTAAAGACGGCGAAGTTTTGTGCAACGGGCAAGCCGCATCGCCCAAGACTAAGCTCATCGGCGGCGAAGATTTGGTGGTGAACATCCAGCCCAGCCACGAAACGCAAGCCTTCACGCCCGAAGCAATGCCGTTAGACATCATTTTTGAAGACGACAGCGTGATCGTGCTCAACAAGCCTGCGGGATTGGTGGTGCATCCCGCCGCAGGCAATTGGACGGGCACGCTGCTCAACGGCTTGCTCGCCCATGCGCCTGAGTTGTTGCAAGTGCCGCGCGCGGGCATTGTGCATCGCTTGGATAAAGACACCAGTGGCTTGATGGTGGTCGCCAAAACGCTGCCCGCGCAAAACCATTTGGTGCAGCAGTTGCAAAGCCGCAGCGTGAAGCGCATTTATCGCGCCATTGCCGATGGCATCGTGCCGTTTGATGGCAAAATTGAAACCCAAATCGGGCGCGACCCGCATAATCGCCTGAAAATGGCGGTGGTGAAATTTGGCGGCAAAGAAGCGATTACCCACGTTAAAGTTTTGGAACGTTATCAAGCACATAGCTATATAGAATGCAGCCTAGAAACGGGGCGCACTCACCAAATTCGCGTGCATTTGCGCGAAGCGCGCCATCCGCTGGCAGGCGATGCGGTTTACGGCAATCCGCGCCATCCTTGCTCGCCCGAAGTGAAAGCTGAAGTCAAAGCGCTGGCGCGCCAAGCCTTGCACGCCTATCGCCTGAGCTTTATCCATCCGAAAACAGGCGAAACGCTGTCGTTTGAAGCGCCGATGCCTGATGATATGTATCACTTGCTTTCCGTGCTGCGCCTTGAAAGCGGCATGGATTCGCCGTTGAGCCATCACGAAGAATGGGCGGAAAAATTCGCCAGCGACGACGACGATGATTGGAACGAAGATGATTACGATGTGGATGTGGTTTATGTGAAGGATTATTAGGCAGCCTGAAAAACGGCGCGCGCATTGTGTGCTTGCTGTTCAACATTATTTTCAGGCTGCCGCAGATGCGTATCTAAATAAGTGCAACGCCGCGCTGCTCATAATAGGCAGCCTGAAACAGCATCCGCCCCATCTCGCGCAGTTAATCAAGCCTAGATAAAAATAAACAGCATTTCAGGCTGCCCCATCTAATCTGTAGAAATTAACCGCGTTGTTTACACAACAGGTTGAGAAAAATAAGCCTGCAACACTTCAAAAGGCGTATCCCCTTTCAGGCTGCGGTGGGGCTTCACAGTATTGTAGAAATTCACAAAGCGGCACAGCTCTTTTCTCCGATGCTCAGGGCTATCAAACTGCTGTTTGTCGTGCCACATTTCCATAATCGTCCGTATCACTCGCTCGGCTTTGCCATTAGTTTGCGGTCGGGCGGGTTGAGTGAATTTCTGATTGATGC
>CAUSAW010000092.1:0-7052 GCA_963529725.1 uncultured Kingella sp. | reverse complement strand
CCCACCTATCGGCAGCAGCAAAATCAGCACCGAACACGACAACGGCTTTGCCAACCCCCACTTCGGCACATGGCAAATAGAAAAAGGGCAGCCTGAAAATGCCCCCGCCCCCTATTGCAGCAGCCTAAAACGCCAATTCAACCCCAACACCCGCGTCGTCCCCACCCTGCTCACCCCCAGCAATATGCTAGATAGCGCCGCCGCCCAGCTCAATCCCGACAACAGCGACGCCGCCATCTTACTCAGCTACGGACATGGCAACGCCCCTGCCGATGCCGCCCTGCTCGCCGCCATCCAACGCTACACCCAAGCAGGCAAACATTTGCTTAACATCAGCCAAGTGCCGCACGGCAACGCCGCCGCCGTTTACGCCCAAGGCAACGCCCTGCGCCAATCAGGCGCCATCAACGGCGGGCGCTGCAACCTAGAAACCGCCATCGCCCTAATGATGCTCGCCGCCGCCAACCGCTGGACACGCGACGATATTGAAGGCGAATTGCGGCGCTTGGGATTGGTGTAAATGCAACGGGGTAAAACAACGGCGTAAAAAAGATTACGCTAGAACAGACGGTTTAAAACGCTTTCAGGCTGCCCTATTACGTTGGGGCAGCCTGAAAACCATGTGTCATCACAATCAGCACAGCAATATGGAGTGGCGACGGCTCGTCGCCAAATGGTCCTGGGAGACACTAGGAGTGGGCATCGGCAAAAGCAGCGCTTGTTACCAAGATGTCGACGAGCCGCCGACGCGCCATTGGCGTAGCGATGTATGTAACTAAGGCAGCCTGAAAACGAATAAAGCCAAAACAACATCCCAAAATTCATTTTCAGGCAGCCTTCACGTGATGCCAAGCCATGCCTAATCAAAACAGCTCAATGATCAGATAACCTTGTCCGCTCCAACCGAGCATTTGCTAAAAATTCATCAAAACTATCCGCCAGCGGGCAAACATATAAATCATCCAAATAAATCTCCCAAACAGAATGGTTTTCGGGATGGAAAAATATAAATCCACTCTCGCCATAAACCATGCCGAATACAAAGGATTGTTTTATATATTCAACGCTGATTCCTTCTGTTATGCCTTCAATATTTTTAAAATATCGCTCATCGTCTGATAATAGTTGGTAGTTGTATGCGGTATCAGAGAATATTTTTTGGGTTAAATACCGCTCGCTTCATAGCTAGTAATCCTTTTTAAGGTGGTTGGCTTCTTTTTTCGCTTGAAAGTGTAATAAAGTTCAAGAGATTTATCTTTCTCTGCCATGAAACGTTGATAAGTTGCAGGGATGTTGTCGCAAGATGTTAATTCCATTGGGTTATTCCTTGTTGTTGCCTTGTTTTCTTAATGTAGCAAGTGCAGAACAAAAGGCAGCCTGAAAACCCATTTTCAGGCTGCCACTATCGCGCTATTCAAACACCTTGCGCTCATCAGGCAAGCGTCCCGCCCAATCGCAGGCGAATTGATACGCCGTGCGCCCCGAGCGGCTGCCGCGCATTTGCGCCCAGTTAAGCGCGGCATGGCGGGCGGTTTCATCCAAAGGCAGTCTGAAATCGGCGAGCCAATTTTCCACCGCCGCCAAATACTCGTTTTGGTCAAACGGATAAAAGCTCAGCCACAAGCCAAAGCGGTCGGACAGCGACACTTTTTCTTCCACCGCTTCTTTGGCGTGGATTTCGCCGCCGCGCCCCGTGGTCGTGTCTGCGTTGTCGTCCATGTATTCGGGCATCAGGTGGCGGCGGTTGGACGTGGCATACACCAACACATTTTCCGCGCGGCGCGACAAGCTGCCATCCAGCGCGGTTTTCAGCGCCTTGTAGCCATCTTCACCGTCTTCAAACGACAAATCATCGCAAAACACGATGAATTTTTCGGGACGCGTTTCCAGCAAAACCAGCAGCGCAGGCAGCGTTGCCAAATCGGTTTTGTCCACTTCAATCAGCCGCAAACCGCGCGCGGCGTATTCGTGCAACAGCGCTTTCACCAGCGACGATTTGCCCGTGCCGCGCGCGCCTGTGAGCAACACGTTGTTGGCGGGGCGACCAGCTAGAAACTGCTCGGTGTTGCGCACCAGCCGCGCCATTTGGCTGTTGATGGCGGCAAGGCGCGCGAGCGGGAAGGTGTGTGGGCGCGGCAAGCCTTGCAACACGCCTGAGTTGCCTGCTTTGGTCCAGCGGTAGGCAATGCTGGCTTGCCAATCGGGGGCGATGGCTTCGGGCGGCAGCCACGCGTCTAGGCGGCGCAACACGGAGGCGGCTTGGCGCAAGAATTTGGCGAGCTTCATTTTCAGGCTGCCTTGGGCGGTTCAACGCCTACATAAATGCGTGGCAAGCCATCCAGCATATAGGTTTCAAAATCTGTGGTGAAAGTGCGTTTCAGGCTGCCGTTGTCTTCAATTTCGCCCCATGTTTGGTACACGCTTTGCGCGTTTGGCTCGGGTACGATAAAGCGAACGTAGTCTTGCGCGGGGATGTGGGTTTCGCCTGCGAAGCTGGGCAGTGGGAAATCGGTGGCGGTGATGCGCCCGATGGTGATGAGCACGTCGTCGGGCGCGTCGTCAAAATATTGATACACGCAGTAAATCGTCATGGTGAACGAGGGCAGGCGTTTGGCTTTGTGGTTGCCTTCCCATTGCTGCCACATTTCGCCCAGCGTTTCGTGGGCTTTGTCTAGCGTGGTGCGCTGTTGGATGCCGATGATGCGCAGGGGGATGGGGACGGAGGTGTAGTCAAGCATGGTGTTCCTTGGGAATAATGAGGCAGCCTGAAACGGCGTTTGCGGTTGCCCGGTGTTTCAGGCTGCCCGATGGATAAAGCAAAAGATGCAGCCTGAAACCGTGTTGGCGTTTTCAGGCTGCCTTAATGGGGGTTGTTGATTGCTAACAGCCCCCTGATTTGATTATTGGTTACGCAAATCCATAATGTCGCGCCAGCCGTCGTTGGTTTTCACCAAAGTGGCGTGTTTGGTTTGCGTTTGGTTCAGGCCGTTGTAATACGGGCTGTCTTTCAACAGCTTTTTCGCCCAGCGTTCCGCGTTGATTTTCGCCTCGTAAGACACTTGCGTAACGGTTACGCCGTTGCTGGGGGTGGGCGCGGTGAAGAAATTGATTTTTTCCACTTTTTCGTTGCCAATGCACATCAAGGCTTCTTCGTTGGGCAGGGTGCGGAATGTTTTTTCGCCTTTTTCGGTGAGTGTGTAAACCATGTAGCGCACCGCTTCATCGCCTTCGCCCACGCGCTGTTCTTTATCGCGGCGATACAAGCCCGCATCGGTGAGCACTTCCATTTGGTCAATCGCGGTTAAATTGGCGCGTTTGCCGTTGTCTTGGCGTTTCACCAGCTTCACTTCGGGCGAGCCCAGCACAGGGTTATCGCCCTCTTTGCGCGTGTCCACCGTTAGCTGAAACGGCACGCACACCGAATGAAACTTCGCCGATGCGTTCACCGCTTTTTGCACGGCAGATTTAGACAAATTGTCGCCACCGCCGCAAGCTGCCAATAACAACACGCTGCTCAAAACCCATAATTTTTTCATGATTCACTCCGCGTTTACAAAAGTTGGTTGTAAAAAAATTGTTTACAAAAATATTGTTTACAAAAATTTGCGAAAGAAGCAAGGATAACGGCAAAACCAGCCTGCGACAAGACAAAAATAGCATGATTTCGTACAATGCCATTTATGATTATCCTCGCCCCGCCTGCCATCAAGGCAAAGCCACGCCCAAAGCGGGCAGGGCGCAACCCATTTTAAGGAAATGTAAACATGACCCCACAACTCTACGGCATCCCCAACTGCGCCACGGTAAAAAAAGCCCGCGCATGGCTAGAAGAACAACAAATCGCCTACCAATTCATCAACTTCAAAACCCAAACGCCCACGCGCGATTGGCTTTCAGGCTGCCTGAAACGCGTGCCGCTGGAAACCCTGCTCAACAAACGCGGCACCACATGGCGCAAGCTCACGCCCGAAGAGCAAGCGCAAGCCAACACAGAAGATGGCGCGATTGCCCTGATGATGGCGCATCCCAGCGTGATTAAACGCCCCGTTTTGCTGTTGGGCGAGCAAATCGCTGTTGGCTTTGATGCGGCGCATTATGCCGCGCTGTTTCAGGCTGCCTAAACTTGCGCCCGCCGTTTATTCACAAGGAAAGCCATCGTGATTGCTAGGCAGCCTGAAAAGCCGATTCTCTTCATCGCCGATTTGCATCTGTCGGACGACACCCCCAGCCTTAACGCCTTGTTTGCCCAGTTTTTGCGCGATTGGCAAGGCAAAGCTGGCGCGCTGTATATCTTGGGTGATTTGTTTGACGCGTGGACGGGTGATGATGACGACAGCGCCACCGCCGCCGAAGTGGCGCGCAATCTTGCTGCCTTTGCCGCCGCTGCGCCCGTGTATTTCATCGCGGGCAATCGCGATTTTTTGCTGGGCAAACGCTACGCCGCTCAATGCCAGATGACGCTGTTGCCCGAGCGACAAATCGTTGAATATTTTGGCAAAACCATATTGCTCTCGCACGGCGATGAAATGTGCAGCGACGATATTGGCTATCTGCGCTACCGCAAAGTGATGCGCAACAAAATCGTGCAGAAAATCTTGCTGTCGCTGCCGTTTCGCACGCGCAAAAACATCGCCGCCAAGCTGCGCGCCGCCAGCCGCGAGCGCAAAAAGCAGCCTGAAAACTACGCCATCGCCGATGTAACCGAACACGGCGTTCAGGCTGCCTTAAACGATTTTCCGCAAACCGAAATCATCATCCACGGGCATACGCACCGCCCCACCAGCCATGTGCACAGCTTCCAGCAGCGCCGCATTGAGCGCCATGTGTTGCAAGATTGGTATGGCGACAAGGGCGGCTATTTGCTGCTAGACGAAAACGGCGTGCACGCCCGTAGCCTGCCAGAGTGATTTTCAGGCTGCCTTTGGGGATTGCCCGCGCCGCCAAAGGCAGCCTGAAAACCAGTTTGCATGCGTTGGCAAAGCCCCAATCCTTTCTAAACTTCTCCGCATCCTTTCATGAAACCGCATCGCACGCTCATTATTTCCGTGTTCATCGTTGCCAGCTGCGGCTTGGCGTATGAGCTGATTTCCGCTGCGCTGGCCAGCTATTTGCTCGGCGACAGCATTTTTCAATATTCGCTCATCATCGGGCTATATTTATTTTGCATGGGCATCGGCGCGCACCTCACGCGCTACATCGCCGATAAAGACGTGTTGCACCGCTTTATAGAAATCGAGCTGCTGGTGGGGCTGATTGGCGGCATTTCCGCGCTGTTTTTGTTTACCGCGTTTGGCATCGCCGCCGCGCCGTTTCGCACGCTGCTGTATGCGCTGGTTGCCATTATCGGCACGATTGTTGGCATGGAGATTCCGCTGGTGATGCGCGTGCTCAACGAGCAACAGCTTGAGTTTAAAGATAATGTTGCCCGCGTTTTAACCTTTGATTACATGGGCGCGCTCGCCGTTTCGCTGCTGTTTCCGCTGATACTCGCCCCCAAGCTCGGCATGGCGCGTTCTGCCTTGCTGTTTGGTTTGCTCAACGCCGCCGTTGCCCTGCTCACCGCCCGCGTTTTCAGGCTGCATCTGCCGCGCTATCGCAGCCTGAAATGGCGCAGCCATGCCGTTTTGCTGATTTTGCTGATAGCGTTTATTTTTGCTAACCGCTGGGTGATGCAAGCTGAGCAGCGCTATTTTGGCGACCCCGTGGTGTTTGAAAGCCATTCGCCGTATCAGCGGCTGGTGGTAACGCAATGGAAAGACGATACGCGCTTGTATATTAACGGTAATTTGCAGTTTTCTTCGCGCGACGAAGCTCGTTATCACGAAGCGCTGGTGATTCCTGCCATGCAAGCTGCCGCGCGGCACGAGCGCGTGTTGATACTCGGCGGTGGCGACGGATTAGCCGCGCGAGAAGTGTTGAAATATCCGCAAGTTAAACAAGTTACGCTGGTGGATTTAGACCCCGCCATGACGCGCACTTTTCAAACGTCCGCCAAACTGGTTGCCCTAAACCAAAACGCGCTCAACCACCCCAAGCTGCGCGTGGTGAACGACGATGCCGCGCAATGGCTGCAACACACGGCAGCAACGTTTGACGTCATCATCATTGACCTGCCCGACCCGTCCAATTTTTCGCTGGGCAAGCTCTATTCTGTGCCGATGTATCGCTTGGTGGCGCGGCATTTGGCAGAGGGCGGCAAGATGGTGGTGCAATCCACTTCGCCTTATTTTGCGCCCAACGCGTATTGGTCGGTGGTGGCGACGCTGGAAGCGGCGGGGCTGAAAACCGCGCCGTATCATGTGTATGTGCCGAGCTTCGGCGAATGGGGCTATGCGTTGGCAGGGGCGGAAACCGATTTCAGGCTGCCTAACCGCGTGGATGTGCCCACCCGCTTTTTAAACGCGGCGGAGATGGCGCAGATGTTTCGCTTTCCTGCCGATATGGCGCGGCGGGCGGTTGAACCGAATTATTTGAATAATCAACGACTGGTGGCGTATTTTGAGCAGGATTGGGCGAATGTGATGCGCTGATGAGATGGAAATGCGTTTCAGGCTGCCTGCTGGAAAACAGATAAGGCAGCCTGAAAAACCATTTACAGACGCAATAAAGGAGATTGAATTGAAGCATCAAAATTGGAATGAATCGGCGCTCATCAGCGCGTTGGCGGCGGTGTTGTCGTGGATTTATCCGCCGTTTATTTGCTTTATCGGCGTGGGCGGCGTATGCGCCGTAGCGTTTGGCGTGATTGCCCTGCTGGAATTGCGCGAAACGCCCGCGCGCGGACGCTCATTGACGCGCTTGGGCTGGTATATGGGCTGGGTTAATATTGCCGTGTATGTGTATTTGATGGCGGGCTTAGTTCGGCAAGCGTTGCAGGGCGGCTAGTGTGGGGAATCTGCGCCGATGTTAAGCCATCGGTCTGGGAAATAAGTTTTCAGGCTGCCTTAATTGTAGAAAACCCTAGCGTTGTTTACAGTATTTCAAGGACAATACTGTTATGAACATGCACAAAAACACCCGCCTTACCCCGCACCACCGCCAAGCCATCTGGA
>CAUSAW010000091.1:0-7082 GCA_963529725.1 uncultured Kingella sp. | reverse complement strand
CCCTTATATCTGGGCAACCAAGCCAAACAAAGCCTAGAAACCCAACACCGCATTTTGGCGGACACCTTCTTTTTTGACGTTGAATCCCACCAATACCAAAGCGGCTGGCTAGAATCCACCGAAACCACCGTCTTGCGCTTTCATCCCACCGTGTTAGCCAATCTGGGCGAAAACATCCCCGAAAACATCCGCGCCGTGCTGGAAAAACCCATCACCATGATAAACCATGTGCACCACCAGCCCTTTGCCAACGGCATTGTGCCCGTGCGCGCCGTGGTGGAAACCGAGTTCCAATACGACCCCGAAGTCAAAAAAACCCTAGCCCGCTTCTTTGGCGAGCAAATCCCCATCAAGCTGCACAACGTGATTAAGCTCAACGGCAGCGGCACGCTCAACATCACCGTCGCCCCGTTTGACTACGAAGAACTCTCAGGCATCAAGCTCAACTGGCAAGGCTTAACAGGCAACGTTCAATACCAAAACGGCTACGCCAGCTACACCACCCAGCTCGCCATGCCTAGCTTCCAAGCCATTCTTGCCGACAAAGGCAGCCTGAAAATAGAAAATCTCACCCTTAATGCCAACAGCCACACCAGCAAAGACGGCAAAACCACACTCGGCTCATCCATCACCAACCTTGCCCATTTCAACGTCGCATGGAACGAAGGCATAGATTACAACATCAAAATCAACGACCTAATCAACACCTTAACCGACCTACAAATCGGCGCGTTTATCAACCCGCGTGGCACCATCGCCCCCAACAAAATTAGCGTGGATAATTTAAGCTACGCCACCGAAACCAGCGAGCCCGAAGCAGGCTATCTCAACACATCAGGCAAATTCAGCTTCGCCAAGCTCAATTATGGCGACGCGGCTTATGGCCCATTAAACATTGACATCGCCGCCAACCACCTAAACGCAGGCAGCCTGAACGCGCTCAAAACCCGTTGGCAACAAATCGCCACCGAAAAACAAATGCCGCCCGAAGAGCAGCAAAAACACATACTCGCCGCCGTGCGCAACGAAGGCGCAGCCCTGTTTACCGACAACCCGCAGCTTGAAATTCGCGCGTTCAACTTCACCACGCCATCGGGTCATGTCAATGCCAGCGGCAAGCTCAATTTCAACGGCTTAACCGCCGCCGATCTCAACGACATCAAGCCCATGCTCGCCAAAATGCAAGCTGAGTTGAATTTAGATGTGTCGCAAAACATCATTGAAGACTTCGCCGTAACCCAAACGCGCGGGCTGTTTGCCATGGAAAACCCCGATAGCGTGCAAGAGCAAAAAGAAGTGGACGACACCATCCGCCTGCTCACCAGCGAAAGCCTGAAAAACATGATTCAAGATGGCTACATCGCCAGCGAAAACGGCGCCATCCAAACCAAGCTCACCGTTGCCGACAACAAAATCCAGCTCAACGGCAAGCCGTTCCAGCTGCAAGCCAACGAAGACGTGTTCGCCGATTTGGAAAACGATGCCAGCGCGCCTGCGCCTGCCGCTGCATCGGCAGCATCCGCGCCTTAATTCCGCACACCCTTTTCAGGCTGCCTATGATGAAGCAACAGCATCATAGGCAGCCTGAAATAAGTTAAACCCATAGGCAGCCTGAAAGCCCAGTTTTCCGTTTTCAGGCTGCCGCAGCAAAAGAAAGTCAAACCATGCCACAACTACAAAACGACACCTTTATCCGCGCCCTACTGCGCCAACCCACCGAATACACCCCCATCTGGCTGATGCGCCAAGCAGGGCGCTATCTGCCCGAATACAAAGCCACCCGCGCTTTCGCAGGCGACTTTATGGCATTGTGCCGCAACAAAGACCTCGCCACCGAAGTCACCCTGCAACCGATAGACCGCTTCAACCTAGATGCCGCCATCCTGTTTTCCGACATCCTCACCGTCCCCGATGCCATGGGGCTGGGCTTGCGCTTTGAAGCAGGCGAAGGCCCCAAATTTGAACGCCCGCTGCAACACGAGCAAGACATAGAACTGCTCGCCGTGCCCGATATGAACAAGCTCAACTACGTTTTTGAAGCCGTTGCCAGCATCCGCAAAGCCCTAGACGGACGCGTGCCGCTGATTGGCTTTTCAGGCAGCCCCTTCACCCTTGCCTGCTACATGATAGAAGGCAGCGGCAGCCGCGATTGGCGCACCGTCAAAACCATGCTCTACACCCGCCCCGATTTGCTGCACCGCGTGCTAGATATCAACGCCCAAGCCGTAACCCAATACCTTAACCTGCAAATTGAACACGGCGCGCAAGCCGTGCAAATCTTTGACACATGGGGCGGCACACTCTCGCACGAAGCCTTCCAAACATTCAGCCTGCACTACATCAAACAAATCATCAGCAGCCTGAAACGCCACCACAACGGTGCAACCATCCCCGTTATCGTGTTCACCAAAGGCGGCGGGCAATGGCTAGAACAGCTTGCCCAATGCGGCGCAGATGCCATCGGGCTAGATTGGACCACCGACATCGCCCAAGCCCGCGCCCGCGTAAACGACCAAGTCGCCCTGCAAGGCAACCTAGACCCGCTCACCCTATTTGGCACGCCCAAAACCATCTGCACCGAAGCCGCCCACATTCTCGCAGGCTACGGACACGGACACGGACACGTCTTCAATCTCGGACACGGCATCAACCAACACACCCCGCCCGAACACGTTGAAATTCTCGTAGAAACCGTGCACGAACTCTCGCGCCAATACCACGCATAAACTTTCAGGCTGCCTACTCGCATCACACCAGTAGGCAGCCTGAAAAGCAATTATCGCCAGCCATCTTGTAAACCATTATCTTGCCCACCAACGCCCACGCCGCAAGGCAGCCTGAAAGCCCTGCCAACCCATCACGCCTAACCCCCGCGCTTGGATTTTTAACAAAACCTAACTAAAATGCACACATTCCCACAAAAGGCAGCCTGAAAATGCCCGCCCGTTACACCGTATTCGGCAACCCCATCGCCCACAGCAAATCCCCCCAAATCCACCAACGCTTCGCCGCGCAAGAACACGCCGCCATAGAATACACGCGCAGCCTAGTGCCCAACAGCTTTGACGATTTTCAGGCTGCCGTAAAACAATTTTTCCGCAACGGCGGGCAAGGCGCAAATGTAACGCTGCCGTTCAAACAATACGCCTACGAACTTGCCGACCAATGCACCACACGCGCCGACGACGCAGGCGCAGTCAACACCCTAATGCGTCAACCAGACGGCACACTCTTGGGCGACAACACCGACGGCATCGGCTTGATGCGCGATTTAAACGAAAACCTGCGCATAAATTTGGCAGGCAAACGCGTGCTGATTTTGGGCGCAGGCGGCGCAGCGCGCGGCATACTCACCCCGCTGCTGGATGCCAAGCCCGCCGAAGTCGTGATTGCCAACCGCACCTTTGCCAAAGCGCAGGCATTAGCCCAAGAATTCGTTTTTGAAGTCAATGCGCAGCCGCTAGACGCGCTTTCAGGCGGATTTGACGTGATTCTCAACGCCACATCGGGCAGCGTATCGGGCGACGTGCTCAATATTCCGCCCGAAGCGTTTTCAGGCTGCCTATTGGCGTATGACTTGTTTTACGCCACCGAGCCCACCGCCTTTATGCGCTTTGCCGCGCAACACGGCGCACAACAAACCGCCGACGGCTTGGGCATGCTGGTGGGGCAAGCCGCCGCTGCATATCAACTCTGGCGCGGCTTTGTTCCCAACATCGCGCCCGTTATCCACGATTTGCGCATGGAAATGACCGCATGAGAACACTCAAATGGCTCATCGCCGCCCCCATTCTCGCCTTTCTCCTATTTAATGTGTACGCCTACGGCAGCATCATCAGCTATCGCGCACTCGCCCCCCATCGCACCGCATTCATGAATATGCGGATGGACGAAATCGCCCAAGAAAAACCACAAATCAGCCTAAACTACCAATGGGTTGCGTATCAAGACATCTCCGAAAATCTCAAAAAAGCGCTGATTGCATCCGAAGATGCCAATTTTGCCGAACACGGCGGCTTTGACTGGAACGGCATCAAAAACGCCATCAAGAAAAACGAAAAAAGCGGCAAGGTGAAAGCTGGCGGCTCCACCATCAGCCAGCAGCTTGCCAAAAACCTATTTTTAAACGAAAACCGCAGCTATTGGCGCAAAGCCGAAGAAGCCGCCATCACCGCCATGCTAGAAGCCTCCACCGATAAAGACCGCATCTACACGCTGTATTTAAACGTGATCGAATGGGGCTACGGCATCTATGGCGCAGAAGCCGCCAGCCAATATTTCTACAAACAATCCGCCGCCCAGCTCAACAAAATTCAGGCTGCTCAATTGGCAGCACGCGTGCCCAAACCCTTGTTCTACATAGACCACCCCAACGACACAGGCTTGCGCCGCAAAACCAACATCATCCTGCGCCGCATGGGCTCAGCAACCTTGCCCGAATAGCCCCGCCTACCAAAGGCAGCCTGAAAACCAGTTCACCCGCTTTTGCCCAGCAAAAGCCTTTTTCAACCTTCATCAAAGGAACAACACCATGTCTCCCAAAAAACTGGCTTTATCTGCCTTAATCCTAAGCACCAGCCTAGCGGCGCATGCCTACGAGAAAGACAAAACCTATCATTTCACCGTGCTACACAGCAACGACACCCACGGGCGTTTCTGGAAAAACGATCGTGGCGAATACGGCTTTTCCGTGTTGAAAACCGCCGTTGATGAAGTGCGCAAAGAAGTGGAAGCCAAAGGCGGCATCGTGTTATTGCTCCACGCAGGCGACTTCAACACAGGCGTGCCCGAGTCCGATTTGCAAAACGCCAAGCCCGATATTGAAGGCTTGAACGCCATGAAATTTGACGCGCTCGCCCTTGGCAACCACGAGTTTGACAACCCCTTGCAATTGCTAGACAAACAAGAACGCTGGGCGAAATTCCCCTTCTTGTCTGCCAACGTTTTCTATAAAAACAGCGGCAAAACACTGGTGAAACCCTACACCATCATCAACCGCGGCGGCTTAAAATTCGCCGTAGTCGGCTTAACCACCGAAGACACCGCCAAGCTCGGCAACCCCGAATACTTGGGCAACATCCGCTTCCAGCCCGTGATTGAAGCGGCGAAAGAAGTGCTGCCCAAAGTGAACAAAGCCCAGCCCGACGTGCGCATCGCGCTCACCCACATCGGCTACTACAACGACGGCAAACACGGACAAAACGCCCCAGGCGATGTAACCCTTGCGCGCAGCCTGCCTGCCAAATCGTTTGACATGATAATCGGTGGGCATTCCCACACCCCCGTGTGCATCAACGAAGACGGCAGCCTGAAAACGCCGTATGTGCCCAACACCCCCTGCCAACCCGATGTGCAAAACGGCATGCCGATTATGCAAGCGTATGAATGGGGCAAATTCTTGGGACGCGCCGACTTTGAATTCAAAAATGGCGAAGTGAAACTGGTGAACTACCAACTCATCCCATCTAACCTAAAACGCAAAGACAACAGCTTCTACACCAAAGAAATCCCTGCCGACCCCAAACTGCAAGCCCATCTGCAAAAATACCAAGATGAAGGCAGCAAAAAATTAGGCATTAAAGTGGGCGAAACCACCGCCGCGTTTGATGGCACGCGCGAATTGGTGCGCAGCCAACAAATGCCGATTGGGCAGCTGATTAACCGCGCCCAATTAGAACGCACCGAAGCCGATTTCTCCCTGATGCAAGGCGGCGGCATCCGCGACACCATCCCCGCTGGCGAAATCACTTACAAAACCGTGTTGAAAGTGCAACCCTTTGGCAACTTGCTCAGCATCGTGCCGCTCACAGGCAAAGAAACCTTTGATTACTTGCAAGAAATCGTGTTCAAAGACAAAGGCTCGGGTGGTTATCCGCACTTGGCTGGCGTGTCGCTCACCTACTGCCCTGCCGACAAAACCATCGCCAATGTGAAAATTCAAGGCAAGCCAATTGAGCCAAACAAAACCTATCGCTTCGTGTTGCCTGATTACATCGCAGCAGGCGGCGACGGCTATCCCGTGCTGAAAAACCACGCGGGATTCAGAAAAACAGGCTTTGTGGATGCCGACACCACCAAAGTTTATTTCAGCAAACATTCGCCGATTAACCCCGCAGACTATTCGCCAGAAGATTTGTTGGTGGAACAATGCGCTGCGAAATAATCGCGTGAGCCGTTTTCAGGCTGCCTATTTTGTCGCAGCAAAGGCAGCCTGAAAACGCTATTTTACCCATCCGAAAGGACTCCAATCATGAAATACAAACTCATCAGCGCGCTGATTGCCAGCGCCTTCGCGCTTAGCGCTTGCGATTCCGCGTCCAACAACGGTGCAGCGCCCGCCAGCAATGCCAATAATGCCAGCAGCACACCCGCCGCAGCCAGCAACGCCAGCGCATCTGCGCCTAGCAGCGCACCCCAAGCCGCTAGCCAAGCCAGCGCCGCCGCGCCCAAAGCCGATGGCAGCATGAGCACCGACATCCGCAAAGACAACATCGGCGGCGATTTCACCCTAACCGACACCAACGGCAAACCACTCTCGCTCAGCAGCCTGAAAGGCAAAGTGGTCGTGTTATCCTTTGGTTACACCCATTGCCCCGACATCTGCCCCACCGAATTGCTGTTGTATAGCGACACGCTCAAACAGCTGGGCGACGATGCCAAAAACGTTGCCGTGGTATTCGTGAGCGTGGACCCCGAGCGCGATACGCCCGAGCTGATGAAGCTCTACGTTAAACAATTCCACCCCGACATCATCGGGCTAACCGACACCACAGGCGGCAACGACATCGCCCTTGCCAAGCAACTATGGCGCATCATCTCCGCCAAATCCGACATCAAGTCCGACAAGCTCTACAACGTGGATCACTCATCAGGCACCTATTTGCTAGACAAACAAGGCAACGCCGCCTACTTTGAACGCTTTGGCGCAGAAGCTCCGCAGCTGGTTGCCGACATCAAAACCCTGCTTGCTGAATAAACCACAAGGGCGTATCACACGCCCTTTTTGCCCAATCTGCGCGCAAGCACCCCAAAGGCAGCCTTGCCCCTTTGTCCAAATCTTTGATTTGGGTATTAAGTAAGCA
>CAUSAW010000090.1:0-7610 GCA_963529725.1 uncultured Kingella sp. | reverse complement strand
GTGTTCGACCAGCCAGATTTCGTCTTCGGTGTCGGGCGTGCGCGCGGCGTTGAAGATTTTCATGGCTTAAAAGTGGGGGCGTAGTCGGCTCTGCCTAGTTTTTTGATGTTCATGGGGTTTCCTTTGGAGGATGCGGATGCAGGCTGCTTTTGGCGTTTCAGGCTGCCTAATCGGCGCGGCGCAGCTGGCTTTTGTGGATATAGCCGGAAATCAGTTTGTTGTTGCCGTATTCGTTTTTTTCGGTATAGGCACCCTGATTGGTGTAATACAGCCAGTCGCCCCTGTTCAATTTCGGAATAATCTGCGCGCGCGTGCCGTTGGGCAGGGTGGTGCGGATTTCGGACTGCCCTGTAATCGGCTGGCCTTCATCTATTACGTTGTGGCGGACGTTGGCCGAGCCGTCGGGGCTGGCGACAATATAGTTCTGCACGATATAGCCCTGGCTTTGGTGGACGTAGCCCGTGCGGCTGCCGTTTAGTTGGATACGCAACCATTTGCCTTGTCTGCCGAGGATTTTGTGCTGTGTACTACGGTAATCCAGTACAGTGAGGATTTTGCTGCGCGTGTCGGGCGCAGTGCGAACGTTGGCACTGCCGTCGCATTCGATATCCGGCAGGAAGTAGTCGGCGGCTTGGGCGGGCAGCATGGCGGCGGCAAGCATGAGGGGGAAGAGGAGTTTTTTCATGGTGGGGTTTCCTTTGGGGATGGATTAGGGTGCAGGCTGAAACCTTTGCAAAACCCCCAACAACAGCCTAAAACCTCAAATGGAGCGGCGACGGTTCGTCGCCAAATTGCTTATTAAACATAGCATTACTGATTTTTCAAAATGTCGGCGAGCCGCCGATGATCCACCGGTTACAGGTTTTGCAAAGGTTTCAGGCTGCCTTTGCCTGCGCCGCCACCCAATCTTCAATGCGTTTTAACAACGCCTGTTCCGACAAGCCCATTTTATCCATCAGCAACGCCGTGTCGCCGTGTTCGGTAACGATGTCGGGGATGCCGCACAACAGCGTGGGTTTGATGCAGCCTGAAAACGCCAAGCTTTCCAGCACCGCGCTGCCTGCGCCGCCTTGCACGGCGTTTTCTTCTAAGCAAATGATGTAATCATGCGATTGCGCCAGCTGTTGCAACAAATCGCTGTCAAGCGGCTTCACAAAGCGCATATCGGCAACGGTGGCGTTCAGCTGCTCGGCGATGCCCAGCGCAGGCTGCACCATGCTGCCAAACGTAATCAGCGCGATGCCTTGTCCTTGGCGGCGCAAAATGCCCTTGCCAATGGGCACAGTCGCCAAATCGCGCACCACTTCCACGCCGATGCCTGTGCCGCGCGGATAGCGCACGGCGGCAGGCTGGTTGAGCGCGTAGCAGGTGGAAAGCAACAGGCGGCATTCTTGCTCGTCGCTGGGGGTGGCAATCACCATATTGGGCACGCAGCGCAGATAGCTTAAATCGTACACACCCGCATGGGTCGGGCCATCCGCGCCGACAATGCCCGCGCGGTCAATGGCAAACAACACGGGCAGATTTTGCAGCGCCACATCGTGTAGCAATTGGTCGTAGGCACGTTGCAAAAAGGTGGAATAAATGGCGACAACAGGCTTGGCATCGGCGCACGCCATGCCTGCGGCAAAGGTTACGGCGTGTTGCTCGGCGATGCCCACGTCAAAGCAGCGCTCGGGGAACTGCTGGGCAAATTCAACCAAGCCGCTGCCTTCTATCATGGCAGGCGTGATGGCGATGAGTTTTTCATCGGCTTGGGCTTGGTCTGCCAGCCAATCGGCGAAGATTTCGGTGTAGGTGGGCAGAGTGGGGGCGGCGTTGGCTGGCGCTGCGTCCGTTTTCAGGCTGCCTGAATCTTGATTGCTGGCGGCGGCAGGCGCTTTGCCCACCGCGTGATATTTAACAGGATTGTTTTCGGCGAGCTTGTAGCCATTGCCTTTTTTGGTGATAACGTGCAAAAGCTGCGGGCCTTTTTTGCCGCGCAATTCGCGCAACACTTGCACCAGTTGGGTGATGTTGTGCCCATCCACCGCGCCTGTGTATTCAAAGCCAAAGTTTTCAAATAAACCAAGGCTTTGTTGCACGTGTTCGCTTTCGCTGGCGAAGGTTTTGATGGTCTGCTCGGCTTTTTGGGCGATTTCTTTGACGGCAGGCAGCTTGTCTAACACTTTTGCCGATTGGGTTTTGATTTCGTGCAACACGCCGCGCATATCGCGCATCACATGGCGGGCAAGATGCTTGGGCAACGCGCCCACGTTGGGCGAGATGGACATTTCATTGTCGTTCAAAATCACCAATAGATTGACATCGCTCATGTCGCCTGCGTTGTTTAAGGCTTCAAAGGCTTGCCCTGCGGTCATCGCGCCATCGCCAATAATGGCGACGCTGCGGGCATCGCTGCCGTGCAGTTTGTCGGCAACCGCCATGCCGAGTGCCGCGCCGATGGATGTGGACGAATGCCCCACGCCGAACACGTCGTATTCGCTTTCGCAGCGTTTGGGGAAACCTGCCAAGCCTTGATATTGGCGCATGGTGTCCATGCGGTCTTTGCGCCCAGTGAGAATTTTGTGCGGATAGGTTTGATGCCCAACATCCCATACAAGATGGTCGTGCGGGGCGTTGTAAACATAATGCAGCGCAAGCGTAAGCTCTACTGCGCCAAGGTTGCTGGCGAAGTGTCCGCCTGTTTTTTGAATACTGTCTAGCAGGAGTTCGCGGATTTCTTGGGCAACTTGGGGCAGTTGGTTTTCGCTTAGTTTTTTCAGGTCGTCGGGATTTTGGATGCTGGGGAGAAGTGGGATGTTCATGGTGTGAGAGTTAGCGTTGTGGGTTTGCGAGACGCAGCAGTTGGATGGCAAGCGCTAAGCCGACTAGGCTGCATAATAGGTAAACAATATAGGAGATGCCGTTCCATGTGCCAACGTGTCCGCCTATGATGTTGTGTAGCCAGTTGTTTTGGTTGGCGCGCAGGGCAACGACAACGGGGGTAATGAGCCATTCGTTGATGGCGGTGAACACAAGCAAGGCGCCTGCCCAAAATGGCACGCGCGATTTGTGGTAAGCGATGCGGTTGTCGCCGCGGACGATAAAATAAACCACCAGCCAAACGGCTAGGGTGAATAGGTTGGCAATGTGAAATAGGCTGCCTGAAAG
Source organism: uncultured Kingella sp. (assembly GCA_963529725.1). Taxonomy (GTDB): domain Bacteria; phylum Pseudomonadota; class Gammaproteobacteria; order Burkholderiales; family Neisseriaceae; genus Kingella_B. The sequence goes on along the minus strand of CAUSAW010000090.1, from coordinate 4,457 downwards.
GGCGTCGGCAAGGATTTTGCCGTTGTCTGAGGTGTTGAGTTGGTTGGAAACAAGGGGGGCAACCACGCAACCAACGCTAAGGTGAAATCCGAGCCAAAGGCTGATGAGTAGGGCGGTGATGCGGCGCATAGGCGTGTCCTTTGCTGGTTGTGAAAGGGCATATCATAGCGGAATTTGGCGGGATTAGGCGTTTAAATTTTGCAAAATAGGGCAGCCTGAAAGCGGGGGAGCGGTTTCAGCCTTGCGCGTTGCGCTGCGGCATACTCCTTTATCCCCAAATCAAAGATTTGGACAAAGGGACAAGGCTGCATCAAGCCACATCAAATTGTTTCTTCAATACCACCATCGGCACAAACAGCCGTTTGCCCGAAGCATCCAGCGGTTTGAAAAACGCGAATTGTTGATAAAACGCCATCGCCGATTCGTCTAATACGTCTAACACCACGGCATAAGTGGACAAGCCGTTATCGCTGGTTTTGACCGCCTGCATCAATGCCGCCAGCAAGGATGCGGTGCCCAAACCCTTGCCTTGATAGCTGCTGGCAACGGCTAATCGCGCCAGCAAGGTGGTGGGCGCGGGATAACGCGGTAAACCGTTGCTGTTGTTGAGTTGATCGGGTGCGATGGACAACAACGAAAGGGTGTAATACGCGGCGATGGCTGCTTTGTCGGTTTCAGGCTGCCTATCGGCGAGCACCCAAGTTTTGCTTAATCCGAGCTTGGCGTTTTTGGCAGCATAGCGATGCAAGAATTCATCCATGGTTGGTTTGCCGCAGCGGAATTTTTTGATGTCGTGTTGGGTTGCGTCTAGCGGCTCAAATTCATTGCTTAGCGCCATGTAAACCCTTTTTCATCCAATTGCGCCGCGGCTTGGGATAGTTTTTCTGATAGCGCCCATTCTTCGTCGCTTGTTTCGCAGGCGCGGATAAAATCATCATATTGGCGGTTGGTGAGCGTGATTTGCTGTTGTTCAGAAAGCACTTTGGGCGCGTCTTTGCGAATTAACGCCAGCAAATAGCCGCTTAAACTTTGCCCGCAAGCGGCAGCGGCGCGCTCGGCTAATTGCTTAGTTTCGGGGTCTATTTTCATATCAATACGGCTGCTCATTTGCATGATGTTTTCCTGTTTTTAGGCTGATTTAGATGGCGAGATGATACCATAACGCGAAAAGGTACGGTTTAAATCCGTACCTTTTGGTATTTTGTGCTTGTTGATTTTCAGGCTGCCTTTGTTGCTTCACAACCCCCCATACGAATGCAGCCCCGACAAAAACATATTCACGCCCACAAAAGCAAACGCAGTAATAAACAGCCCAATAATCGCCCACCAAGCCAGCACTTTGCCACGCCAGCCCGCCACCAGCCGCATATGCAGCCAGATGGCATAGTTCAGCCATACGATAAACGCCCACGTTTCTTTGGGGTCCCAGCTCCAATAGCGCCCCCAAGCATCGGCTGCCCACAGCGCGCCGAGAATGGTGGCGATGGTGAAAAACAGAAAGCCCACAGCAATGGCTTTATACATCGCTTCTTCAATTTGCGCGGCATCGGGCAAAAATTTGCTGCCGCGCAGGGCAATGAGTTCGGCTGCGCCAAAGGCGGCCGCCATGCAAAATGCGCCGTAGCCGATGAAGTTGGCGGGAACGTGGATTTTCATCCACCACGATTGCAGCGCGGGGATAAGCGGTTGGATTTCGTGTGCGCCGCGCGAAAAGCTGTACCACAGCGTGAAGCCCACTAAGCAGCAGAGTAGGGCATAGATAAACACGCCGAGTTTTTGCATGGCGAATTTGCGCTCGTAATACAGATACATCAAGCCCGTAATCACCATAAACAGGATAAACACTTCGTATAGATTGGAAACGGGGATATGCCCTGCATCGGGGCGCAGCAGATAGCTTTCGTGCCAGCGCACCAGCAGCCCGACAAAGCCCATAAAGGCGGCTGCCCATGCCAAATCGCTGGCGATTTTGAGCAACACATTGCTGCTGATGGGCGTTTCAGGCTGCCTTTTTTGTTGCCGCCATGCGGTGAGCGTGCCGACAAGGTAGGCGGCAAAGGCGAACGCGGTTAGGGCGCATTGCCACATAATCGCGGATTGGCTGCTTAACAAATAGCGCAGGAAAAATTTGCCGCTTTGCTCGTGTCCATTGGCGATGTTGCCGTTATACAGCCCCACGGCAGCGTAGCCCGCCAACACGCCGCCGATAATAAACCAGCGCATCGGCTTGAAAAACCAGCCCAAGCCCGTGGCGATAAGCGTGCTTGTCCACAGGATAACGGTTTCGTAAATGTCCATGTGGTGCGGCAGTTTGATTTGGATGAGCGCGCCGATGGTGGCAATGCACGCGGCAAACAGCCAGTCGGTGAGATTGAGGGTTTTGAGCAGCGATTTTTCGCGCAGCAGCTCGTGTTGGGGGATAGGTTGGGTGGTCATGGTTTATGTGGTTTGATGGGTTATAGGGTTGAGGCAGCCTGAAAATGGGCTGGGCTGCGGTGGAACGTGCTTTGTTTACTTTGTTATCGTCTTTGGTTTTCAGGCTGCCCTAATCCGAAAAAGCCAAAAGGCAGCTTGAAAACGGATTTTCTTTACCGCGCACGCAGCATGCGGATGCCTGCATACAATATGGCGGCGCACAGCGTTAGAAACACCGATGATGATACAGAGGGTCGTTGCCAAATGCGGTACAAGCCAGTAACGGTAAGTACGCCGCCAAACAAAACCGCCAACACGGCAACCACGATGCGCCAAATTTTGCTAAGCAACGATAACCGATGCAGCGGCGTAAATTGTGGCGGCAACTCACTATCCATAAATAGCAAGACCCCAGGTCCCGCCACAGTCATAAGCAAGGCCGCCAGTGTTTTGTTTGCGCCGCTTTGCGGGTCAAGCAATGTGTTTGCTGTCGTCCAAAGCATGAGGCATAAATAGACAACAGCGATAACAATGGCTTCTTTGGATGGTTTGTATGGCATGGTTGGTTTTCCTTGGCATTCAGAGGCAGCCTGAAAACGCCTTGCATCCATTTTCAGGCTGCCTTTCGCGCGTTATTCGCTTTCGCGGTGCAATTCTTCCGCCACCGCCAAAATCGCACTCAAAATACTCTCGCCCAAGCGCAGCGAGCGTTGCCCGTTCCAGCCAAAATCATCATCGGGCAAATTGTCGTTGTCTTTAAACGGCATTTCCAGCGTGTATGCCAAGCAGCCGAACGTGTTGCCCACATAATTGGTGGCAAGGGTTAAATTGGCATCGCCAAAATGGTCTTTTTCGTAGCCGTGCACGGTTTGAAAATCGGGTGAGGCAGCCTGAAAAGCCGTTTTGAACAGCGTTTCCAATTCGGCGGTGCGGCTGGTGTAGTTCGGCACGCCTTCCGTGCCCGCCACAAAAATATAAGGGATGCTTTCATCGCCGTGGATGTCCAAAAACAAATCCACGCCCGTTTCGTGCATTTTCTCGCGCACAAAAAACACCTCGGGGCTGCGCTCTATGCTGGGGTTTTGCCATTCGCGGTTCAGGTTTGCGCCCGCCGCGTTGGTGCGCAAGTTGCCCAAAGCCGCGCCGTCGGGGTTCATATTGGGCACGATGTAGAACGTGGCTTTGTCTAATAATTTGCGCGCGGTGGGGTCTTGATGGTCCAGCAAGCGCGACAAAAAGCCTTCCATAAACCATTCCGCCATCGTTTCCCCCGGATGCTGGCGGGCAATCACCCAAATTTTCAAATCGCTGTCCACTTGGTTGCCGATGGTCAGCAAATTGATGTCGCGCCCTTGCACGGTGCTGCCCAAATCTTCAATTTGGCACAAGCCGCTGCCTTGCGCTTCGCCCAGCAAGTTCAAATGCTGCTCGCTGGAATAAGGTTCAAAGTAGGCGTAATAAATGCTGTTGGCAAGCGGCGTGTGGTTGATGATGAGTTCGCCGTTTTCATATTGCGTAGGCACGCGAAACCAGTTTTGCCGATCATAAGAAGCAACCGCCTGATAGCCGTCCCAGCCTTCGGGATAGGCGGCATCGGCGGCGTTTTCAAAGTGCATCACGCAATGAGTGTATGCCGCACCTTGCAAGCGAAAGTAGAACCATTGTTTGAAATCGGCAGCGGTATCGGGGCGCAGCGCCAAGCGAATGTGCGATGGATTGGATAAATCGGTTACGATGATGCTGCCTGCGTCAAAATTGGCGGAGATTTTCATGGTGTTTACTCGTGGGCGGTTGTTTGAAAACAATGTGAAAAATGAAAACGGGCGCGATTATACGATTATTTTGCACACAATACGGCACATGATGGGCGCTTTTGTTGAAATAAATTGCCTGCGTTAAAAAATATTTTGAATAAAAACAAGGTTTGCTGGGATTGTTGAGTTTTTGTTGCTTGACTGCTTTGGCGTTTATCCCTAAAATTCGCATCTTTCAGTCGGGGCGTAGCGCAGCCCGGTTAGCGCATCTGCTTTGGGAGCAGAGGG
>CAUSAW010000089.1:0-7789 GCA_963529725.1 uncultured Kingella sp. | reverse complement strand
GGACCGAATGCCTGATTATGGGGCGTCCGGGGAGGATTAAGGGGGTATTTGGGTAGAATTAGGAGTGATTGGGGGCGAAAACAGCCGAAAACCTGTGTTTCGGTTTCAGCTGTCGAAGGATAGGCTTTTTTGCAAAGGTCTCTTCCCATTTGGCGCGGTGTTCGGGGGCGTAGGCAAGGTTGAGAATCAGCACGCCTGGTAATTTGCTCTCTTCGTTGGCACGGGCAGGGAGGGCAAATGCCAGCAAAGTGCCTTTTTTGAATTGTTGTGCACCTGCTTGTTGCATGAATTGTTTACGGCTTTCGGGGGTTTGGCTGGGATCGATTTGCAAAATGGCAAATTCATCGGCGGTTAAATCGGGGTAGGGGGCAAAGCCTGCGGTTTTCAGGCTGCCTAATAGTGCGTCAAAATTGAGGTCGGTGCGCGAGAATACGATGGATTGCAACACTTTGCTGTCGTTGTCAAACATAAACATTTGCTGCGGTACGCTGCCTTTGATGTCGCGCATATAGACGGCGATGTCGCCTGATTCAACGGTGATGCTGCGGTTGCCGTAGATTAAAAAGCCGCTGTCGCTTTGAAGCACATCGGGGTAGGCTTTTTTAAACTGTTCAACGGTGATGCTGCCGATTTGGATTTGCTGCAATACGTCGTTTTCGCTGGCAACGATGTTGGACTGGGTGGCGGGCGTGATGTTGCCGATGCGCACATCGCAGGCGGCAAGGCTGAGGGCGAGGAGAGAGGGGGCGATGAGGTTGCGTTTCATGGGAACCCCTTTGGTGGGCGGGATGGGGGGGTGGTTGAGGCAGCCTGAAATCGTTGTAGTGTTAATTGTCGGCGATCCGCCGACGTTCCATGGGTGATTAGGATTTTAAGGCAGCCTGAAACGGTGGCACAGCCGCGCCGCAGCGTTGCAACAGGGCGATGGTTTCAAACACGGGCAGGCCCATCACGCCTGTGAAGCTGCCCGCCAAATGCTGCACAAACACGCCGCCGATGCCTTGGATGCCGTATGCGCCTGCTTTGTCTAGCGGCTCGCCTGTGGCGATGTAGGCGGCGATTTGCGCGGGGGTAAGCGGGCAGAATTGCACGTTGTTTTGCTGCACGGCGGCGTGTTCGTGTGCGCCGAAGGAAACGCATACGGCGGTTAAAACTTGGTGGGTGTCGCCCGATAAATCGCGCAACATGGCGGCGGCGTGTTCGGGCGAAGTGGGCTTGCCGAGAATGGCGCCGCGATGCACCACGCTGGTGTCGGCGCTGATAATGGGGAATTGCTGCGCTTGTGGGTTGGCTTGGCGGGCGGCGCGGTTTTTGGCAATGGCAAGGCGCAGCACATAATCGTGCGCGCTTTCGCTGGGGCGCGGCGTTTCGTCGATTTCGGCGGCGATGTTGTGGATGGTGTAGCCGAGATTTTGCAGGATTTCGCGGCGGCGTGGACTATTGGAAGCGAGGTAGAGTTGGGGCATGGGGTGTCCTTGTGGGCGGTTAAGGCAGCCTGAAAACGAGTGAAGCGAGTTTCAGCGAAGCTAAAACGGCATCTGAAAATGATTTTCAGGCTGCCTTATCCTTGCCGAGCTTGGCGCGGATAATTTCCACCGCCATTGGGATAACAGAAAAAACCACAATGCCAATCACCAGCGCGCCAAAGTTGTTCTTGATAAACGGCACGTTGCCAAACGCATAGCCCAGATAGGTGAGCGACACCACCCAAGCCAGCGCGCCAATGATGTTGTAGCGCAAAAAATGCCCATAGTGCATTTTGCCCATGCCTGCCACAAACGGCGCAAAGGTGCGCACAATCGGCACAAATCGCGCAAGGATAATGGTTTTGCCGCCGTATTTTTCGTAAAACGCATGGGTTTTGGCAAGGTATTCGGGCTTGAAGATTTTGCTATCGGGGCGCGAGAACAGCTTTGCGCCGAAATATTTGCCGATTTCAAAATTAGATGCGTCGCCCAAAATGGCAGCGGCAAGCAGCAGGACAACGATGATGTGCACGTTTAACACGCCAGCCGAAGCAGCCGCCACCGCGCCCGCAGCAAACAGCAGCGAATCGCCCGGCAAAAACGGCGTTACCACCAAGCCCGTTTCGCAGAACACGATGAGAAACAAAACGGCATAAACCCAAGCGCCGTGTTGCGCGGCAAGGGCGATAAGGTGTTGGTCTATGTGGAGAATGAAGTCAATCATGTTGAGGTAGCCTGAAAAAAAGGGAGCGATTATAACGAAAAAGCGTTAGGCAGCCTGAAAATGGGGATTACTCATTTTCAGGCTGCCCATCTTGCTCGCGCCACCACGGCAGCGTGATGTCGGGAAAATTCCAGCCGCGATACACCGCCAGCATCCGAATGGCAAAAATCAGCACGATGGTGGAAAGGCTGCGCAGCCAAGCGTTGATGCTCGTTTGCAGCATCAGCAGATAATAGCCGCTGCCGATGATGGACGCGGTGATGTAGATTTCTTGGCGCAGCACCAGCGGAATCTGGCGGCACACAATATCGCGCATCACGCCACCAATCACCGCAGTAAACGCGCCCATTAAAATGGCGATGGTTGCCGTCATGCCACGGCTGAGTGCGGCTTCCACGCCGATAACGGTGAACGCCGCCAAGCCCAGCGCGTCAAACCAGCGAATCACATGGTTAATCCGCGCAAAAAAGCCGTAAAACATTTGCACCACAATGCTCACCAGCAAAATGGTGTAGAAATAATTTAAATCGTGTAGCCAAAAAATCGGATGGCGGTTAATCAGCAAATCGCGCAATGTGCCGCCGCCCACGCTGCCGAGAAACGAAATCAACACCGCGCCAAAAAAATCAAATTTCAGCTGCTTGGCAAGCACGGTGGCAGCGCAGGTGCAGGCGATGATGCCGATGATGTCTAGCGCGTAGATAAGGGTTTGGATTTGGGGCAGAGGGATGCTGGGCGACATGATTAAATGGCGTGTAAACAAGATGAGCGCGATATTAGCACAAGGTTTCAGGCTGCCCCGATGTAATTGATGATGAAAAAGGCAGCCTGAAAAACAAAAATGCTATAATCGCGCTTCTTTTGCCTAGCCTTTTTTCAGGCTGCCTTAAACCCCCAAAAACCACGGAATATCCATGCAAGCGAAATCTCCCAAAATTGCCCTGTTGCCCCAAGAATGGCGCGCTGCCACGTCTTTGGCGGGCGTGTATGCCTTGCGGATGCTGGGGATGTTTTTGGTGTTGCCTGTGCTGGCGTTGCACGCGCACGATTTGGCTGGCACAAACGCCGCCAATGCGCCCAAAATGGTGGGCTTGGCGATGGCGATGTATGGTTTAACCCAAGCCTTGTTGCAGCTGCCTTTGGGGATGCTGTCCGACAAAATTGGGCGCAAAAAAGTGATTTATCTGGGCATGGGCGTGTTTGCGCTGGGCAGCTTTTGGGCGGCAACGGCAACCGATGTGCACACGCTGATTATGGCGCGTGCCGTGCAAGGCGCAGGCGCGGTGAGCGCGGCGGTAACCGCGTTGCTGGCGGATTTAACCCGCGAAGAAGTGCGCACCCGTGCCATGTCGTTGATTGGATTGAGCATCGGGCTAACCTTTTCCGCCAGCTTGGTGCTCTCGCCAATCTTGAGCCGCTGGATGGGCGTGAACGGCTTGTTTGCGCTGATGGGCGCGTTGAGCCTTGCCAGCATCGCACTGGTGGCGTGGTACACGCCCAATCCCACCAGCGCACAATCACGTTTGCATGAAGATGCGCAACTGCAAATGGGACATATTGGCGAAGTGTTGAAAAATGGACAGCTTTTGCGGCTCAATTTTGGCATTTTTGCGCTGCAAGCGGGGCTGATGGCGATGTTTACCACCTTGCCGTTTGCCTTAAAAAATCTAGGCTGGGACAAAACCAGCCATTGGCAAATCTATCTGCCCGCCACCGTTATCGGCTTGGTGCTGATGATTCCCGCCATTATCGTGGGCGAAACGCGCAATAAATTAAAACCCGTGTTTTTGCTTGGCATCGGCTTAACTGCCGCCGCGCAGTTTGCGCTATTAAGCAGCCTGAAAACCGTGTGGCTGATTGAACTGAGCTTGGTGGTTTATTTCATCGGCTTCAATATTTTGGAAGCCAGTATGCCATCGTTGGTTTCCAAGATTGCACCGAGCAATCTCAAAGGCACGGCAATGGGCGTGTATAACACCTTGCAATCGGTGGGCGTGTTCACAGGCGGCATCATCGGCAGCCGCTTATACGCGCAATACGACTTTAATGGCGTGTTTATTTTTTGCGGCGCAATCGGCGTGGTGTGGTGGTTGCTTGCCGCGTGTGCGCCCGCGCCCAAGCCAGTGAAGAATGTGATGTTCGCCGTCCCCGAAGCATGGCAGGGCGATTTAGGCAGCCTGAAAACCGCGTTGCAAGGCATCATCGGCGTGGAAAGCATCGCATTTAGCCAAGACAACAAAACGCTGTTTATCAAAGCATTGCAACAAGGTTTTGACGAAGCAAATATCCGAACCATCTTATTAACAGGAGCAAACAAATGTCCTTAAACAAAGTTATCCTAATCGGCAACTTGGGGCGCGACCCCGAGCTGCGCTATATGCCCAATGGCGATGCGGTGTGCAATTTTTCCATCGCCACCAGCGAATCTTGGAACGACCGCAACAGCGGCCAGCGCCAAGAGCGCACCGAATGGCACAACATCACGCTGTATCGCCGTCTTGCCGAAGTGGCGGGGCAGTATTTGAAAAAAGGCAGCCAAGTATATATTGAAGGCAAAATCCAAAGCCGCAAATACACCGACAAGCAAGGCGTTGAGCGCACGGCATACGACATCATCGGCAACGAAATGAAAATGCTCGGCTCGCGCGGCGGCAATCAGCAAGGCGGCGGTTATCACGATGATGCAGGCTATGCCCCTGCGCCGCAGCAAAACTACGCGTCCCAGCAGCAACAGCAATATGCGCCGCCACCGCCTGCTTATGATGCGCCGCCCCCCGCTGCGCCCACGCAACGCCAAGCGCCCGTTGCGCCTGCCGCGCCTGTGGACGATATTGACGACGATATTCCGTTCTAAACATAGGCTCACTATTAAGGCAGCCTGAAAAGCAGCATGGCGTTGCTTTGGCAAAAGATAGCCGCAGATGCTGCTTTGAAGTGTCTGCGGTTTTGTTGTTGCTGCGCGGTAGAGGCAGCCTGAAAACGAAAATGGAACGGCGACGGCTCGTTGCCAAAGCGTGTTTCAGGCTGCCTCTGTTAAGCAGTACGTCGGGCATCCATGCCCGACCTACTTCGCTATTTTGGCTCACACTGCTCCCCAAGGCAGCCTGCGGAGCGTAGCGGAGTTGCGAAGCTAAAACCTCTCCTCACCCCATCCGAAAGCCCACCATGTCCCCCAAACTTCTCCCTCTCCTGCTCCTCGCCACTTTCCCCTTCGCCAGCCAAGCCGCGCCCGCTGCCAGCAGCCCCGCCCCGCTTACCATCGCATCGTCCACTTCCATACAGCCCACGCAACCCGCGACAGCCACCCACGAGCGCATCTTGTCCAACGGCTTGCGCGTGATTATCAAAGAAGACCACCGCGCCCCCGTTGCCATGATTATGCTGTGGTACAAAGTGGGCAGCGCGGATGAAGTGGCGGGCAAAACGGGTTTGAGCCACGCGTTGGAACACATGATGTTTAAAGGCACGCAAACCGTGCCCGCTGGCGAGTATGCCCGCAGAATCAGCGCCTTAGGCGGCAACAACAACGCCTACACCACCAACGAAGAGACGGTTTACCATGTGAACATCGCCGCCGAGCATCTGCCTGCGGTGTTGGCATTGGAAGCCGATCGCATGGCGAATTTGAATTTCAGCGACAGCGTGTTTCTCAATGAAATGAAAGTGATACGCGAAGAACGCCGCCAACGCATTGAAGATAATCCGCAAGGCTTGTTATACGAAGAATTGATGCACCAAGCGTGGCAAAAATCGCCCAACCGCACCAGCGTAATCGGCAAAATGGCGGATTTGCACAAGCTAACGGCAAACGATTTGCGCCAGTGGTACAAAAAATGGTACGCGCCCAACAACGCCACGCTGGTGATTGTGGGCGATGTGCAGCCTGAAACCGTGTTTGCCCAAGCCGAGCAATATTTTGGCAGCCTGAAAAAACGCCCGCTGCCTACGCGGCAAAACATCAGCGAGCCGCTGTCGCGCGGCAAGGCGGTGCAAAGCAGCATTCGCGGCAACACGCAGCGCCCGCTGATGACGCTGGCTTACCGCGTGCCGCATCTCACCGCGCTGGGCGAAAAGCTGCCCTACGCGCTGGATATGCTGACTAATGTGTTGGACGGGCATGACGCGGCGCGGTTTAGCAAAAATTTGGTGCGCGGCAAGCAAATCGCGCAAAACATCAACATCGGCTATTCGCTGCTGGCGCGCAGTCCGCAGCTTTGGGGTATTAGCGCATCGCCCGCCGCCAATGTTTCCACAGGCAGCCTGAAAGCCGCGCTGGAAAACGAAATCGACCAAATCGCCCAACACGGCATCAGCGAAGAGGAACTCAACCGCGCCCGCACCATAGAGCAAACTCAAACCATCTTCGCCCGCGACAGCATCAACGCCCGCGCCAACCTAATCGGCTCGCTGCAAATCGCAGGATTCAGCTGGCGCAACGAAGACGAAATCCGCCGCCGCATCCAAACCGTATCCGCCGCCGACATCCAAGCCGCCGCCAAGCTGCTCACCCAAGATCGGCAGATTTATGTGGAACTGCTGCCGCAGCAAGCCGCCAGCCGCGCCAAGCAAAAAGGCAAAAAATAAGCAAAAGGCAGCCTGAAAACCACATCACGCCGTTGCCAGCATTTTCTCGCCAGCGCACGGCTTGCCAGCAAGCCGTAGGAACGCGGGGAGATGTTTCAGGCTGCCTTTGCCGTTCGCGCCCGCGTTAAGGCAGCCTGAAAACTGAATCAACCAACTTTCAGGCTGCCCCACCCATGCAAAGGCAGCCTGAAAACCTAATCCCACCCACTTTCAGGCTGCCCACCAGCCCAAAGGAAATCCCATGCACTACATCGACCTGCGCGATTTTATCGCCCGTCTGGAACAGCAAAACCAGCTCAAACGCGTCGCCCACCCCGTCTCCCCCCATCTGGAAATCACCGAAATCGCCGACCGCGTGCTGCGTGCCGAAGGGCCGGCCTTGCTGTTTGAAAATGCCGTGCGCCCCGATGGCAGCCGCTACGATTTTCCCGTGCTCGCCAACCTGTTCGGCACGCCCGAGCGCGTGGCGATGGGCATGGGCACGGACAGCGTCGCCAAGCTGCGCGAAATCGGGCAGACGCTGGCGTATCTGAAAGAACCCGAGCCGCCCAAAGGCATCAAAGACGCGTTCTCCAAACTGCCGCTGCTCAAAGACATTTGGAGCATGGCGCCCAAAGTCGTCAAAAATGCCCCCTGCCAAGAAATCGTGTGGGAGGGCGACGAGGTGGATTTGACGCGCCTGCCGATTCAGCATTGCTGGCCACAAGACGTCGCCCCGCTGGTAACGTGGGGCTTGACGGTAACGCGCGGGCCGCACAAAAAACGGCAAAACTTAGGCATCTACCGCCAGCAGTTGCTCGGCAAAAACAAACTCATCATGCGCTGGCTCGCCCATCGCGGCGGCGCGCTGGATTATCAGGCGTTCCGCAAGGAAAACCCCGACGCGCCCTATCCTGTGGCGGTAGTGCTCGGCTGCGACCCCGCCACCATTCTCGGCGCGGTTACGCCCGTGCCCGATACTTTGAGCGAATACCAGTTTGCCGGACTGCTGCGCGGTTCGCGGACGGAGCTGGTG
>CAUSAW010000088.1:0-8035 GCA_963529725.1 uncultured Kingella sp. | reverse complement strand
CTTTGACCTCTTTTAAAGCCTTATAGGATAAGGTTTGTAGGGGTTTTTAGCACCTTTTTTGTCCTATATGCCCAAATTCGCAGCCGAAGCGTTTTAAGGCTTGCGCCAGCAAAAACCACCATGCCCAAACTCATTCTCGCCCCCATGCAAGGGCTAACTGATGCCCCCATGCGCGACCTGCTCACACGCATCGGCGGCTACGACGAATGCGTGAGCGAATTCGTCCGCATTACCCACACCGTCCATTCCCGCGCCACATGGCTGCGCCACGTCCCCGAAATCGCCCAGCAAAACCGCACCCCATCAGGCATCCCCTGCACCACTCAACTGCTTGGCAGCGATGCCAACATGATGGCAAAAAACGCCCTAGAAGCCGTACGCTTTGGCGTGCAAACCATAGACCTAAACTTCGGCTGCCCCGCGCCCACGGTAAACAAACACCAAGGCGGCGCCATTTTGCTGCGCGAGCCCGAACGCATCCACCAAATCGTGTGCGAACTGCGTTTCAGGCTGCCAGAACACATCACGCTCACCGCCAAAATGCGTCTCGGCTTTGACAACACCGACCTTGCCATCGCCAACGCCCAAGCCATCGCTGCAGGCGGCGCCAGCCAAATCACCGTGCACGCCCGCACCAAAGTGCAAGGCTACGAGCCGCCCGCTCATTGGCATTGGCTCAAAACCATCCGTGAGCAAGTTGGCATCCCCATCATCGCCAACGGCGACGTGTTCACGCTGGATGACTACATCGCCATCCGCCAAGAGAGCGGTTGCGACGATGTGATGATTGGGCGCGGCGCCGTGATGCGCCCCGATTTAGCCCGCCAAATTAAGCAATATCTGCGCGGCGAGCCCGTTCAGGCTGCCTTATTCAACCAAGAAATCATGGCTTGGATACGGCTGTTTTTTGATTTATGTCTCGCGCACGAGTCGCAAGGCAAATACGCCGTTGCGCGGCTCAAACAATGGCTGGGTATGATGAAAAAGGTTTACCCCGAAGCGGCGCAGCTGTTTGCCACCGTGCGAACCTTGCGCGAAGCGGATGAGATTAAACGGGTCTTACAGGATTTTCAGGCTGCCTAGAACAGGCAAGTTAGCAAACAAAAAGGCTTGCACGATTGTTGGGCAAGCCTTTTGTGATCAGGATGAAGGGAACGCGGGCAATGAAAAAAGCAGCTAAGATTAGCTGCTTTTTGTATGTGGTGCGGATGGAGAGACTCGAACTCTCACACCTTGCGGCGCCAGAACCTAAATCTGGTGCGTCTACCAATTTCGCCACATCCGCGTTTTTGTGAAGTGGCGGATTATACGGCTTTGCAACAAAATTGCAAGCGATTTTTGGCGCGGCGATTAGCAAGCATGCTGCGGTTAAAAACGCTCGTTGGCTTGCAAATAGCGCCATTTGCCTTGCGGCAGCGCGCCCAGTTTAACGCGCCCGATGCGGATGCGTTTTAAGCCGACAACGCGCAAGCCAACCAGTTCGCACATGCGGCGGATTTGGCGTTTTTTGCCTTGCTTTAACACGAAGCGCAGCTGGTCTTGGTTTTGCCATGTTACTCGGGCGGGGCGCAGTTCTTCGCCATCTAGGCTCAATCCGTGGTTGAGCAGGGCGAGTCCGTTTTCTTTCAGGCTGCCTTTCACGCGCACAAGGTATTCTTTTTCGCTGTTGCTGTTGTCGCCGATAAGCTGTTTGGCGATGCGCCCGTCTTGCGTGAGCACGAGTAAGCCGACTGAATCAATGTCTAGCCTGCCTGCTGGGGCGAGATTGCGGGTATGGCTGGGATGGAAGACGATGCGGCTGTTGTCGCCTTCCCATTGGTTTTCGGCGGTGATGAGTTCGGCGGCGGCGCGGTAGTCGTTTTCAGGCTGCCCACTCACAAAGCCGACGGGTTTATTCAGCAAGATGGTTACCCGACTGGCTTGCTGCTCGTGGGCTTGTTTGTTTAGGTCTATGCGGTCGGCGGGGCTAACTTTTTGCCCGAGCACGGCGATCTTGCCGTTTACGCTAACCCAGCCTTTTTCAATATAGCTATCGGCTTCGCGGCGCGAGCAGATGCCCAGTTCTGCCATGCGTTTGGATAGGCGGATGGGGTCGGTCATGGGGATTCCTTTGTATAGATGGGCAGCCTGAAACAATGGGATTAACAGGTTTTCAGGCTGCCTTTAATGCGTTGCATGTCTTAATGCGTTGCATGTCTTCAAACAAAATTTTCAGGCTGCCTAATCTGTATCCATAGGCAGCCTGAAAACTTGTTGCGTTATGCTTCGCTAATGCTGTCTAACGCTAAACGGCGTTGCTCTTGCGCGGCATCTTGGCGCGCTGAATGGTCGTACACTTTGGCAAGCACCAAGCGGGTTTGTGGCGCAGGATGCAGGGCGAGACTGGCTTCCAAATAGCTTTGCGCCTTGCCCCACAATTGTTTTTGCGCGGCAAGCTCGCCCAGATACATCAGCAAGCGCGAATCTTTGGGATTGTCTTTCAGCCATGCGTCGCCCGTGTCAATCGCTTTTTGCTGGCGGCGGTCGTCTAAATAGCGCACGCTGGCAACGAATGGCGGCAGCAAATTGGCATCGCGCGAAGCAGGATAATGCGTGTTCACCCATGCAATCGCTTGGTCATACAAGCCCAATTCGTTGTATTTGCGCGCGATGGCAACGTTCAGGGCGTTGTTGCGCAGGGATTCGGGGATGCGTTTGAGACAGGCTTTCATGCCTGCGGCATCGTTTGCCAAATCCAACAGCTTGCGATACGCCACTTCGGCGGTTTGCTGCGCTTCGGTGTCGTTCATGGCGCCTGCGCGGTGCAGTTTTTCGGTTTTGTCCAAAATATCCAGCGCGTCGCCCTTGTCTAACGCCATACGCAATTGCAAGCGCGCCAAGCGGGTGAGACGCGGATTGATTTGCGCGGCGGCGGTGAGATGGGTGGTGGCGCTGTCGTAATCTTGTTGATTCAACGCGCTTTCTGCCAGCAGCAAATGGCGTGATAGCTGGGTTTTGCTGGGCAGCTTGGCGATGTCGTTCAGATATTGATCGCGCGCTTCGGTGTTGTGGCTTTGGTCGGCGGCGTGAGCAGCCAGCATCAAGGCAAGAATACGGTTGTCGCCTGCTTGCTTGTTGGCAAGCACTTTATCGGCGTGTTGTGCGGCTTCTTGGAACTTGCCTTCAAAATACGCCAAGCCTGCGGCGTTGAGTTCTTGCGCTGCTTTGCGGCTGCGGCGTGATGCGCCAAATTGGCTTAAACGATGCGGCGTGCCAAAAATGCCCACCAGCAGCTTAATCAACAAATACCACACAAACACGCTCAACAAGGCAACGATGATGAAGAAGTTGATATTCATGCGCAGCGAATAGCCTTCCACTACAAAATACACATTGCCTGTGTAGGTTTTGGCGAGCATGGCTAGCCCGATGGCGCAGAGAAATAGGAAGATTATCCAAATGAGCTGTTTCATGCTTTTGCTCCTTTGGTTTCGCTGGCGGGTTTAGACGCTGGCTCGGAGGCGGATGGTTTGGATGCAGGCTGGCTGGCGGCTTTGCTGTCTGATTTTTCGGATTTGGGCTCGGAAGCAGTGGCTGCGGGCGGCGTAACCACGGGCGCAGGCTCGGATGCGGCTTTCGGCGCAGATGCGACAGAAATTGCAGGCACAGCGGGTTTGCTTTCAGGCAGCACCACAGGCAGCGCGGTGCGCACGTTGTTTTGATAATCGCGCACGGCAGCTAGGCTGGCTTTGAGCGCTTCGTCTGAAACCATGCGGATTTCTACTGATTTAAGCTCATCCACTTCTTTGAGCCATGTTTGGGTGTTGGACGATTGCACATCAAAATAACGTTTTACCGTTTCTTCAATCGCGGCAAGCCCGTGTTGATAGACTTCGCTGTTGTGTTGCAGCAAGGCAAGGCGCGCATCCAGCAGGCGCAGGCGCAGGTTTTCGCGCAGATAGAAGACTTGTTCCGCGCCGATGAGCATGGCGTCATTGTTGTCTAGTTTGCGCACTTCCACCATGCTTTTAACCAGCTCGCTGGTGTTGTTCCATGCGCGATTCCAGAAGCTGCCTGCTTTGGATGTGGGCGCTGGCTCGGCGTTTTGGGCGTTCATGGTGCTGTCCACCAACAAGGGCAGGCTGTCCACCGCGCTTTCTAGGCGGTCTAGGCGCAGGGCGGTGGCGGAAATATTGAGATAGGGGCGGTTTTTGAGCGCGGCTAAATCTTGGCTGATGGCTTGTTTGATGGGCAGCAATTCTGGCTGCTCAAAGCGGTTGAGCCGTTGTTCTACGTTTTCTAGCACGGTGGTAGCAACGGGTACATTGCCTGATAGCAAAAGCTGTTGCGATGCGGTGTTGAGCGTTACTTCAATCTCATCCACTAGCCAATTCACGCGGCCTTTAAGCAGCTCGGCATAGGCGCGGTGGATGCCGTCTAGGGTTTGGGCGGTGTCGCCTTCGTTTTGCAGGATTTTGTTTAGCTGGGCATCTAGCGCGGCTTGTTTTTCTAGCGTGGCGCGCAGCAAGACGGCGTTTTCGCTGTTGCCCAGCGCGGCTTTGTTTAAATCTTGCCCGATGCGCATTTCTTGTTGTTTGAAAACGTTTTGCCCTTGCACAAATAGGAAGCCACTGGCGCCCAGCGCAATCAGCGATAACACCAGCGCGCCTGTGGCGATGCCGCGCCCGCTGCTGGTTTTTTGTTGGATAACGATGGGCTGGGGCTGCGCGGGGTCGGGGTGTTGTTCCGCTTGTTTTTTGGTTTGTGTTTCAGGCTGCTTGGGTGTGGCGGGGGTGGGTTTTTCAGGCTGCTTTTGAGGTTCGGTGGCTTTGTTTTCAATGGGCTGTTTATTGTTGGCAGCTTGGTTTTCAGGCTGCTGATTTTGTGTGTTGTCGGTCATTTGGGATTGCTCCGTGATGAAAAATGGTGAAGCGCATCGCTGAGTTGGGCTACGCTGTGGACGTGTTGTGCGCCAAGCGCGGTTAGGGTTTGGGCGATGCGCGGGTGTTGTGTGAAGTATAGCAAGGATTTGAGATTTTGCCTAAATGCTTGTGGGCATTGTGTAAACAGCTCTTGGGCAAGCTCGGATGAGGTTATCCATGCGGCGCGGGGGGCGGCAGCCTGAAATGTTTGCCAGTTAAGCGACTGGGGGATGCGCTGATAGCATTCAGCGTATTGCACGGCAAAGCCGCGTTGGCGCAGGGCTTGGGCAAGATGCTCGCGCCCACCTTGCCCACGGATGATAACAATACGGCTGCTGGGCGGCAGGCTGTGCCAAATGGGCAGCGCAAGGGCGGCTTCGCTGTCGTTGCCGTTGGTGGGGGCGTGGACGGGGGCGATGTCTTGTTGATGCAGGGCTTGGGCGGTTTGCTTGCCGACTGCGATGTGGATGATGGGCGGCTGGTGGGTTTTCAGGCTGCCTAAATGGGGGGCGGCGATTTCTACGGCGCTGGGGCTCACCCAAAACAGGGCTTGGGCGGGGGCGATGATTTGCGGCAGCCTGAAAAGGGTTTCGGCGATGGGGGCGATGCGGATGGGGGAAAAGGGGATGGCTTGCCAGCCTGCGGCGGTGCAGGTGGCGATGTCGGCGGCGAGGCGGTTTTCGGGGCGGATAAGGAGGATGGTGGGCATGGTGGGTTGGGCTGATTCGGTTTTTATTTTGTGGCGGCTTGCTCTGTTTATTTTTTCAGGCTGCCTATTTGGAGCTGGATGGTGCGAAAGTCTGCGCGATGCAACAAAGCGGTGGGTGGCGGATGGCGATGCAGGCAGCCTGAAATGGGACAGCGGATGGTGGATGCTGCGCGGGGTGCAGGGGCTTGCCCCTGCTCGTGGTAGGCGGCGAAACGCCTGCTCTGGCAAAATTTGGGCAATGGGCAGCCTGAAAGCTGGCGGGCATTATAGATGTTTATGTTAAAACGCGTTATTTTATGCTAAATTTGGACGGCGGTTTTAGCTTCGCAACTCCGCTTCGCTACGCAGGCTGCCTAACATGGCTGCGGTTTCGGCTGAAATTTTTTGAGAGAACACGAAAGGAAATGAAAGTGACAACAAAATCTTTGGAAGACAAAGCGTTAGCAAACAAGGTGATATTGGTTACGGGGGCTTCGCAGGGCTTGGGTGCGGAGGTGGCGAAATCTTGCGCGGCGGCGGGGGCGACGGTGGTGTTGCTGGGGCGCAGTCAAAAGAAATTGGAAAAGGTGTATGACGAAGTGATGGCGGCGGGCGATGTGGAGCCGTTTGCGATTTGTTTTGACATGATTGGCGCAGAGGAGCTGGAATTTGAGCAGCTGGCGCGCACGTTGGCAGAGGCGACGCAGGGCAAATTGGATGGGGTGATTCATTGCGCGAGCTATTTTTATGCGCTCTCGCCGCTGGATTTTCAAACGGTGGCGGAGTGGGTGAACCAATATCGCATCAACACGGTTGCACCGATGGCTTTGACGCGGGCGGTGTTGCCGATGCTGAAAGAATCGTCCGATGCTTCGGTGATTTTTGTGGGCGAAAGCCATGGCGAAACGCCGCAGGCTTATTGGGGCGGCTTTGGCGCGAGCAAGGCGGCGTTGAATTATTTGTGTAAAGTGGCGGCGGATGAGTGGGAGCGCTTTCCGAATTTGCGCGCGAATGTGTTGGTGCCAGGGTCTATCAATTCGCCGCAGCGCATTAAAACGCACCCTGGGGAAACGGCGGCGGAGCGCAAGGATATGGCGGACATTACGCCTGATTTTGTTTGGTGGGCGAGCGAGCAAAGCAGGGGGCGCAGCGGGGAGATTGTTTACTTATAGTCATTGCATGAATTGAGGCAGCCTGAAAACGAGCGTAGCGAGTTTCAGCGAAGCTAAAACGGCATCTTAAAATACGTTTTCAGGCTGCCTTTTTTGTGGTGTAGATGAATGCCCTACTCTATTGTCGCTTCCGCAAGAATGGACGTTCCACACCCAAATAAGTAGTACACGACAACAATAACACCAGCACAAAAATCAGCGGGAATGTTGCTATATAAACCAACAAACCATGTGCTTGGAAATCAAACCAACCACCCAGCGCAAACACGCTATACAGCACCACGCCGTGCATCAAATAAATGCTGTAGCTCATGTCGCCCAGCATTTTCATGCCGCGATGGCGCAAAATGCCGCCAAAATCGTAACCGCCCGCCAGCATAACAAACAGCAATGCCACCAAAATGCGGTTAAGCGGTGTATAAGGCGGAAATAAAAATGCCGTTGCCAATAGCAAAAGCGGCACTGCCACATTCAGCCATTTTTTATATTGTTGTATCCATGGCAACAGCACCCCGCTCAAACTCACCGCCGCAGCGGAGAGCACAAATTGCCAATAATGGTGGGTATCGGTTTGCGTGATAATCCAACTGAATAATGCACCGCATAATGCCATCACGCCCCATTGTTTTTTATTGCTTGCGGGAAGCTGGTGCATCGCAGCGTGGATAAAAGGCAGGCTGAAATAAAATGCCCATTCGTAAAGCAAAGTCCACTGCACACCTGCGTTGGCAATAAAACTCACAAAACCATTGAGTGGCTGATAGCGAAAAGTTGCCCAGTGAAAAAGCCAATCTGCACCATCCCAAAACGCCACATTTTCCACGCCCACTGCTTTAAAGCTGGCATACACCACAAACAGTAGCGACAGCAGATACAACGGCATAATCCGCCGAATGCGCGCGATGTATAAGTTTTTCCAATTGATTTCTTTTTGTTTGAGTTTATTAAGAAAAAGAAAGCCTGTAATCATAAAAAACAGGCTAACGGGAATCGCGCCAAGATTCTGCGCAAAATACATCCAATGCAAGCCAAAGTTATCAGCAACAGCCCACTCTCCTTGCAAACTCCAACGATGCATCAAATAAAAATGATGAGCGAACACAAAAGTTGCCAACACGCCGCGCAAACCATCCAATGGTGAATCGCGGTGGGTGGAATCAAATTTTTCACTGATTTTTTGCGGCATTCGCGCCAATAAAAATGCCACCAATGCCATGGATAGCATTACCAAAAAAGTCAATAAAACCAACGCTAATCTAGGCTCTCTCATAACC
>CAUSAW010000087.1:0-8043 GCA_963529725.1 uncultured Kingella sp. | reverse complement strand
TTAAGAAGGCCGCAAGCCCCGGAAAAGCAGTATGAGTCTAGATAATCTGCGTAACCTGCTAGACCATCATGCTGCAAAAAAATGAAAGCTAGGCAGCCTAAAAAAGTGTAAACAACGCGGTTAATTTCTACAGATTAGGCAGCCTGAAACGTCATGTAACCCCATCCCCAAGCCATGAACCCATCATCCACACAAAGCCATTTTCTGCCAACATCCATCGTTAAACACAAAATAATTGCCCACCATCGCGCCAATCTAAACACTTAAAGCATAAAATTCCACAGCATCGCGCTCATTAAATTTTCAGGCTGCCTGATTGTTTGCCCGCACAACGGTTTCAAAGGCAGCCTGAAATCTTTTATACTTACATTTCTTAACGCCACGCAGAAAGCCCAACCCATGTTCCAACACCTTACGCCCTACGCAGGCGACCCAATTTTAAGTTTGGTAGAAACCTTCAACCGCGACCCGCGCGATAACAAAATCAATCTCTCCATCGGCATCTATTTTGACAACGATGGCAACATGACGCAGCCTGAAAGCGTGAAAACCGCCGAACAGCGCGTAGGCATCGGCGCAAAAGCCTATTTGCCGATGGAAGGGCACGCAGGGCTACGCGCCGAGTTGCCCAAATTATTGTTTGGCGCGAACCATCGTGTGATTGCCGAAAACCGCGTAACCACCGTGCAAACGCTGGGCGGCTCGGGCGCGTTGCGGCTGGGCGCGGATTTGCTACACAACTGGTTTGGCGACAGCAAAGTGCTGATGAGCGACCCCACTTGGGACAACCATCGCGGCATTTTCACCGCCGCAGGCATCGCCATAGAACACTATCCGTATTACGACCCCGCCACCATCGGCGTGAAATTTGCCGAAATGTGCGAATGCCTCAATAGGCAACCTGAAAACACCATCATCCTGCTGCACCCCTGCTGCCACAATCCAACAGGCGTGGATTTATCGCCCGAGCAATGGGACGAAGTGTTAAGCATCATCGCCGCGCGCAAGCTCATCCCGTTTATGGACATCGCCTACCAAGGCTTTGGCGACGATTTTGACCGCGATGCCTACGCCATCCGCCGCGCCGTCGATTTGGGCTTGCCGCTGCTGGTGAGCAGCTCGTTTTCCAAAAATATGTCGCTGTATGGGCAACGCGCGGGCGGCTTGATGGTGGTGTCGCCCAATGCCGAAGAAGCCGCGCTGGTGCTGGGGCAGCTGCAACTGGGCGTACGCCGCATTTATTCCAGCCCGCCCGCGCAAGGCGGCTTAACCGCGTATCACGTTTTAAGCGACGCGCAACTTGCCGCGCAATGGCAAAACGAAGTCTATGAAATGCGCGACCGCATCCGCGCCATGCGAGGGCGCATTTACGACGTGCTGCAAAGCAAGCTGCCCGAGCGCGATTTTGGCTATTTTGTGAAACAGCGCGGCATGTTCAGCTACACGGGTTTGAGCGCGGCGCAAGTGCACCGCCTGCGCGAGGAGTTTGCCATTTATCTTTTAGACAGCGGGCGGATGTGTATCGCGGGGCTAAACGAGGGCAATGTGAACACGGTGGCGGATGCGTTTGCGGCGGTGTTTAAAGGGTAGGGCGGTTGATGCCGTTTTCAGGCTGCCTATTGAATACGATGTCGCGCAGAATAGGCAGCCTGAAAAAATAAAGCGAATGATGCGGGGCGTGCGATTTTGCCACGCAGCGTTTGGCTTTTCAGGCTGCCTCAATTTACCGCCGCCACAAAGGCAGCCTGAAACCTTTGCAAAACCTGCAACCGATGGAGCGTCGGCGGCTCGCCGACATTTTTCCAACCAGTAAAGCCTTGTTGAACAAAGCATTTGGCGACGAGCCGTCGCCGCTCCATTTTAAATTTCAGGCTGCCTATTATTAGGCAACCCAACCGCCAAAGGCAGCCTGAAAACCCCTCCTCACTCCACAACCCAATAAAGGAACACTCCCATGCCCCATCCCAAACGCCTGCTTGCCCTCACCGCGCTGTTGTTTGCCACCACCGCCTTTGCCGAAAGCGTCAATTACAACGTGTTTGTTAAGCTGGACAACACCGCCGAAAGCCGTGTGCACGAAATCTCGCAAGCCCTTGCCCAGCAAGGCGTGAAGTCGCTGTTTGCGCAGGGCTATCAAGTGCATCTCACGCTGTATCTCACCGAATACGACAGCAAAAGGCTGCCTGAAATCCAAAAAATCGTCAGCCAATTTGCCCGCCAGCAAAGCAAATTTTCCATTTCGTTCAACGGGATGCACAGCACCCCAGGCAAATGGCTGATGCTGGACAACCAGCCATCGCCCGAGTTGCAACAGCTTGCCGATGAAATCACCGTGCAACTGGTGAAACTGCGCGACAAAAACGCGCAACTGCCCGATTGGGTAAAAGCCTATCCCGAAAAGGTAAAAACCTTTGAGCGATACGGCTCGCCCAATGTGTTTACCCAATTTAATCCGCACGTTACCCTGCTCACGCCCAACGAGTTCAACGATGGAGTCGCCAAATTTGAAGCCAGCTACACCTTCCAGCCGTTTACCGCGCAAGCCGTGGGTATTGGTATCGCCCAAGTGGACGCGCTGGGTCAAGCCAAAAACGTTTTATATTTCAAACCGTTTAAGTAAACCATCATGCTATCCAAACAATCTTTGCTCAATATTTCCCTTTCCGAAGCCATTATCGTTGCCGCGTGCGCCATCGCCATTATGGGCTACACCATTATCTCGTTTGAATGGGTGCCGCATTTGTCCATTTTGCTGGCTCTGGTTGCGCTGATGCTGTATGGCTTGCTGCGGGGCGCAACATGGCGCGACATGATTAAGCGCATGGCATCGGCGGTGGAACAAGGCATGGGCGCGATTTATCTGTTTTTTTTCATTGGGCTGCTGGTTGCCGCGATGATGATGAGCGGCGCGATTCCCACGCTGATGTATTACGGCTTTGGGCTGATTTCGCCCGAATATTTCTATCTTTCCGCGTTTTTGCTGTGCGGCATCATCGGCATTTCCATCGGCAGCAGCTTAACCACCTGCGCCACCATTGGCGTGGCGTTTATGGGCATGAGCGAGGCGTTTCATGCTGTGCCCGCGATTACCGCAGGCGCGGTGGTTTCGGGCGCGTTTTTTGGCGACAAAATGTCGCCGCTGTCGGACACCACAGGCATCGCCGCGTCCACCGTGGGCGTGGATTTGTTTGAACACATCAAAAACATGAGCTACACCACCATCCCCGCCTTGCTGCTCACCGCCGCTGCGCTGGTGTGGGCGGTGCCCGATGTGGTTTCAGGCAGCCTGAATTCGGTGCAAAAATTAAGCGGACAATTGCAAGCGAGTGGCTTGGTGCATGGCTACGCGCTGTTGCCGTTTGCCGTGTTGGTGGTGCTGGCGTTGTTTAAAGTGGACGCCATCTTAACCATGCTCACCACCATCGCCGTTGCCATCGGCATCACGTTTACTCACACTTCGCTATCAGCAGGACAACTAGGCGGCTGGCTGTTTGCAGGCTTCAAGCCCGAACACGTGGGCGAAGGCATCGCCAAGCTGGTGTCGCGCGGCGGCTTGGAAAGCATGTTTTTCACGCAAACGGTGGTGATGCTGGCGTTGAGCTTGGGCGGCTTGCTGTTTGCGCTGGGCATTGTGCCTGCGCTGTTGGACGCAATGCGCCGCTTTCTCACCAACGCGGGGCGGGCAACTTTTTGCGTGGCGATGACCAGCGTGGGTGTGAATATTTTGATTGGCGAGCAGTATTTGTCTATTTTGCTGGCGGGCGAAACGTTTAAACCTGTGTACGCCAAGCTGGGCTTGCATCCGCGCAACCTATCGCGCACGCTGGAAGACGCGGGCACGGTGATTAACCCGCTGGTGCCGTGGAGCGTGTGCGGCGTGTTTATCGCCAAAGTGCTGGGTGTGAGCGTGCTAAGCTATCTGCCCTACGCCTTTTTCTGCTACCTATGCTTGATTTTAACCGTGCTATTTGGCTTTACGGGCGTTACGTTGAGCAAGATGGAAACGGAGCAGAAATAGGTTTCAGGCTGCCTAATGGGAGTTATGACAAGGCAGCCTGAAAACCACGCCAACCATAATCAACCCCATTCCACAAGGAACCCCCATGTCCAACCAACGTCTGATTTACGGCTTTCACGCCATCAACGCCCGCTTGTGGCAAAACCCCAAATCCATCGTAGAGCTTTACGTTTTAGAAAACAAAAACGACACGCGCACGCGCGAAGTGCTGGAAAAAGCATCCGCCGAGCGCGTGCGCGTGCATTTTGCCGACATGAACCGCCTGAACACCATCGCCAAAGGTGCGCGCCATCAAGGCGTGGTGGGCTTTATTGACGCATCCAAAAATCATGTCCACTTGGAAGACGTGCTGGAACACCTGCGCGAGCCCGCATTCTTGCTGGTGTTAGACGGCATCACCGATCCGCACAATCTCGGCGCTTGCCTGCGCACGGCAGACGCAATGGGCGTGCACGCCGTGATTGCGCCCAAAGACAAAAGCGCGGGGCTGAACGCCACCGTAAGCAAAGTCGCTTGTGGCGCGGCGGAAACCGTACCCTATATCACCGTAACCAACCTAGCGCGCACCCTGCGCGAGCTGAAAGAATACGGCATCTGGGTGGTTGGCACCGACATGGGCGGCGAAGCGGATTTGTTCCACTACGACATCCCCGAAAACGTGGCTTGGGTGATGGGCAACGAGGGCGAGGGCATGCGGCGGCTCACGCGCGAGCATTGCGATGCGCTGGTGTCCATCCCCATGTTTGGCACGGTGGAAAGCATGAATATTTCCGTGTCTGCAGGCATGGTGATGGCGGAAACGCGGCGGCAGCGCGTGCTGCGGGGCGAAGCGGGGTAGTGATAGGCAGCCTGAAAACAGATTTGCGCCGTAGGTCGGGGCATTTATGCCCGACAAATCTCATCCGCAAAATTTGAACATCAATGCCTAAGCTACAAACTTTGTGTCTTGCATCCTGTTTTCAGGCTGCCTTTGTCATCTCCCAACGCCAAGCATAAGGCAGCCTAAAAATAGGTCTGGCAAGACGAACATAAACAGAGCAAATGTTTTAGCTTCGCTGAAATTCACCTTACTCATTTTCAGGCCACCTTCCCCATCCCACCACCCCAACACACAAAAAAGCAGCCTGAAAACAACATCACATCGTTTTCAG
The DNA here is from genome assembly GCA_963529725.1 of uncultured Kingella sp. Taxonomy (GTDB): domain Bacteria; phylum Pseudomonadota; class Gammaproteobacteria; order Burkholderiales; family Neisseriaceae; genus Kingella_B. The sequence goes on along the minus strand of CAUSAW010000087.1, from coordinate 2,874 downwards.
GCTGCCTTTTGTCGTTGCTAACGTGACTACTTCGTCATCGTCAAATCCACATCCTTGGTCTCATGCGTTGTCCACAGCGCAATCAGCGTCATCACGCAGTTCAACGCCAAATACACGCCTACGCCAAAAATGCCGTAGTGCAGGTTCAGCTCAATCGCCACCATCGTAGCAATCGATGCGCCCACAATCGCCGCCAAGTTATACGCCAGCGATGCGCCCGAATAGCGCACTTCGGTGGGGAACAATTCGGGCAGCAGCGCCGCCATCGGGCCAAACGTCATGCCCATCAACACCATGCCAATCAGCAAAAACGCCAGCACCGACATCGGCGTGCCGTTGGTCAAAAACAGCGGCATGCACAAGCCAAACACCAAAATAGCAGCGGTAACCATCAGCAAATAACGGCGACGCCCAATTTTATCGGCATGGATGCCCGATAGGCTGATGGAAATGCCAAATATCACCGCCGCAATCAGCAAAAAGCCTGTGAACGTGTTGGCAGGAATGCCCAGGCCAGTGGGATGCCCCCATTGGGAAACGCCGACTTTGGTTTTGGAATACACCTGCACAAACGCAGTCATCACATAAAACAGCACATAAGTCGCCGTCATAATGAACGTGCCTTGCACAATCGGCTTCCAATGCTTGGTGATTACTTCCTTCACAGGCGCGTTTTGCGTTCTGCCTTGCGCTTCGGCTTCGCGGTAAACATGGCTCTCGTGCAGCGTCATCCGCATCCACAAGCCCACCAACACCAGCACAAACGACAGCACAAACGGAATGCGCCAGCCCCATTTCACCAATTCATCAGGGCCCATCAGTGTGCTGATGGTGAAAAACGTGCCGTTTGCCATAAACAAGCCAATCGGCGCGCCCAGTTGCGGGAATGTGCCAAACCATGCGCGTTTGCCTTCGGGCGCGTTTTCGGTGGCAACCAACGCCGCGCCACCCCATTCGCCGCCCAAGCCCAAACCTTGCCCGATGCGGCAGACACACAATAAAAGCGGCGCCCAAAAGCCGATTTGGTCATAAGTGGGCAGCAAACCGATGCACACGGTAGACAAACCCATGGTGAGCAGCGAAGCCACCAGCGTTTTTTTGCGCCCAATCTTGTCGCCAAAATGCCCGAACAGCGCCGAGCCAATCGGACGGGCAAAAAACGCCAGCGCCAAAGTAGAAAGCGACAGCAAAATGGCGACGTTGTGGTCGGATTTGTCAAAAAATTGGGTGTTGAACACCAGCACGGCGGCTGCCGCGTAGATATAGTAATCATAGAATTCAATTGCCGTGCCCACCATGGAAGCAACGGCAACTTTATAAGGGTTATTGCGCAACTGCGCCTGCATCTGTGTGGCAGTCATTTTTTTTTTATCCTTCAATATTTATGTTTCAGGCAGCAGAGATTCCTTTTGGGAAGCGTATTTCGGCGTAGGCTGGCTGGGAGTGCACCATGCCTTGCTGTTACCCGCCGAAGGGGCGAATATAACCAAGTTTACAAAAAACGTCCAGTTGTAAATTTTTGCTAAATCTTGTCATTTTTATTCAGGATTTTTGCCCAATGTAAAATTAAAAATTGTCCGCATGGGGCATCTCACATAAAATGCGCGTTTTTCAAACGCAAGGAAAATTTCGTGAAAATCAGCCAAAAAATCTTGTTCGCCGCCATCATTGGCGCCGCCAGTTTTGCCGCCCAAGCCGAAACCCGCGCGGTGATTGAAACCGATCTGGGCAATATTGAATTGAGCCTAGACGAGCAAAAAGCGCCGAAAACCGTTGCCAATTTTGTGAACTATGCCAACAAAGGCTTTTACAACGGCACGATTTTCCACCGCGTGATCGACGGCTTTATGATTCAAGGCGGCGGCTTCACGCCCGATATGTTGCAAAAATCCACCGATGCGCCCATCGCCAACGAAGCCGCCAACGGCTTGAAAAACACAGTCGGCACAATCGCCATGGCGCGCACCGCCGCTCCGCATTCCGCCACCAGCCAATTTTTCATCAACGTTGCCGACAACACGCCGCTCAATTACACCGCGCCCACCCCGCAAGGCTACGGCTATGCCGTGTTCGGCAAGGTGAACAAGGGCATGGATGTGGTCAATAAAATCGCCAAAACGCGCACGGGCTACAAAATGGGGCATGGCGATGTGCCCCTGCAAGCCATTAAAATCAAAAAAGTTTATATTGTTAAATAACCCAAAGGCAGCCTGAAACTGGATAAAACGGCTTTCAGGCTGCCTATTCTTTCCACCCAGCATAAGGACAAATCCCATGATTAAACTACACACCAATCTCGGCGTAATCAGCATTGAGCTAGACCACGAAAAAGCGCCCATCACCGCTGCCAATTTTGAGCAATATGTGAAAGACGGCTTTTATAACGGCGTGATTTTTCACCGCGTGATTAACGGCTTTATGATTCAAGGCGGCGGCATGACGGCAGACATGAACGAAAAAGCCACCCGCGCCGCGATTGAAAACGAAGCGCACAACGGCTTGTCTAACGACAAATACACCATCGCCATGGCGCGCACATCCGAGCCGCATTCCGCCAGCGCGCAATTTTTCATTAACACCAAAGACAACCATTTTCTGAACCACCGCGCCAAAGAAATGCACGGGCGCAATGTGGTGCAAGAATGGGGCTACGCCGTGTTTGGCAAGGTGGTGGATGGGCAAGATGTGGTGGACGCGATTGAAAAAGTGGCGACCACGCGCAAGGGCTATCACGATGATGTGCCTGTGGAAGCGGTGGTGATTGAGAAAGCTGAGATTGTGTAATCGGCGATTGATTTCTACCAATAAGGCAGCCTGAAAACGAGCAAAACACGTTTTCAGGCTGCCTGTAAAATAATAGGGGCTGTACTAGAT
>CAUSAW010000086.1:0-8265 GCA_963529725.1 uncultured Kingella sp. | reverse complement strand
CCTGTAGGAAATCGTTGCGCTGTTTACACTTTTCCTAACTATCTAGGACAGCCCTATAGTCATTGCGGATAAGGGTTATCAAGGATTGGCTAAAACCGGATTACAGACCCCGAAAAAGAAATCCAAACATCATCCGCTGAACAAACAGGATAAAGAGGCGAACAGGCGGTTAGGCAAACTCAGAACCGTCATCGAGCACATCAACAGGAAGCTGAAGATATTCAAAATCTTGTCGCTGCCTTACCGCAACAGGCGGAAACGGTTCGGGTTAAGGGTAAATCTGATTGCAGGACTGGTTAATGCGATGGGATGAATATTTTCGCAAGAGGTCTATTTATTCATCCACCAACACCACCGTTACCGCCGAAGGCTTAACCGCCACCGCCGAAATATACACTTCGCCGCCAAATTTCAGCGTTTGCCCTTGTTTAACGGTGTGGCGCTCGCTGTCGTTCAACACTACGTCAAACGCGCCTGCTGTGGTAGTAAACAGCACCGTGCGCCCCACATGATTATGGCGCGGCATGGTTTCGCCTTTTTTCATCACTTTTTTCACCACAATAAAATGCTTGCCTGTAAACACTTTGCCCGTTTGCTTGGCATCGGATAACGCGCCAGCTGCCCCTTGTACCGCAGGCGCAACGGCTTCGTGTTGATGCGCGTGTTCATGCTGATGGTCGTACTGATGCTCGTCGTAGGCGTAAGCAAAAGGCAATGCGCCAGCCAACAGCAGCGCGCAGATGGTGCGAGTGTGATTCATGGTTATCTCCCAATTGAGTGTGAAAAAAAATCTGCAATGCAGAGCCGTGGTGGATTGTTGGCTGATTGTTGTGTTTTGTCAAGAATGATTATTATTTGTAAACTTTGTCGCGCCGCTTGCCACGCCATAAGGCAGCCTGAAAAACCATCGCCCAACAAAAACCGCTTGGCTCATCACCAAACGGTTTAATTGTTTTCAGGCTGCCTTTTCTTGCTTCATCTGCAACCAAACGCCATACAAAAACACCGCCACGCCCAACCAAACCAAGCCATAGCCCATCAACCGCGCCCCGCTCAATTGCTCGCCAAACGCCAGCCCCAGCAGCAGCTGCGCGGTGGGCGATAGGTTTTGCAAAATACCCAGCAGCGACAGCGCAATCCGTTTGGCAGCGGCGGCAAAAGCCAGCAGCGGCAGCGTGGTGGCGGCACCCGATGCGAATAACACGGTTTTTTGTAACAACGTTAATTCGCCAAACACCAGCGTATTTTGCGCGCCACACCATGCCAAATAGCCCAGCGCAAAGGGCAGCAGCATCAGCGTTTCCAGCGTTAAGCCTGCCAGTGGCGGCATTGGCGCGAGCTTGCGTACTGCGCCATACAAGCCAAAGGTAAACGCCAAAAACAGAGAAACCCACGGTATTTGCCCCGCAGGAATCGCCAGCCACACAATGCCCGCCACCGCCAGCGCAATCGCCGCCATTTGCCACACATTCAGCCGTTCTTTAAAAATCACCCAGCCCAGCAGCATATTCACCAAAGGGTTGATGAAATAGCCCAAGCTCGCTTCCACCACATGATGATGAATAATCGCCCAAAGATAAATCAGCCAATTTGCCGCAATCAGCAAAGACGACAGCGCAAACGTTGCCAACAATTTGGGTTGCCGAAACGCCATCACCAACGCCTTGCCTTGCCGAAACGCCAGCAGCAGAGCCAGCGCAAACACGCTTGACCACACAATGCGCTGCGCCAAAATTTGCTCCGCAGGCATGGCAGAATGGTTAAGCGGATACCAAAACAAGGGAAACAAGCCCCATGCGCCATAGCAAGCCAATGCCAGCCAAATGCCCTTGCGCCGTTCGGATTGTTGTTCGGATTGGGTGATAGATGTAGCCATCGCAAAATCGTTAGAAAAAAAGCGCAATGGTACGCCTGCTGCGCGATAGCCGTAAAGCTGGAAAGCCCGTATAATGCGCGGCGCAAACATGCTAACCGCGCCCGCTCGCCGTTAGCTTAATTTTTCCGCATCACGTTCTTTAACTGATTTCGTTAAACGCGGCAGCCTGAAAAGCATTCAACATTTTCAGGCTGCCTGATTATCTTTACTCACAGGAAACTCATCATGGCACAACAACTCAACCCCGCGCTCAACGTTGCCTTCAAAGCCGCCCGCAAAGCAGGCGACATGATGCTACGCGTCAGCAACAACCTATCCAGCATCCGCATTGACAACAAAGCGTTTAACGATTTCGTCTCCGAAGTAGATCGTCAAGCCGAAGCCATCATCATTGAAACCCTGCAAGAAGCCTATCCGCACCACCGCATTTTGTCGGAAGAAACAGGCATCGTGGGCAACGAACGCGCCGAATTTGAATGGATTATTGACCCGCTAGATGGTACCACCAACTACCTGCACGGGCATCCACAATACGCCATCAGCATCGCGCTATTGGAAAAAGGCGTGTTAAAAGAAGCCCTTGTTTACGCCCCCGAGCGCAACGACCTATTCACCGCATCGCGCGGCAACGGCGCATTGCTCAACGACCGCCGCATCCGCGTGTCCAACCGCATTGAACTCAACCAATGCGTTATCGGCACAGGCTTCCCCGTGGTGGAGCAATCCATGTTGGACAGCTATCTTGCTATTTTGAAAGCGTTTATTGAAAAAACCGCAGGCGCACGCCGCGAAGGCGCAGCATCGCTGGATTTATGCTCGCTGGCCGCTGGGCGTTTTGACGGCTTTTTTGAGTTCAACTTAAAACCGTGGGACATCGCCGCAGGCGCGTTGATTGTGCAAGAAGCGGGCGGCATTGTTACCGATATGCAAGGCGAGCAAACTTGGCTGGAAACAGGCAATATTGTTGCCGCTAATCCCAAAGTGTTGGCGCAAATGCTGCGCGTGATTGGGGCGCATGTTTAAGCCCGCTTGCTAACGTTGTTCTAAACGATTTTCAGGCTACCTATCTGTGGTTGGGATAGACAGCCTGAAAATGTTAAAAGGGAGATTAGCGATGAGTAGGATGTGTGCCCTAGGCACGCACGCGGTTGTATTGATTGTAAACTGCGTGCGTGGCAAAGCCACATACCCCACATAATACAGGCTACACTTGTTGAAAAAAGGCAAAAGCAAGGGCGTAAAAATTGGCGAGATTCATACCGAAGAAGATGCCGTCAAAGAAATCGCCAAATTAGAGAAGGCTATGCAGCAGGCGGCACGGGATTTGCAGTTTGAAGAGGCGGCTGTTATTCGTGATAGAATACGGAATATTCAGGAAAGTTTGTTGTTTGGGGCAGAGTAATTTTTAAATTTTATATATGGAGCATTTAAATGAATTATTTAATAGAATTAAATTGCGAATTAACTAACAACTTATTGAAAGATATTTATGACTCTTATCGAATACGTACACAATATGCAATGAATAATTTTATTATACTAAGAGCGGTAAATGAGATACTGAATAATATTGATGATATAAATAATATTTCTAGTGATTTATTAGATATTTTAGATTCTTCATTAGTGGCAAGCGATAATTTTTCAGATGATTGGACAACGAAAACCAACATCAGAACTCTTTGGAGCGATGTTAAGTTAGGAACATTTATTAGCAAGGTTTCCTATAACGTCTTAGTGGATTTAGTAGCATCTCTTGATGAAATAATGGTAAAAATCACAGAACTATATTTGCCAAATATGGATCTGGCTCAACTTAAAAAAAAGAAATTTTGCACAAATGTGTCATCTAGAAATATCATTATAGATTCTAAAACATTGATTTACCCATATGTTGTTTATAGGCATTGCTTACGTAACGACAATGAAATTCCATTATTATTTAGTGATCCGCAAGTTATTCCATGGATTTATATGACTATAAAATTACGACATATGATTATCCATAATAATGCAAAATTCGACCCTAATGAAGACAATAACTTTTATAGAGAAAAATTGAAAGAAACTCATGTAGATGGTTCTTTAAGATTTGATAAAAATCAAATTGATGCAATATTTACTTATCATGCTAGCCATCTAGCAAATTTTATTTGCTGGTTAGATAGTAAAGCTGAAATTTATAGTGGCACTGACTTTAAACCTAAAAATGAACCGAAAAAATTTAGAAAATTTATCTATGAGTAATATGCATTGCAAGTAAACGTAGCCCGCGTAGGGTGTATGGCTCTGCCACGCACGCCGCCCCAAATCCCCCAAAACCGCGTGCCTGCCTACGGCTCACACCCTACCGCCCCACTAACGCAGCCTGAAAAAGCCGTCCGCCCCAACAGCGGACTGCTTTCCCTCTTTTTAGGCTGCCTCATTTTGCCCCACCGCACCCCGCCCAATCTCCCGCACCAACTCCACCTCATTCCACGCCCGCAGCCATTCCCGAAACACCTCAAACGGCATCAACTGCGAACCAAATCGCGCCAAATGCGCGGTATCTTGCTGGCAGTCAATCAGGCGGATGCCGCAATCTGCCAAAAACGGCACGGCGCGGGCAAAGGCGATTTTGGACGCATCGGCACGCAGCGCAAACATCGACTCGCCATAAAACACGCTGCCAATTTGCACGCCATAAAATCCGCCCGCCAGCTGCCATTGCCCCGCATCATCGGGCAGCCAGCATTCAAAGCTGTGCGCGTGCCCCATGCGGTGCAGTGCGGTGTAGGCAGCCTGAAAATCGGGTGTAATCCAAGTGCCGCCTTGCTCGGGGCGCGGCACGCTTGCGCAAGCGGCAATCACATCGGCAAAGCAAGTGTTCACGCTCACGCGGTAGCTTTTATGGCGCAAGGTTTTTGCCAACGAGCGCCCAATGTGCAAACGCTCGGGCAGCAACACCGCGCGCGGGTTTTGCGAAAACCAATAAAACACGCCATGTTCGCTAAACCACGGAAAAATGCCCTTGCGATACGCCACCAGCAACATCATCGGCGTGATGGCATCGCTCACGCACACCAAGCCATCGTGCGTATCTTGCGCGGGGCTGTATTCGGGAAAATCGGGATAAACGGCGGGGACAAAAGGAATGGTCATGATTTCTACACTTCGGCTAAATCCATTACCCTATTTTAACGTTTTCAGGCTGCGCTGGATAAGGCAGCCTGAAAATGTTTTTGCGGCAAATCATGCGCCCAAAGGCAGCCTGAAAAAACGCAACAAGCCGTTTTCAGGCTGCCTTTGCACACATCCCATCTTGTGCCAGCGCAGGCGTTTCGTCGCCTACCACGAGCAGGGGCAAGCCCCTGCACCCCATGTAGTTCAACCCCTTTCAGGCTGCCCCAAGCATCACCCCGCATCAAGGCAGCCTGAAAAACGCAACAAACCAAGTCTTCCCATCAAAGCTGCTAAAATCGCCGCATCATCATCCATCTATATAACCCAGTCGCCATGCTCAACACCGCCGCTCCCTTCTCGCTCTGGCTGCAACGCCAAATCGCCAACCAAACCCTAAATCTGCCCCTGCTGCAAAGCTGGTTGCCCCGCACCATCACACCCGAAGACTTCGCCCAATTCGCAAACTGGCAGCAGCTGCAAAACGATGGCAACGAAGCTGAAATCGCCCGCCAGCTGCGCCTTTTGCGCCGCCATGTGCTGGCACACATCATCACACGCGACATTCATCATCAAGCCGACCTTGCCGAAGTAACCCGCACCATCACCCAGTTCGCCGATTTCGCCATCAACACCGCGCTAACCTACGCCCACGCCCACTACCAAGTCCTATACGGCACACCCATCGGGCGGCACACAGGCGCCGAGCAGCATTTAACCGTTATCGCCATGGGCAAAGCAGGCGGCTACGAATTAAACGTCTCATCCGACCTTGATCTCATCTTCACCTACCCCGAAAGCGGCGACACCAACGGCAAGCGCGAGCGCAGCAACCAAGAATTTTTCACCAAAGTGGGGCAAAAACTCATCGCCCTGCTCAACGACATCACCGCCGATGGGCAAGTGTTCCGCATAGATATGCGCCTGCGCCCCGATGGTGACAGCGGCGCGCTGGTTGCCAGCGAAACCGCGCTAGAACAATATCTGATCACCCAAGGGCGCGAATGGGAACGCTACGCATGGTGCAAAGCCCGCGTGGTAACGCCCCATGCCAACGACATCGCCGCGCTGGTGCGCCCCTTTGTGTTCCGCAAATATTTGGACTACAACGCCTACCACGCCATGCGCGATCTGCATCGCCAAATCAAGCAAGAAGTCAAAAAACGCGGCATGGAAAACAACATCAAGCTGGGCGCGGGCGGCATCCGCGAAATAGAATTCATCGCCCAAATCTTCCAAATGATACGCGGCGGGCAAAACCGCAGCCTGCAATTAAAAGGAACGCAAGAAACGCTGGCGAAACTCGGCGAAATTGGCATCCTGCCTCCCGACACCGTTGCCCAACTGCTCGCCGCCTACCGCTTTTTGCGCGACGTGGAGCACCGCCTGCAATATTGGGACGACCAGCAAACCCAAACTCTGCCCGATAGCCCCGAGCAACAAACCCAGCTTGCCATCAGCATGGGCTTTGCTGATTACCCCGCCTTTTTAGGCAGCCTGAAAAGCCAGCGCGACTTTGTAAACCAACAATTCAACCAAATTCTCAACGAGCCCGAACACGCCAACAACGAAGCCCCGCACCCACTCGCCGAGCTATGGGACAACGCCGCCGACCCCAATAGGCAGCCTGAAAACGAGTTAGCCAAACTGGGCTACGCCGACAGCCCCCACATCGCCCAACGCCTTGCCCACATCCGCCAAGGCAGCAAATACCGCCAACTCTCCGCCCAAGCCCAGCCGCGCTTTGATGCCATCGTCCCCCGCATGATAGAAGCCGCCGCCCATCGCCCCAACCCCGATGCCACCCTGCTGCGCCTGCTGGATTTTCTAGACACCATCAGTCGCCGATCCGCCTATCTCGCCTTTTTGCAACAATACCCCGCCGCGCTCAACCAAATCGCCGAGCTGATGTCGCAAAGCGCATGGGCAGCCGAATACCTGCGCCAACACCCCATTTTGTTAGACGAACTCCTATCCGCACAGCTTATGCAACCGCTGGATTGGGCAGCGCTGGAAAACGAACTCGCCAGCAGCCTGAATGCCCAAGACGACACCGAAACCAAAATGGACACCCTGCGCCATTTCCAACACGCGCAAACCTTCCGCCTATTGGTGCAAGATTTAGCTGGCAAATGGACAGTAGAAGCCCTGAGCGACGAGCTTTCCCAGCTTGCCGACACTGTCCTACGCCAAACCCTGCACCACGCATGGCACAGCATCCCCAAAATCCACCGCCCCGACCCGCAATTCATCATCATCGGCTACGGCAAGCTCGGCGGCAAAGAACTCGGCTACACCTCCGATTTAGACCTCGTGTATCTTTACAACGACCCCCACCCCGAAGCCGCCGACCGCTACACCAAACTCGCCCGCCGCCTGACCACATGGTTATCCAGCAGCACAGGCGCAGGCAGCCTTTACGAACTGGACCTGCGCCTGCGCCCCAACGGCGACAGCGGCTTCCTGGTCCACAGCCTCGCCGCCTACACCCAATACCAGCAGCAAAACGCATGGACATGGGAACACCAGTCGCTCACCCGCGCCCGATACATCTGCGGCAGCGCAGAGCTCGGCGCGCAATTTGAACAACTGCGCCGCCAAATCATCGCCCAACCGCGCGACATAGGCAGCCTGAAAAGCGACATCCTCGCCATGCGCCAAAAAATCGCCGCCACCCACCCCGCCGATGATGAAAACGTCAAATACGCACGCGGCGGCGTGGTGGACGTGGAATTTATCGTGCAATACCTTGTGCTCGCCCACAGCCACCAAGCCCCCGAGTTGCTGGAAAACTACGGCAACATCGCCCTGCTGGGCATGGCGGCACAGCGCGGCTTTATCCCCGCCGAGCAAGCCCACGCCGCCCAAAACGCCTACCGCCGCTATCGCCAAATCCAACACAACAAAAAACTGCGCGATCTCGCCCGCGCCGCCGTGGATGAAGCCCTGCTGGCGGATTATCGGGCGGTGAAGGAATTGTGGGCGGCGGTGTTTGGGGTGGGATAAACGTGATCTGAATATGGTTTGAACATGGTTGGAACGCAGCAACATGGTTTGAACACGGCTCAAATACCCAAAGGCAGCCTGAAAAACAAAAAACCGTTTGAAACAACCCCAAACGGTTTTTTGCAAGATAGATTGATTTTAGTTTCGTTAAAAAACACCACGTCCCCCACTTTCAGGCTGCCTTACATTCGCATATCAAGTGCAACATCGCTGATTAAAGGAGT
>CAUSAW010000085.1:0-8270 GCA_963529725.1 uncultured Kingella sp. | reverse complement strand
ACTGACCTTCTTGTTTTTAGAAAGTGTTGCACTTGGGAGGCGAATGTAAGTGCCTCAAATCTTGCACGCACCGCCCGCGCAATTGTCCTCCTCGTCCGCCGCGTCCACGCCGCCTTCCAGCGCCACGCCATCAAACTGGGCAAACAAGCCGTCAAAATCGTCAAAATCATCGTTATCGGCAAGCAAATTTTGGTTTTCGTTCATGATGGGGTTTCCATAAAAAATAACAGGACAGCGCAAATGGGGGCGGCAGCCTGAAAAGCAAGATGGTTTACATTCTTCCCCTGCGCCGCTGCAATATAGGCAGCCTGAAAACCCCAAAACCGCTATAATTCCCCCTTTTCATTTTTCACCGTAAACACAAGCGAATCATCATGCAAGAACATTACCAACCTTCGCAAATTGAACCCGCCGCCCAGCAAAAATGGGCAGAACAACGCGCATTCAACGTATCCGAAGACCCCAGCAAACCCAAATTCTACTGCCTTTCCATGTTCCCCTACCCCAGCGGCAAGCTGCACATGGGGCACGTTCGCAACTACACCATCGGCGACGTGCGTAGCCGCTTCAAAAAAATGCAAGGCTACAACGTGTTGCAGCCGATGGGCTGGGACGCATTTGGTATGCCCGCCGAAAACGCCGCGATTAACAACAACGTCGCCCCTGCCGCGTGGACATATTCCAATATTGATTATATGAAACAACAGCTTAAATCGCTGGGCTTTGCTTTGGATTGGCAACGCGAAGTCGCCACCTGTCGCCCCGATTATTACCGCTGGGAGCAGCTGCTGTTTACCAAATTGTTCAAAAAAGGCATCGTGTACCGCAAGCTCGGCACGGTGAACTGGGACCCGATTGACCAAACCGTGCTCGCCAATGAGCAAGTGATAGACGGGCGCGGCTGGCGTTCGGGCGCGTTGATCGAAAAACGCGAAATCCCGATGTATTACTTCAAAATCACCGATTACGCCGAGCAGCTCTTAAACGACTTAGACGGCTTGGACTGGCCCGAGCAAGTCAAAACCATGCAGCGCAACTGGATTGGCAAATCGCGCGGCATGACGGTGTGCTTTGCCATCGCCGAAGATAGCAAAGCAGGCTTGGATGGCGATTACGCGCAATGCTTACAGGTTTACACCACGCGCCCCGACACGTTGATGGGCGCAACCTATGTTGCCGTTGCCGCCGAGCATCCGCTGGCGACCGCAGCCGCCGCCAATCAGCCCGAATTGCAAGCCTTTATCGCCGAATGCAAGGCGGGCAGCGTTGCCGAAGCCGATATGGCAACCATGGAGAAAAAAGGCATGCCCACGGGGCGCTTTGTGATCAATCCGCTCAATGGTGAGAAACTGGAAGTTTGGGTAGCAAATTATGTTTTGTGGGGCTACGGCGATGGCGCGGTGATGGCGGTGCCTGCGCACGATGAGCGCGATTTTGTCTTTGCCAACGCCTATGGTTTGCCGATGAAGCAAGTCATCGCCGTGGGCGACAACGCCTTTGACGCGCACAACTGGCAAGATTGGTATGCCGACAAAGAAAACGGCAAACTGATTAACAGCGGCGAGTTCAACGGTTTGGATTTTCAGGCTGCCTTTGATGTCATCGGCGCAAAATTGCAATCTCTCAATGCAGGCGAGCCGAAAACGCAATACCGCCTGCGCGACTGGGGCATTTCGCGCCAACGCTATTGGGGCTGCCCCGTGCCGATTATCCATTGTGACCAATGCGGCGACGTGCCCGTGCCCGAACAAGATTTGCCCGTGGTGCTGCCTGAAAACGTCGTGCCCGACGGCGCAGGTTCGCCGCTGGCCAAAATGCCCGAATTTTACGAGACAAAATGTCCGAAATGCGGCGGCGCGGCCAAGCGCGAAACCGACACCATGGACACGTTTGTGGAATCGAGCTGGTACCAGTTCCGCTATATGTCGCCGCGCGACGACGCGCACATGGTCGCGCCCGAAGCCGCCGCGTATTGGGGGCAGGCCGACCAGTATATCGGCGGCATCGAACACGCCATTCTGCACCTGCTGTATGCCCGTTTCTTCACCAAACTGATGAACGACGAAGGCATCGTGTCCGTGCGCGAGCCGTTCAAACAACTGCTCACGCAGGGCATGGTGCTGGCGGCGACGTATTACCGCGAAAGCGCGGACGGCAAAAAAACCTGGTTCAACCCCGCCGAAGTGCGCGTGCAGACCGACGACAAAGGCCGCCCCGTATCCGCCGTGCTGGAAGCGGACGGGCAGCCCGTGGTTATCGGCGGCGTGGAAAAAATGTCCAAATCCAAAAACAACGGCGTGGACCCGCAGCAAATCATCGATGCCTACGGCGCGGATACCGCCCGCCTGTTTATGATGTTCGCCAGCCCGCCCGAGCAGTCGCTGGAATGGTCGGACGCAGGCGTGGAAGGCGCACACCGCTTCCTGCGCCGCCTGTGGCGCACCGTGTACGAATTCGTGCAAAACGGCGGCAGCGGCGTGAGCAAGTTTTCAGGTAGCCAGGAAGCCCTGTCAGGCAGCCTGAAAGACCTGCGCTTCAAGCTGCACAGCACCATCGCCAAAGTAACCGATGATTACGACCGCCGCCAGCAGTTCAACACCGCCATCGCCGCCGTGATGGAGCTGCTCAACCAATACGACAAAACCGACACCGCCAGCGATGCAGGCAAAGCCGTCGCCCGCGAAGTGCTGGAAGCCACCATTATCCTGCTCTCGCCCATCGTGCCGCACATCTGCGAAACGCTGTGGGCAGAACTCAACGCAGGCAGCGCGCTGTGGCAACAAGCATGGTTGCAGCCCGACCCCGCCGCGCTGGTGCAAACCGAGATAGAGCTGATGGTGCAAGTAAACGGCAAACTGCGCGACAAAATTCTCGTTGCCGCCGATGCTTCGGAAGACGACATCCAAGCCACCGCCTTGGCCAGCGCAGGCGCAATCAAGTTTATGGAAGGCAAAACGCCGAAGAAAGTGATTGTTGTGCCGAAAAGATTAGTGAATATTGTGGTTTGATGTTCGCATGAATAGGCAGCCTGAAAATACAGTTTAGCGTTATTAAAACTGGCTTAACTCAATTTTCAGGCTGCCTTAAAACCATCATCTTTTGAAAGGAATACACTATGTTATTCAGATTCTTAGACAAATTCCTAACCCGAACCAGCATTTCAGCCGTAAAAAAAATAGCCGGGAAAGAACACAAAATAGTTGCAAAACTATGGAACAAGCATGACTTAATTTCAGGCAAATCACTCCAACAACTTAGCAATCAAACAACCGACGCCACCCAACAACTCAATATTCACAACGAGCGCCTATCTTCGCTGGAAAATAACCTGCCGACCATCCAGCAACATGCAGAACGCTTGGCAAATATTGAAAATAACTTGTCCACTATTCAACAGCATTCAGAACGCTTGGCAAACATTGAAAACAGCTTGCCCACCATTCAACAACATGCAGAGCGCTTGGCAAATATTGAAAACAGCTTGCCCACCATTCAACAGCATGCAGAACGCTTGGCAAATATTGAAAACAGCTTACCCGCCATTCAACAGCATGAAGAACGCTTAATAAATATTGAAAATAAAGTTGCCTATTTAGAAAGCTGGGTTTCATTTATTCACGCGGAAAAAGAATTTAAACGGCGCGCCGAGCAAATTTCTTTATTTGATTACCAAACGCTGCATAAACCTTTTTACCCACCTAATCAGCATAATTTCTCCCCTTTTGAACACGACAATCTATATGGTCTTACACGCCTGCTATCGCCCTATTACACGATTAACGAACAGACCACGATAGAACACGGCGTTTATTTTGGCGAATTCATATCTCACGCCGCGCTTCAAGATAACACTCAAACCATCATTACTCTGTCCGAATATCGCAAGCAAGCACTGGAAAAGCAGCTTGATAAGACCGTTCGCGTAGTCGGTTCCTATATTTGTTACGCTCAAAATCTGCTCAATGAATTTAAATTTAAGCAATTAAAATCAGAATTAGGCAAAGTTTTATTAGCGTTTCCATCGCATTCTATTTTTTCAGCCCACGCGCAATTTAATGCAGATGATTTTATTGATTTTATAAAGAAAATTAAAGAAAAAGGGCAGTTTGATACTGTTTTAGTGTGCCTGTATTATGTAGATATTGAATTAGGGCGCGACAAAATCTATCAAAAACATGGTTTTAAAATCGTTACCGCAGGCTTTAACATTGATTACCACTTTTTGGATCGTTTAAAAACGCTTATTTCATTATCAGATTACACCGTCTCTAACGATTTAGGCACACACATTGGCTATTGTGTGCAGCTTGGTAAGCCGCATCAGGTTTACCAAACTTCCGTTATCTTTACCGCAGGGGAAAACAAAGAAGCGGCTGAAATTGAATTAAAAAAACGTTCTCAAAAACAAGAAATCTTGCGCGAGCAAGAAAAACAAGAAATTTGTGGTTTGTTTTCCGAATTTAATGAGAGCATCACGCCTGAACAACAAGCATGCGTGGATTATTATTTTGGGAAAGTGCCTGATTTTTTGTAAGTTATTTCGTTTCAATCAGCCAAATTTGTTTCAAACAAATGCTCGGCTAACTACCAACAACACAACATCCGCACAAAAAAGCAGTCTGAAACCAGTTTCCCAGTTTCAGGCTGCCTTTTATGTTGCGTACTACTTAAACAACATCAGCTACAAACGGCGTGGCTTTAAAAACCACCCATGCCGCCCATACCACCCATGCCGCCCATATCAGGCATAGCAGCAGGTTTGTCTTCTGGGATGTCAGCAATCATGCACTCGGTGGTCAACATCAAGCCAGCGATGGATGCGGCATGTTGCAAGGCAGAGCGCGTTACTTTGGCGGGGTCTAGCACGCCCATGGTAATCATGTCGCCGTAAGTGTCGTTGCCCGCGTTGAAGCCGAAGTTGCCCTCGCCTTCCAACACTTTGTTCACCACCACGCTAGGCTCGCCGCCTGCGTTGGCAACGATTTGGCGCAAAGGCGCTTCAATCGCACGCAACACAATTTTCACACCCGCTTCTTGGTCGGCATTGCTGGTTTCAACCGATTTCACCGCAGAACGCGCGCGCAACAGCGCCACGCCGCCGCCAGCAACCACGCCTTCTTCAACCGCAGCGCGAGTCGCGTGCAAAGCATCGTCCACGCGGTCTTTTTTCTCTTTCATTTCCACTTCGGTTGCCGCGCCCACTTTAATCACCGCCACGCCGCCGGCCAATTTGGCCACGCGCTCTTGCAATTTTTCTTTGTCGTAATCGCTGGTGGCGGTTTCGATTTGTTTGCGGATTTCGTTCACGCGCGCATCAACCGCCGCTTTTTCGCCGTAGCCGTCGATGATGGTGGTGTTTTCTTTGCTGATTTCAATGCGTTTGGCTTGACCCAAGTGTTCCAAAGTAGTTTGTTCCAAAGTCAAACCGATTTCTTCGGCGATTACTGTGCCGCCAGTCAAAATCGCGATGTCTTGCAACATAGCTTTGCGGCGATCGCCAAAACCAGGCGCTTTCACGGCAACGGTTTTCAAAATACCGCGAATGCTGTTCACCACCAAAGTTGCCAATGCTTCGCCTTCAACATCTTCGGCGATAATCAACAAGGGGCGGCTGGTTTTTGCCACTTGTTCCAACACAGGCAGCAAGTCGCGGATATTGCTGATTTTTTTGTCAAACAACAGCACAAAAGGATTGTCCAAGCCTGCGATTTGTTTTTCCAAATCGTTCACAAAGTAAGGCGACAAGTAGCCACGGTCAAACTGCATGCCTTTAACCACTTCCAACTCGTTTTCCAACGATTTGCCGTCTTCCACGGTAATCACGCCTTCTTTGCCCACTTCTTGCATCGCATCGGCAATGATTTTGCCCACTTGCTCATCAGAGTTAGCCGAAATAGAGCCCACTTGCGCGATTTGCTCGTAGGTTTCGCAAGGTTTGGCAATGTTTGCCAACTCGCCCACCAGCGCCGCAACCGCTTTGTCAATGCCGCGTTTCAAATCGGTGGGGTTCATGCCTGCGGTAACGTATTTCATGCCCTCGGCAACGATGGATTGCGCCAACACGGTGGCGGTGGTGGTGCCGTCGCCCGCCACGTCGTTGGTTTTGGACGCAACTTCTTTCACCATTTGCGCGCCCATGTTTTCAAATTTGTCTTTCAATTCAATTTCTTTGGCTACGGAAACACCGTCTTTGGTGATGTGCGGGCCGCCGAACGAACGGTCAAGCACCACATTGCGCCCTTTGGGGCCAAGCGTTACGCGAACCGCGTTTGCCAACACGTTCACGCCGTTTACCATTTTTTGACGCACTTCTGTGCCAAATTGAACTTCTTTTGCTGCCATTTTAATATTCCTTAAATAGATGTTTTACAAGAAAAATGTGTTTTCAGGCTGCCTGAATTATTCCACGATGCCGAAGATGTCTTCTTCGCGCATCACCAACAATTCCACGCCGTCGGCTTTCACGGTTTGACCGCTGTATTTGCCGAAAATCACTTTGTCGCCCACTTTAACGTCCAAAGCGCGGCGGTTGCCGTCTTTGCCGATTTTGCCTTCGCCCACGGCAACCACTTCGCCCATATCGGGTTTTTCAGCCGCAGAGGGTGCAAGAATAATGCCCGATGCGGTTTTCTCTTCCGCTTCCAAGCGTTTGATGACTACGCGGTCGTGTAAAGGACGGATTTTCATGTGTTATCTCCTGATTATGGGGTTAAAAAGAAAGGTGGCACGCGCCACAACGCTTCCCTACATAATGGCGGGGTTTGGGGAATTCAAGGGGGCGAATGGAAAAATTTTCGCGTGATTAAACAAGATTTCAGGCTGCCTCTACATGATGAGACAGCCTGAAAACGCTAAACCAGCCTTATTGCTGGCAGTTCGGGCAGTAAAACGTGCCGCGCTGGCCGATAACGGTTTTGGCAATCGGCGTGCCGCAGCGGGCGCAGGGCTGGGCGGTTCTGCCGTACACCTTGTATTCCTGCTGGAAATAGCCGCTTTTGCCTTCGCTGTTAACAAAATCACGCAAGGTGCTGCCGCCCGTTTCAATTGCGCGGCGCAGGATTTGTTTGGCGGCGGCGGTTAAAGCTACGCATTCTGTTTTGCTTAACGACTTGGCGGCGCGTTGCGGCGCAATGGCAGCCTGAAACAGGCTTTCGTTGGCATAAATATTGCCCACGCCAACGACGATTTTGTTGTCCATCAGCGCGGTTTTGATGGGGCTGCTGCGCTTTTGCAGGGCTTGGAACAGGTAGTCCGCCGCAAAATCATCGCTTAGTGGCTCAACGCCCAAATCTTTCAACAGATGATGGTGCTCCGCTGCGCCAGCCAGCCACAAAATCGCACCAAAACGGCGCGGGTCGTGGTAGCGCAGCAGCGTACCGTTGGCAAATGCGATGTCCACATGGTCGTGCTTGCCCGCTTCGGGCGCGTTGCCCTGCCAAATCCGCAGGCTGCCCGACATGCCCAGATGTATCAGCAGCACGCCTGTGTCAAAGCGAATCAGCAGATATTTGGCGCGGCGGCGGCATTCACGCACCACCAACCCGCGCAGGGTTTCGGGCAGCGCAGGCGGAATTTGCCAGCGCAGCTTGGGCTGGCGGATGGTTACGGCGGAAACGGTTTGATTGATGATATGCGGCGCGATGCCGCGCAGAGTGGTTTCTACTTCGGGAAGTTCGGGCATGGTGGGGCTCGGCGTGGTGGTTTTGAGAAGCGGAATTATAAGTGAAAGGCAGCCTGAAAACGGTGTTTTGAGTTTTCAGGCTGCCTTTGGCTGATACTGGCGGGGATTAGCAATCCCACTGATACCGTTTCAAACAGATATGGGTTTCGTCTTTCAATTCCACCCCTTCATCGCGCAGCAAATCTGCCTGCGCCGCCCAACCCGGCACCAGCCGCCCTGACGCATTGACCATGCGGTGGCAGGGGTAATCGCCGTAGTCTGCCGCATAACGCAGCACGCTGCCGACCAGGCGGGCGTTTTTATCCCTGCCGATTAGGCGGGCGATTTGGCCGTAGGTGGCGACTTTTCCGAAGGGGATTTCTGAGACGGCGGAGAGGATTTCGTAGGCTAGGTGGTGGTTTTTGGGGTGCATAGATAAAGTTGGAACACAAGCTATGAACTTGCATTATTTGTTAAATTTTATAAGGGCTGTACTAGATAAGCAGTCATGTTAGACTGCAAAAATGAAGATAACCCGTTGTAAACTAAAAAAGAGGGTAGTGTCCTAAAAAGTATGCTGCCTATTTTTTAATCATCACACATAACCATT
>CAUSAW010000084.1:0-8417 GCA_963529725.1 uncultured Kingella sp. | reverse complement strand
AGGGGAAATTCTAACTTAATGTGAATTTCCTGAGTTATCTAGGACAGCCCCAAATTTTTTTCTGAAATAGCCATAGCTTTTCCTTTCGTCTAAATAAAAAAACAGATTAAATCAATAACTAGTATGGTTTGCATTTACCGAGCCTTTTTATAGGTATTCCTTGCCCTTTTTTTAGCTTTATATAATACGGCATATCACCAGCTATATCATAACCCGTTTTTCCACCGTCTTCATATTTAATTAATCTACTTCCCTTTTTGATAAAATATCCTTCAAAATCATAATTTGGGCATGTTGCTTCCTCGTTTCCTGCATCACCATCTCTATTTTCAAAACACTCTTTACTAATTAGCTTATTCTTTTGTATGCTCCCTTGTAGTCTACCAAGTAGTCCTCTACCATCAAACCGCAATCCCGTTACTCTATTTCCTTTTTGCTGCAAAACATACCTTTCTTGACTATGTATAATATGTCTTGCTTTTGTTTTTTTATCATAATGACAAAAAGTAAAATGTCCACCCCATTCGCCTGAAAAATCTGTTATTTTTTGGCGAGGTTGTGCAATAGTCAATGCAGAATAAAAAAACAATGAAACTATCCAAGCAGCCTGAAAATCTTTTTTTGAAATATTCATTACTTTCACTCCGCTTCGTTCAGCCAAGCCTGTTGCACGGCTTCTAGGATTTTTTCGCCACAGCGCTTGGGGTCGTCGTCAAAATCGGGCAGGGCGAGAATCAAATCGCGCAGTTGCGTGAAGCGCACGGTGGCAGGGTTGATGCTGTCGCCGTGGGTGTCGTAAAGCTCTTCGGCGATGCGTTGCGTGTCGGTCCATTTCATGATGCGTGTCTTTGTAAACAAATGTTAATTCAGCGTTGGAATGACAAATTATAAGCATTGAAAGGCAGCCTGAAAAGGCGCAAAATAGCGGCTTCTGTTTTTGCAAAAGAATGCAAACATGAATAACGCCAAAAAACTTCATCCGCAAACGCTGGCGATTCGCGGCAGCAAAACGCAAACCCAGTTTAAAGAACATCATCAAGCCCTGTTTTTAACCAGCAGTTTTATGTTTGACAGCGCCGAAGAATGCGCCGATGTGTTTGCCAAACGCCAAGCGGGCTACACCTATTCGCGCACCAACAATCCCACGGTTACCGCGTTTCAGCAGCGCGTGGCATTGATGGAAGGCGCGGAAGCGGGCATCGCAACGGCAACGGGCATGAGCGCGATTCAGGCTGCCTTGCTCACTTTTCTCAGCGCTGGCGATCATTTAATCAGCAGCCGCAGCCTGTTTGGCACAACAGCGGGGCTAATCGGCATGCTGTCGCGCTTTGGCATTGAAGTTACGCTGGTTTCGCAAACCGATATCAACGAATGGCGCAAGGCAATCCGTCCGAACACCAAAATGTTTTTCTTGGAAACTCCGTCTAACCCTTTGGGCGAAGTGGCGGATATTGAAGCCTTGGCACAAATAGCGCATGAAATCAATGCGTTACTGGTGGTGGATAACTGCTTTTGTTCGCCCGCCGTGCAACAGCCATTGCGCTTGGGCGCGGATTTGAGCGTGCAATCGGGTACTAAATCCATTGACGGGCAAGGGCGCGTGTTGGGCGGCATTGTGTGCGGCAAGCAGGATTTGATTACCCAAATTGGCATGTATGTGAACACGATGGGACTGAGCCTTTCGCCGTTTAACGCTTGGATGCTGCTGAGCGGCATGGAAACGCTGATGCTGCGCACCGATGCGGCGGCGGCTTCTGCGCTAAAAATCGCGCAATGGCTGCAACAGCAACCGCAAGTGGGCAAGGTGTATTACTCGGGGCTGCCTGAAAACCCGCAAGCGGCGTTGGTGAAAAAACAGCAAAGCACAGGCGGCACGGTGCTGGCGTTTGAAGTGAAAGGCGACACGGCGGCGGCTTGGAAAGTGGTTGATAAAGTGAACATTTTTTCCAAAACGGCAAACTTTGGCGATGTGCGCTCCACCATCGCGCATCCATGGACAACCACGCACGGCAGAATGTCGCCCGAAGATAAATTAGCCGCAGGCATCACCGAAGGCTTGCTGCGCTTGTCCATTGGCTTGGAATATGTGGATGATTTGATTGACGATTTGCAACAAGCCTTGCAAGCATAAAAACGCAAAGGCAGCCTGAAAACAAGCAAAATCCGTTTTCAGGCTGCCTAAATCATCCACAAAAATTGAAAACACACACAAGGAATCATCATGACAGAAGAACAATTCGCCCTATGGGGCATGCGGCTGGGCATTGGCGGTTTAGTTATTATGCTCGGGTTTATCGTTTGGCAGCTGGGCAAAGAATCCAAAGCCGGCAAATGGGGGATGTTCATCCTGTTTTTCGTGCTGGGCTTGGGCGTGATGGGCTTTTTGTTTAAAAACGTATTGGTGGAATTTTTCTTGCTCACCAAATAGGCAGCCTGAAAACCATTTTGCTCAGCAAACGCAGTCGCCAGATGGCGCGAAATGAAAACCTTTTGCGCCCAAAGCCCCTGTTTTCGGTTATGATAACCGCTTTTAACACACCGCCTACCCCATGAAAGCACTCAGCGATTTCATCGCCATTATTTTGTTTTTTGCCACTTATTCCGTTACCAAAAACATCGTACTCGCCACCAGCGTGGCAGTGGCAACAGGCATCGCCCAAGCAGCTTACACTTATTGGAAACACCGCAAGCTAGAGCCTACCCAATGGCTCAGCTTTATTTTGGTTGTCGTGTTTGGCGGCTTAACCATCGCGCTAAACGACCGCACCTTCATCATGCTCAAAACCACCATTTTGCCGTGGCTGCTCGCCATCATTATGGTTGCCATGCAACTGCGCGGGCAAAATAGCCTACGCCTACTGCTGGGCAAAGAGCTCACCCTGCCCGACCACGTTTGGCACAAGCTGGGCTACGCATGGATAGGCTTTTTCCTGTTTCTTGGCGCGCTCAATCTTGCCATCGCCTATCCTTTTACCGCCGAGCGTGAGCCTGTTTGGATGAACTTTAAACTCTGGGGCTATCTGCCCATTTCCATTGCCTTTTCCATTGCGCAAGGCATTTACCTTGTTAAACAC
Organism: uncultured Kingella sp.; assembly: GCA_963529725.1. Lineage (GTDB taxonomy): Bacteria > Pseudomonadota > Gammaproteobacteria > Burkholderiales > Neisseriaceae > Kingella_B. The sequence goes on along the minus strand of CAUSAW010000084.1, from coordinate 5,343 downwards.
CTTCCCAAAGAAAGCGAATAACCATGCTATTTATGTTCCTAGCCACCGATGCCGAAAACACCAGCGAAGCGCGCGCTGCTGCCCGCCCCGCCCATTTAGAGCGCCTTGAAGCATTAAACCAAGAAAACCGTTTGCTCTGCGCGGGTCCCAACCCGCTGCCTGATAATCCTGATGTGATGTCTGGCAGCTTGATTGTTGCCGATTTTGCCGATTTGGATGCCGCCGAAGCATGGGCAAGCGAAGACCCTTATGTGCACGCAGGCGTGTATGCCGAAATGCTGATTCGCCCCTTTAAACAAGTGTTCCCCAAATAATGCGCGACCAAATAGCCAGCCGACTCGCCCCGCTAGCCCCCGATGTGTACGAGTTTGCCGACGAGAGCCATTTACACATCGGACACGCAGGCAATAAAGGTGGCGGACATTACGCCATTTTGATTGTGAGCACCGCGTTTGACGGCATGAACCGCGTGGCACGACAACGCCAAGTGCAAACCTTGCTGGAAGACTTGTTCAGCAGCAAACAAATCCATGCGCTCAGCATTTCCGCGCAAACGCCTGATGAGTATTTTCAGGCTGCCTAATGCGATGAATTCGTTAGCAGGCAAGCATCGCGCGCAATAAAGGCAGCCTGAAAACCGTTCCCGCATTACAACCGAGCACATCCCCTCCACCCAACCGAAAGGAAACCTCATGAAACCCACTTATATCGCCGCCGCGCTCTCTGCCGCCCTGATTTCAGGCAGCTTGTTTGCCCAAACGGTGGTTACCGTAAACGGCACCAAAATTGACAGCACCGAGCTAGACCGCCGCGTTCAAGCGGTGGTGGGCAGCAGCCAAGGGCAAATACAAGACAGCCCCGAGCTGCGCCAATTCATCGCCCAGCAAACGGTTATGGAAACTGTGGTTACCCAAGCTGCCAAAAAGCAAGGCTTGGACAAAAGCAAAGACTATAAAGACGTTGAGGCCGAAAGCATGAAGCAAGCCAAAGCCCAAGGCGCAGACAAGCAAGCCGACTTTAAACAACAATGGGCGGATTATCAAAACCAGCTTTTGATGCAGATTTATGCGCGTGATGTAATCACCAAAAACCCTGTAACCGATGCCCAAGTGAAACAGCGTTACAACGAAATCAAACAACGCTACGACAACACCGATGAAATCCAAGTGGGCGAAATCATCACCGATAACGCCGAGCAAATTAAAGCTGCCGAGCGCGATTTGAAAGCGAAGAAAAGTTTTGCAGAAGTGGCGCGCAAATACAGCATTGACCCCAATATCAAAGCGGGCGGCGCGGTGTTTAGCGACTATATTTCGGTGCGCGATTTGCAAGAAGCGCGTCCGCAAATCTATCAAGCCATCGGCAGCCTGAAAAAAGGGCAATACAGCAAGCCTGTTTCGGGCGACAAATTGCACGCGATTTATTATGTGAACGATAAACGCAAGATTAAAGTAGAGCCTTTTGAGCAAATCAACGAAGGCTTGCGCGCCAGCATGGCAAATGAGCGCGTGCAAGAAGCGGTGGGCAATTTGATGCAAAGCGCCAGCATTGTGCCTGCGCAGTAATCACTTGATCAAACAAGCCGCTCTGCGTGGGGCGGCTGTTTTTTTGCGCGGATATTGATTGATAGATTGGGTTTGGGCGTTTCAGGCTGCCTTTGATGTTATCCGCAAGCGCAAAGGCAGCCTGAAACGCCTATTTCCCATTTTCAAGCTGCCTTTTAAAAACCATCCACACACAATCCATTTCACCCCACACCCATGCCCCAATCCTGTTTCCATTGCGGACTGCCCGTCCCCGAACACACCCATCTGCCCATTATCTACGACAACCAAGAGCAACCCACCTGTTGCGTGGGTTGCCAAGCCGTTGCCCAAGGCATTATTGATGCTGGACTGGGCAGCTACTACAAAAATCGCACCGCCCAAGCCGAAAAGGCGGAGCTGCCGCCCGATGAAATCATGGCGCAGCTCAAACTCTACGACCTGCCCGAAGTGCAAGCCGAATTTGTGGAAACGCTGCCTGAAAACCAGCGCGAAGCCACGTTGATGCTGGGCGGCATCACTTGCGCCGCCTGCGTGTGGCTGATTGAGCAGCGGCTGATGCGCCAAGCGGGCATTAGCCAAGTGGAGCTGAATTACAGCACGCAACGCGCGCGCGTGCGCTGGGATGAAACGCGCGTGCAGCTTTCCAATATTTTGTCGCTGATTCAAAAAACGGGCTACACCGCCGCGCCGTATGACGCGCAAAAAATGGAAGCGCAAACCCAGCGCGAGCGCAAATCCATGCTGATTCGGCTTGCCATCGCCGCTTTTGCCAGTATGCAAACCATGATGTTTGCGCTGCCCACTTATTTGTTTGGCGACATTGAGCCGCAATACCTTGCCATGCTGCATTGGGGCGCGTTTTTTATGGTGCTGCCTGCCATGTTTTACGCGGCGTTGCCGTTTTACCAAGGCGCGTGGCGCGATTTGAAAAACGGGCGCACAGGCATGGACACGCCTGTTGCGCTGGCAATTTCGCTCACGTTTATCGCGGGCGTGGGCGCGTTGGCGGTGCAATCGCAGCAAGGCTTGTATTTTGAAAGCATCGCCATGTTTGTGTTCTTTTTGCTGCTGGGGCGGTTTATGGAACATAGCGCACGGCGCAAGGCGGGCGATGCGGCGGAGCGTTTGGTGAAGCTGGTGCCTGCGTTTTGCCACCGCTTGCCGCGTTATCCCGATGAAAGCAGCGAAGAAGCCGCCGTGGCATCGCTAGCGGTGGGCGATGTGTTGCTGGTGCGCGCGGGCGAAGTCGTACCCGTGGACGGCGTGGTGTTAAGCGGCGAGAGCGAAATCAACGAAGCGATGCTTACGGGCGAACATCTGCCCGTTGCCAAGTTTTCAGGCTGCCTTGTAACCGCAGGCACACTCAACGTTGCCAGCCCCATCATCATCCGCGCCACCGAAGTGGGCAACCAAACGCGCTTGGCGCACATTGTGAAGCTGTTAGACAAAGCCCTTGCGCAAAAGCCGCGCCTTGCCGAGCTGGCCGAGCGCTATGCCTCGGGCTTCACGCTGTCGCTGATTATCATGGCGGTGCCCACCTTTTTGGCTTGGTGGTGGTATGCCGACGCCGCCCGCGCTTTGTGGGTAACCGTGTCGCTGCTGGTGATTACTTGCCCCTGCGCCCTATCGCTTGCCACGCCCGCCGCGCTCGCTGCTTCCACAGGCAAACTCGCCAGCGAAGGCGTGTTGATTGCGCAGGGGCAAGCCCTTGAAAACTTGGCGCAAATCACCGATGCCGTGTTTGACAAAACAGGCACGCTCACGCAAGGCAAGCTGTCCATCAGCCATATTTATGCCTTTGCCAACAACCAGTTATACGATGAAACCACGTTTTCAGGCTGCCCCAGCGAACTCATCGCCATCGCCCAAGCCTTAGAACAGCAATCCGAACACCCCATCGCCCAAGCGTTTTTCAGGCTGCCGCAGGCAACGCCGCTATTGGCGACGCAACGGCAAAACCGCATTGGGCAGGGCATCAGCGCCCAAATTTTGCACCAAACATGGGCAATTGGGCGCGCCGATTTTGTTGCCCAACTGGCGCGGCAAAGGCAGCCTGACAACCTGCCCGATGACTTGCCCGAAGGCAGCGTGATTGTGTTGGGCAACGAAAGCGGCTTTCAGGCTGCCTTTATCCTGCGCGATGAAAGCAAGCCCCACGCCGCCGCCATGCTCGCCGAACTGCGCGCGCGCGGCATCACCAGCCATATACTCAGCGGCGACCATCCCAACGCCGTGAACCAGCTTGCCGACCAGCTCGCCATCGCCCATCGCCGCGCCCAAGCCACGCCCGAAGACAAGCTCGCCTATGTGCAAGCCCTGCAAGCCGAAGGCAAGCGCGTGTTAATGCTGGGCGACGGCATCAACGACGCGCCCGTGCTCGCCGCCGCCAATGTGTCGCTGGCGGTGGCAGGCAGCGCGGATGTTGCCCGCGATGGCGCGGACGTTATCCTGCTGCAAGACGACCTTGCCCTTATCCCGCGCCTGCTGCGCCAAGCCCAACGCACGCGCCGCGTCATCCGCCAAAACCTGATTTGGGCGAGCGTGTATAACCTGATTGTGGTGCCGCTGGCGGTGGCAGGCTGGGTTACGCCGTGGATTGCCGCGATTGGCATGAGCGCGAGTTCGCTGATTGTGGTGGGCAATGCGCTGCGGCTGCGCAAATGATTTTCAGGCTGCCTTTATTAAATCAACAGGCAGCCTGAAAACGGTTTTAAACAAGCTCCTGCCCACCAAAGGCAGCCTGAAAGCAAGTTCACGCGCTTTTGTGAAACCAAACCCCAAAGGAAACCCCATGAAAAACATCTATCTTATCCGCCACGCTCAAAGTGCTGCCAACGCCATGGCTGGGCAAACCGTGCAATGGCGCAACGAAGAAATCCCAATTACCGCGCTGGGCGAAACGCAGGCGCAGCATCTCGCACAATGGCTCGCCGCCAACGTGCCACCGCCCGATGCCGTGTTCACTTCGCCCTATCTGCGCACGCAGCAAACCGCCGCGCCGTTTTTGCAGTTAGGCAGCCTGAAAAGCCAAATCCTGCCCGATTTGCATGAATTCAATTACCTATCATACGAGCACATCCACGGCAAAAACAGCGCCGAATTAAGCGCACTGGCAGAAGCCTATTGGCAGCGCGACGATGCCGATTACCGCGACGGCGCCGATTGCGATAGCTTCGCCTCGTTTTTTGGGCAGATTAACGCCGTGCACGATTATTTCCGCACGCTGCCCGATGGCAATTATGTGGTGTTTGGGCATGGCTTTTGGATTGGCATTTTGCTGTGGCAGCTAATTGGGCGCGGCGGCGGTTGCCAGATGGCGGCGTTTCGCAGCTTTGAACCGCACGTTCGCCCGCGCAACACGGAAGTCTTTTTGTGGCAACTGGGCGACGCGGCGGAAAGCATTGTGAAAGTGCGCCGCTTGGCGGATTGATGGGGTTGGCTTCGCATTCATAGAAGCTGGTAAACGCGTTTTAACTCCGTTGAAGCCTACGGCTTTCAGGCTGCCGCAGCTGTTATTGCCAAAGGCAGCCTGAAATCCAGTTTCCCAACAAAAAAAACCGTTTGGCAAATACCAAACGGTTTCGCTTTTTCAGGCTGAAACTTTTGCAAAACCTAAGTAGATACCATCTCCCCCCTCAGACCGCAAGCATCACTTGAGCCTGATATTCGCAACGGTGTTTGAGCACACCGTAGTAAATCTGAACCAGACGGCGCATGGCCGCACCGACGGTTTGCATTTTGGTTTTACCTTTCGCCCTCAGCCGTTCGCAGTGCGCACGGATGTCCGGGTTGAAAC
>CAUSAW010000083.1:0-8593 GCA_963529725.1 uncultured Kingella sp. | reverse complement strand
TTAAAGTGCTGCGTAGATGGTGTGGTATTTAGGGCTTATCTAGTACAGCCCCTAAGGTTTTCATAAATCACACTCCTATAAAATGATGAAAGTATAAAAACAACACACCATACCTAGATTTGATCTAGTTAAGATGCGCTTTTACTCTAAATCAGAAAATACGACAAATCAATACGTTAATTTACAAAAAATCGCATTTTGCAATTTCATGTTGTTTTGTTTAAAGATTTTATATTTTGTTGCGTATTTTGCTGAAAATCTCTTAATTTTTAGCAAGGTTTCCAACTAAATTAGTGATGATATTTGTTATTTTGATGGCACTCTAAAAAGTATGCTGACTGACTTGGTTGGCGCAGCGTATTTTTTAGCTCTTTTACTTTATTGTTTTTATTTTGAATTGTGATAAACCGTATTTTGTGTATTTTGAGTGAGCCGATTTTTTGATTTTCAGGCTGCCGTGTTGCGATAGGCAGCCTGAAAAGGTATAGAACGATGATTTCAAGACGTGATTTGTTAATTTTGTCCTGTGCGCTGTTGGCAGGATGCGGGGGTAAGCAGTTTCGGAAGCTGGCAGCGGGCGATGCAATTTTGGCGTTGGGCGATTCGCTCACGGCGGGTTTTGGTGCGCCCAACGGGGCGGATTATCCCGCGCAGTTGGCGCAGCTTTTGGGGCGCAAGGTTATCAATGGTGGGGTTTTGGGCGATACGAGCGCGCAGGCGTTGGCGCGGTTGCCTGATTTGTTGGCGCAAAAGCCGAAGTTGGTGGTGGTGAGCATTGGGGGCAATGATTTTTTACAGCGGCTGCCTGAAAGCGGCACGCGGGAGAATATTCGCAAGATGGTGGCGATGATTCGGGCGGCGGATGTGCCTGCGGTGTTGGTGGCGATTCCGCATTTTACGACGGGGGCTTTGCTGGGGATGGTGAGCGAGCATCCGTTGTATGCGGAGCTGGCGGATGAGTTGGATGTGCCGCTGTTGCAGGGGGCTTGGGCGGAGATTTTGGGGGATAAGGATTTGAAGTCGGATGCGGTGCACGCGAATGCGGCGGGGTATCGGTTGTTTGCGGAGAAGTTGGCGGGGTTTTTGAAAAAACTGGGCTTGGTGTGAGCAAGGCAGCCTGAAAACGTTTTTTTAAGATGCCGTTTTAGCTTCGCTGAAACTCGCTGCGCTCGTTTTCAGGCTGCCTTTGGGCGTTTTGTGGCTTATTCAGGCTGCCGATATTGCGGGCAGCTTTTTTCGTGCGCGCCTGCTAGGTAGCCTGTGCTCATCAAAAATTCGCCGACGATTTCGTTGCCCATAAATTTGAATTGCTGTTTGAACAACTGAACCCATGCTTCTTTGCTGCGCGGATGGTGGGCATCTAGCCAGTTTTTGAAGCTGCCGTATTGTTGTTGCAGGCGTTGGATTTGCTGGGCGTTGTGGATGGCGGCTTGGATTTTGAGGCGGTTGCGGATGATGCCTGCGTTGTTTAGCAAGCGCTTGATGTCGTCTTCGCCAAAGGAGGCAACGGCGGCGATGTTGAACTGGGCATAGGCAGCCTGAAAGGCGGGGCGTTTGTTGAGTATGGTGGTCCAGCTTAGCCCTGCTTGGTTGATTTCTAAAACCAGTCGTTCAAACAGGATGTTGTCGTCGTGCACGGGCACGCCGTATTCGGTGTCATGGTAGGCTTTGTTGGGGTTGGTGGTGTCGCTGGGTAGGGCGGCGCAGAAGTCGCAATAGGCTTGGGACATGATTTTTCCTTGTTGATGTGTGATTAGGGATGATGGCCAGCGGCAGGTTGTTTTAGCTTCGCAGAAGCTCGTGAACTCGCTTTCAGGCTGCCTTTGGCGTTGGCGATTATAGGCGGTTGATGCTGCGCAGCCATGCTTGCAGGCGGCTGATGGTGTCGCTTTGGGTGAACAAATATTGCTGCCATGCGCGTGCACTGCGTTGCCAATCGGCAAGATTGTTGAGCAGCGTGTGCCAATGCTGTTGGCGTTGGGCGGGGCTGAGCGCGTGTGCGCCGTTGAGTTCATTGGACAAGGCTTGATGGGCGTGTTGCACGGCGGCGCTGGGGGCGGCGTGTTGGTGGTAGGTATGCCAAAAGGCGTTGAGCTTATCCAAATGGGCGGCTTCGGCTTGGGGATAGATGTGCCAGAAAAATGGCTTACCTGCGAGTTGGGCGCGCACAAAGCTGTCTTCGCCGCGAATCATCAGCACATCCGCCGCCCATAGGATGCGGTCAAATTGCGCTTGCGGCACAAAATCTTGTGGCACGATTTTCAGGCTGCCTGAAACGGCGGGGCAAGCTTGCAAACTGGTTTGCAGGGGCTTGCCCGCGCAATGCAACACGATTTCGCGCTCTTGCGCTGCCCATGCGGCTGCCCATTGTTGCCAGACTGCGCTGGCGTAGCCAAAGGCAAATATATTGAGCACGTTGTTTTCAGGCTGCCTAAACGCGCTTTGCTGGGCGATGTAATCCGCTTCGCGCAGCAAGCCGCCGCTGGCAGGCACAAAGCCCATTTGCCAGAAATATTTTTCGCCGCCGTTGGCTTGCAGGCTGGGCATGGCGTGGGTGTGGATTGCCCAATCTTCCGCGCTCAAATATTCCCAGTTGAGCCACACGGGGCGCTGCGCTTGGATGATGGCTTGCACATTGGCGGGCAGGGCGCAGGCGAAGGTTTCAATCACCATATCGGGCACAGGGGCGTTGCGCAAATCGGCGTGCTGCGCTTCTTGCCACGCGTGAAGCTGGATGCCTTGATAGGCGCAGGGTGGGGCAGCGGGCGCATCAGGCGCGATGGTTTGCAGCGCGGCGATGTTGTCTAGCCATAAATGCACTTGCCAGCCGAGCCTGCGGTGTAATTCTTGCGCCAGCCGCCACGACACGCCGATGTCGCCAAAATTATCAATCACGGTGCAAAAAAGCCAACAGCAAAACGGTTTGGCGGTAGAATGGCGCGTTTTATTTTGATCCATAGTTTGTAGCAAGGAGATTGTGATGAAAATATTGAAAAGCGTTGCCCTTTTGGCGTTGTGTGCGGCTTTGCCTGCGGGCGCGGCGGATTTTGTGTCGCACGCGGATAACAAGCCGCAGCAGTTGGCAAGTGGCGACAAGGTGCAGATTGTGAACCTGTGGGCAACTTGGTGCAAACCTTGCCGCAAGGAAATGCCTGCCATGAGCAAATGGTATCAACAAAAAGGCAAAAAGCAAGGCGTGGAAATGGTGGGCATCGCGGTGGATTCGCCTGAGAATGTGAGCAAGTTTTTGAAAGCCACGCCCGTTTCCTATCCCATCTGGCGCTACACGGGCACCAACAGCCGCGCGATGATGCGCGAACTGGGCAACACGGTGGGCGGCTTGCCTTATACGGTTGTGCGCTTGCCCAAATGCGGCGCGGAGCAAGCCTTGCTCGGCGAAGTGGACGGCGCGAAGCTGGATAGCACCGTTGCCGCGGTGAAAGCCAAATGCGCTAAGAAATAAACATTAAGGCAGCCTGAAAACGAAAAATGACTTTCAGGCTGCCTTTTATGCTACCCATTTTCAGGCTGCCTTTATCCACCATCAGGCAGCCTGAAAACCCGAATGCGAGTTTGTAAACAAAGCCCTATCTTTTGTAAATAAATGTTGTAGAGCCACATCAAAAATGGCACAATCTTTCGCACTTTTTCCCACAACCCTGCCAAGCAAGGAGCAACGCAATGTCCATTAACGACGTGATTAACCTCATCGAAGAAAACGAAGCCCGCTTCGTTGATTTACGCTTCACCGACACCAAAGGCAAACAGCATCACTTCACCATCCCCGCCCACATCGTGTTAGAAGACCCCGATGAATGGTTTGAAACAGGACAAGCGTTTGACGGCTCATCCATTGGCGGCTGGAAAGGCATCCAAGCATCCGATATGCAGCTGCGCCCCGACCCCAGCACCGCGTTTATTGATCCCTTTTTTGACGATGTTACCGTGGTTTTAACTTGCGACGTGATAGACCCTGCCAACGCGCAAGGCTACGACCGCGACCCGCGCAGCATCGCCCGCCGCGCCGAAGCGTATTTAAAATCAACAGGCATCGGCGACACCGCCTATTTTGGGCCTGAACCTGAATTTTTCGTGTTTGACGGCGTGGCGTTTGAAACGCACATGGACAAAGCCCGCTTTGAAATCACATCCGAAAGCGCGGCTTGGAGTAGCGGCTATCATTATGACGGGCAAAACACAGGGCATCGCGCCGTGGTGAAAGGCGGCTACGCACCTGTTGCGCCTGTGGACGCGGGGCAAGATTTGCGCTCGGCGATGGTGCGCGTGTTGGAAGAAATCGGCATCCCCGTGGAAGTGCATCACGGCGAAGTGGCAACAGGCAGCCAAATGGAAATCGGTACCAAATTCAGCACGCTGGTCAAACGCGCCGACTGGACGCAAGACATGAAATATGTGATTTGGAACGTGGCGCACAATTTCAACAAAACCGCCACCTTTATGCCCAAACCGCTGATGGGCGACAACGGCAGCGGCATGCACGTTCACCAATCCATTTGGAAAGACGGCAAAAACTTGTTTGCAGGCGATGGCTACGCAGGGCTTTCCGACACCGCGCTGTATTACATCGGCGGCATCATCAAACACGCCAAAGCGCTCAACGCCATCACCAACCCATCCACCAATTCCTACAAACGCCTTGTGCCGCATTTTGAAGCCCCTGTGAAACTGGCGTATTCCGCCAAAAACCGCTCGGCATCCATCCGCATCCCCGCGGTGCACAGCAGCAAAGCGGTGCGGATTGAAGCGCGCTTCCCCGACCCCATGGCAAACCCTTATTTGGCATTCGCCGCCTTGTTGATGGCGGGCTTGGACGGCATTCAAAACAAAATCCACCCAGGCGACCCTGCCAGCAAAAATTTGTATGACTTGCCGCCCGAGGAAGACGCGCAAGTGCCCACCGTGTGCGCTTCGCTGGACGAGGCGCTGGCGGCGCTGAAAGCCGACCATGAGTTTTTAACGCGCGGCGGGGTGTTTAGCCAAGATTGGATTGAGAGCTATATTGCGTTTAAGTCGGAGGATGTGCGCCGTATGCAGATGGCACCGCATCCGTTGGAATTTGAGATGTATTATTCGTTGTAAACTTTGCGGCGGGATGGAACGCTGGTTAGTGAGGCAGCCTGAAAACTGGGAATGGTTTTCAGGCTGCCTTTGTTTACAGGATCAGGCAGCCTGAAATCTGGTTTATTCACAACAAAAACCGTTTGGTATCACGCCAAGCGGTTTTGCTTTTCAGGCTGAAACCTTTGCAAAACCTACAACCAATGGAACGTCGGCGACTCGCCGACATTTTGATAAATCAGTAACACTCTGTTTAATCAGATATTTTGCAGTGAACTGCCGCCTTTTCGTTTTGGATTTCAGGCTACTGTTGGGGTTTTGCAAAGGTTTCAGGCTGCGTGGGTGTATCTGTTGTTGGTTAGAACTGTCGTGTAACCAGTATCGCGCGGTGGTCGGATTCGCCCCACGGCAGGGCGGTGGTTTGCACATTGCCTGCTTGGCGGTGCAGCACATGGTCTATGTGCAGCCCGAATAAAAACCATGTGGGCGTGATGTTGGTCATGGCGTTGTGGAGTTGGGCGGTGGCGGTGAAATCGCGGAACACGGGCGAAAAGGGGGTAGTGTTGAGATCGCCGAGTATAAGTACGCTGTGTTCGCGGGCGATTTGGGCGGCGGCTTGGTGTAGGTAGTTCAGCCGTGTTTGCGCAAGCTCGGCGTTGATGGGGGGCGGTGGGTGTAGGGCGTAGATGGCTGTGCCGTTGGGGAGTTGGGCGCGGATAAGGGGGAGATCGTTGATGTAGCTGATGTGGCAGCTTTGCAGCGGGGTTTTTGACCAGAGGGCAAGGGCGAAGGGGCTGGATTCTTGGTGTTGGCAGCCGTGTGGGTAGGCTTGTTGGAGCGGTTGCCAGCGGGGGTCGTCTAGGTTGATTTCGGCGAGGGCGATAAGGTTTGGGTTGTGTTGTTGGATTAGGGCGATTTCGGCGGCGGGGTTGGGGTTGTCTAGGTTGACGTTGTACCACAGGGCGCGGTGGGTTTGCTGGGCTGAGATGTTGATGGTGATGGGTAGCGGGGTGAACAGCCAGTAGGCGGAAAATAGGGTGGGAATGAGCCATGCGAGGCGTTGACGATGGCTGTGGGCGAATAGGATGGCGAGTGTGAAAAATGTGCCATACCATGCCCAGAAGGGGCTGAATAGTTCGGCTATCCAGTGGTAGTTGCCAAGCGCGCCAAGGGTTGCGCCGATTAGGGAGAGTAGGGCTAGGGCTTGGATGCGGCGGGTGATGAAGGTGTAGGTGGTGTGGTGGGACATTTTTGGGTGCTTTGTGTGGGGGGTATGGGGAAATAATTGTGGCAGCCTGAAAAGGGTTGGAGCGGCGATGGCTCGTCGCCAACAGTTTATTAAACAGAATATGGTTGATTTACCAAAATGTCGGCGAGCCGCCAACGCTCCATTGGGGTGTTTTTCAGGCTGCTTTTGTTTACAGGGTAAGGCAGCCTGAAAATGGGTTTGTGCTTTGTGGTTGGCTTTGGGTGTAGTGTTTACCTTTGCGCCTAATCGCGGCGCGGCGACTTTCTTTGCTTCGCCAAAGAAAGTAAGCAAAGAAAGGCGACCCCGACGTGCAGGTCTGCTTCGCAGACTTCCCTCACTCCGCATCCTTTTTTCGGCGCGTGCGAACTAGCCGCACTTCGTGCGCCGTTGGACAAGCGCACGCTTGTTTCCGAAAAAAAGATGCTGCGTTCGGCTGGACGTAGGGGGGTAGGCAGTAGTGTCAAACGCTTGTTATGGATTAACCAAAATAGGCAGCCTGAAAACTGGAAAAGGGGGTGGAACGGCGACGGCTCGTCGCCAATAGCTTCTTAAACAGAAGAGTATGGCTGGTTTGCCAAGATGCGAGATGTCGGCGAGCCGCCGACGTTCCATTGGTTTTTCAGGCAGCTTTTGTTTACAGGATAAGGCAGCCTGAAAATGGGGTTGCTACTTTCAGGCTGCCTTTCGTTTAACCAATAATGCTGGGCACAAAGCGGTTGATGGTATCGCGCAGGGCGATGAGTTTGCCGTGGAAGAAGTGTCCGCTTTCGGGGATGACGATGAGCGGAAGGTCTTGCGTGGCGCACCATGCTAGGGGTTTGGCGATGTCCACGACTTCGTCTTTTTCGCCGTGGATGATTAGGGTTTTTTGCACATCGGGGGCGAGTGGGCAGGGCAGGGCGTAGTGGTTGAGGGCGGCGCCGATGAGCAGCAGCAGGTCGGGCTGGCGCGCTTGGGCGGCGAAGTTGGCAACGTAGCCGCCGAATGAGAAGCCTGAGATGGCGAGTTGGGTGGCGTTGGGGTGTTGGGCGCGGGCGTAATCAATCACGGCGATGCAGTCGTCGGTTTCGCCTTTGCCGTCGTCGTATTGCCCTGCGCTGTTGCCTGTGCCGCGTAGGTTGGGCAGGTAGCAATGAAAGCCCATTTGGGCGAGGCATTTGGCGGCGGTTTGGATGACTTTGTTGGTGAACGTGCCGCCTTGGGTGGGGTTGGGGTGGTTGATGACGGCGACGCCGCGTTCTGCGCCTTGGGCGTGGAGGTAGAGGGTTTCTAGGTTGCCTACTGGGCCGTTGATTTGGATAAGGTTTTGTTGTGCCATGTGGTGGACTCCTTCGGTTGTGTGTGAAATGGGTTTCAGGCTGCCTATGGCGTTGCTTGATGCAGCCTGAAAGGGGTTTAGCTGATGATGACTTTGATGCCCAGCGCGGTCATGGCGATGCCGAGTACGCGGTCTATCCAATGCCCTGCTTTTTGGAAGCGTTGGTTGATGGCGGGCAGGGAGAGCAGCAGGGTTACTAGGGCGAACCATGCGAATTGCAGCATCATCATCCATGCGCCGTAGATGGCGAGCTGCCAAGTGGGCATGGTGGGGGATAGGATGATGGTGAAGATGGAGACGAAATCGGAGCCGGGGGACATGGCGCCTAGGATGTGGATGCCAGTGATTAGGATGAAGCCGTGCCAGAAGGTCATGGGGGATTCCTTGTTTTGGGGGGATGGTGGGGATTGGGGTTTCAGGCTGCTTATTATTTAAGGGGAAGTGGTTGGGGCAGCCTGAAAATGGGTTGGAGCGGCGACGGCTCGTTGCTAACAGTTTATTAAAACATGGCTGGTTTACCAAGATAAGATGTCGGCGAGCCGCCGACGCTCCATTGTGGGTTTGTTTTCAGGCTGCCTTTGTTTGTAGGATAAGGCAGCCTGAAACCGAGTTTTGCCCTTCACAACTCACAACAAGCAAAGCATAAGCAACAGCCCGCCATCTGCTTTTCAGGCTGCCTAAAACTGTTCAAACCATGCCAACAAGGTTTGCGGCAGCCAGCGCAGGTGTCCGCGTCCGTTGCCGCTCACAAAGCCTGCGTGTCCGCCGTGTTGCGGTTGCAATAGTTGCACGCTGGATGAAACGTCGCTGCTTTGCGGCAGGTAGGTGGCGGGGTAGAACGGGTCGTTGCGGGCGTTAATCAGCAGGGTGGGGATGGCGATGTTTTTTAAATGTGGGTGGGACGATGCGCGGCGGTAGTAGTCGTGGCGGTCGGTGTAGCCGTGCAT
>CAUSAW010000082.1:0-8690 GCA_963529725.1 uncultured Kingella sp. | reverse complement strand
TTTGCCCGCGCAGGCGTTTCGCCGCCTACCACGAGCAGGGGCAAGCCCCTGCACCTCGTGTAGTGCCAACCATTAGAGTAGGTTGGGCATCGATGCCCGACAAACACAAACAAACGCCAACCAACACCGCCCTATTTATCCACATCCGCCATAAATTCAAAATGTCGGGCATCAATGCTCAACCTACTTTTCAGGCTGCCCTAACCCCGCGCCATTATTCATTACGCCCAAATTTCCCTATAATTAGGCAGCCTGAAAACTCCTTCCGCGCAAACAACCATGCTTCCCGACCTTCGCCAAACCCTAAAACTCACCGACAGCACCGTGCAAAAGCTGGAAAAGCTACACATCCACAACGCATGGGATTTAGCCCTACACCTGCCGCTGCGCTACGAAGACGAAACCCAAATCACGCCGATTGCCGCCGCGCCCATTGGCGAGATGTGCCAAGTGGAAGGCGAAGTGGTGCTGCAAGAAGTTCAGTTTAAACCGCGCAAACAGCTTATCGCCCGCATCCGAGACGATTCAGGCAGCCTGCTCAACCTGCGCTTCATCCATTTCTACCCCAGCCAACAGCAGCAGCTTGCCAAAGGGCAGCGCGTGCGCGCGCTCGGCGAAATCAAACAGGGCTACTACGGCGCAGAGATGATACACCCCAAAATCAAATCGCCCGAAAAAAGCGAACTGGCGCAAACGCTCACCCCCATTTACCCCACCACCAACGGCTTAACCCAGCCCACGCTGCGCAAAGCCATCGCCGCCGCGCTGCAACATTTAGACCTGCGCGAAATCCTGCCCGAAAGCGTGTTACGCCAATACAACCTGCCCACGCTCGCCGACAGCCTGCGCCTGCTGCACAATCCGCCGCCCAGCATCAACCTCGCGCAAATCAGCAATGGCGCGTTGCCCGCATGGCAGCGGCTCAAATTTGACGAACTGCTGGCGCAACAACTCTCCATGCGCCTAGCCAAGCAAAAACGCCGTTCAGGCAGCCTGAAACCACTGATTGGCAACGGCAGCTTAACCAATGCGCTGATTGCCCAACTGCCGTTTAGCCTAACCCGCGCCCAACAGCGCGTGTTCAACGAAATCCGCGCCGATTTAGCCCAGCCGCACCCCATGCACCGTCTACTGCAAGGCGACGTGGGCAGCGGCAAAACCATTGTTGCCGCGCTGGCGGCGTTGGTTGCACTGGAAGACGCAGGCGGTTTTCAGGCTGCCGTGATGGCGCCTACCGAAATCCTAGCCGAGCAACACTATATCAAGTTCAAACAATGGCTTGAGCCGCTGGGCATCAGCGTGGCATGGCTTTCAGGCAGCCTGAAAAAGCGCGACAAAGACCAAGCCCGTGCCGCGATTGCCGATGGACGCATCCGCCTTGCCATTGGCACGCACGCGCTGTTTCAAGACGATGTTGTCTTTCACAATCTTGGGCTGGTGATTGTGGACGAACAGCATCGCTTTGGCGTGGCGCAACGGCTGGCGCTGAAAAACAAAGGGCAAGACGTGCACCAGCTGATGATGTCCGCCACGCCCATCCCGCGCACGCTGGCGATGACGTTTTTCGCCGATTTAGAAGTCTCCACCATCGACGAATTGCCGCCCAATCGCACGCCGATTAAAACCAAATTAGTCAATAACCTACGCCGCGCCGAAGTGGAAGGCTTTGTGCTCAGTACCTGCCAAAAAGGGCAGCAAGCCTATTGGGTGTGCCCACTGATTGAAGAGAGCGACAGCCTGCAACTGAAAGCCGCCACCGAAACGCTCGCCGAGCTGCAAGCCGCGCTGCCCCAGCTCAAAATCGGCTTGGTGCACGGGCGCATGAAGCCAGCGGAAAAAGCCGAAATCATGGCGCAATTTGTTTCAGGCAGCCTGAACGTGCTGGTGGCGACCACCGTGATAGAAGTCGGCGTGGACGTGCCCAATGCCAGCCTAATGGTGATTGAACACGCCGAGCGCATGGGGCTGGCGCAACTACACCAACTGCGCGGGCGTGTGGGGCGCGGCGCGGCGGCGAGCACTTGCGTGTTGCTGTTTGCCGAGCCTTTGGGGCAGGTGAGCAAGCAACGGCTCAAAGTGATTTACGAAAACACCGACGGCTTTGAAATTGCGCGGCAAGATTTGGAAATACGTGGCGCGGGGGATTTTTTGGGCGTGCGCCAAAGCGGCGCAATGATGCTGCGCTTTGCCAATTTGGAACAGGATTTGGAATTGCTGGAACACGCGCGCCAACTCGCCCCGCAGCTGATAGAACAGCAGCCTGAAATTGTGCGGGCGCATTTGGGGCGCTGGCTGGGGAGTAGGGAAGGGTTTATGGCGGCTTGAGAATGGGTTGGGGGAAGTGGGGGCGAAGTTGGGATGGGAGTTTTGTTTTCAGGCTGCCTTTGGTGTGAGCGAATGGGGATTGCAGAGATTGTAGATTGCGGATTGTGTACAGCGTTCCATACGCGGATAAACGAAACAGCGCAATCAAGCAAAACATAAAACGCGAAAAGGCAGCCTGAAAACGAGTGAAGCGGGTTTCAGCAAAGCCAAAACAGTTTCCCCTTTTCAGGCTGCCAAATGCGTGGCACAGAACACTTTCCCCATCTTGCCCATCATCATTCACGTCCCCCCACGCAACACCCGCACCCAATTAAACACCCCAACCTTTGTATCAAAACCATCCACCCCACCCAATCCACAAACTTTCAGCCTGCCCATGCCCCGCTATCTCACCCCATCCGAAATCGCCCTAATCCGCCCCATCTTCCAACACGCGCTGGACTACGCCGCCATCCATATCCACGCGCGCCGCTATCTGCCGCTGCAAAACGTCCACACCGCCATGTCGCCTAACGGCAACAGCTATTACCCCCGCGCCTTGTGCTGTGCCAACTTCGCCCACGGCACATGGCAACAACGCCATCTGTTTATCCACGAATGCAGCCACATTTGGCAACACCGTCTCGGCTATCCCGTGCGCCGCTGCGGCATTTGCATCGCGCTGCAAGGCGGCTACATCGCCCACCGCGCCTATCGCTATCAACACCTACTTGCCAGTCGGCACGATTTAGCCCAGTTCAACATGGAACAGCAAGCGCAAATCATCGCCGATTTTTTCACGCAAAAAATGCAGCATGGGCACGAAGATGCCGCGCTCAAACGCGTGTTGCAGCGCTTTTTGCACAATCCTGCCGATGCCAGCCTGCTGCCGCGCAGCATGAAGTTGTAGCGCCTTGCTCACTTGTATCCCAACAAAAAACCGAATGCGTGCGTTGCATTCGGTTTGGTTTTTTCAGGCTGCCTTTGGGCTGAACCATCCGCCCAAGGCAGCCTGAAAATCATTTTGCCATCAACGGAACACCATGCCGCCATCGGTCAAAATGGTTTGCCCTGTGATGTAATCCGAATCGGGCGACGATAGGAACGACACCAAGCAAGCCACGTCTTCAGGCTGCTGCGGACGACCCGCCAAAATGCCAGCGGTAAATTCGTTCCAAGCCTGCTTGGGCTGATAGCCTTTGTGTTGCACAAACGCCGCGTCGATGCGCTCCCACATCGGCGTGTCGGCAACACCAGGGCAATAAGCGTTCACGCGGATGTTGTATTGCGCCAATTCTTTGGCGGTGGAATGCGTGAACGAGCGCACGGCATGTTTGGTGGCGCAATACAGGCTGAGCATTTCATAGGATTCATGCCCAGCAATGCTGCACGCATTGATGATTTTGCTCACGGTTTTTTGCTTTTTCATCTGCTCGGCAGCCGCTTGCGTGCCAAAAATCACGCCTTTCACGTTCACGTTCAACACGCGATCAATTTCTTGCTCATCCAGCGCCAAAAACGTGCCCACCGATTCCACGCCAGCATTGTTCACCCAAACATCCAAGCGCCCAAACGCTTTCACCGCTTCTTCGGCAAGGCGAAATTGGTCGGCGCGGTTGGCAACATTGCCTTGCACGGCGATGTTTTGCCAGCCGTTTTTATCAAACTCGGCTTTGGTTTGGGCGAGATTATCGGCGTTGATGTCGTGCAACACCACGGCAAAGCCATCTTGCGCCAAGCGGGTGGCGATGCCTTTGCCCAAACCTGCGGCAGAACCTGTTACGACAGCGACTTTTTTATCAGACATGATAGACCTCTCTTTCGGCAGCCTGAAAACGGCTGCGCGTTTAGTTGAAAAAGTAAACCATTGTTTCTATTGAGCGCTTGTTGCGACTCGCTTTTAATTATAGCCGTTATGGCATAACAAGGTAAACCAAAGGCAGCCTGAAAATTGGTTTTTCAGGCTGCCTATCTATCAAAACTGCTTATCCACCGTCATAAACCATTGCCCGCTTTTGCGCGAATAGAGTGCAGGGATGTTGCTGTCAATTTCCACATGACGATAATTCAGCTTCGGTGTTAAGCCATGCCAAGTTAATTTGGGCGACCACAGCGAGCCTTGCCATTGCCGTTCAATATCGCGCCGCGTGGTGTTAGTAAAGAAATAGTGCGGCGCATTAAACTGGCGTGTGCCAATGCGGTAATCCACCCGTGCGCCTACCCAATCTTTATAGTCGCCCGCCACGCCAATACGAAAGCCTTTGCGCTGCGAAGATTGGCTGGCTAAACGGGGTTTTTCGTTCAGCCAATCCACGCCCGTAAACAGCATGATATTCGGCTTGGGGATAAACGCCAGCGTCGCCGAGCCGTTGTTTGATATGCTGTTGAAATTTTTGGCGATGGCATGGTCGCGGTAATAGCGTTTGGCATGGCTGGCAGATAAGCTGACTTGCCAGCGGTTGCCCAGCCATTGGCTGTAACTCAACTGGATGCCGCGGCGGTTGTCATAGCGGTGTCCGCCCAGCCAGTCGTAGCTGAAAAACGGCTGTACGCTGAATGTGCGGCGGACGTCCCGATATTGGTAGCCGCCCTGCACGGTGGTGTTGATTTCGCTGTAATCGTGCCGATCCCAATAATGGACGCCGCCAAGCGTGGTGCTGAATACCAGATTGTGGTTGCCGCCGATATTGAGGCTTTTATTGGCGGAAACGCCGTAGCGGATGCCGTGCGCCGCCTTGGGCATGCTGTCCGGATCGCGTGTGAAGGTGCGCCCGCCGATGCGCAGCTCGCGCACATAGGAGGCATCGTTTACGTTGTCGGTTTGCTCGTATTGCAGATAGCCGTCGAATTGCCATTTTTGCTGTTTGTCCACCGCCGTTTTGGCTTGCTCGGCAAGTTGGCGGATTGGCTCGGGGGTGTTGCTGTCGTTCAGCAGAATGTCTGCCTGCTGTTTGGCTTGGCGGTATTGTTTGTTTTCAAACAGCATGCTCATGTAGTCCAGGCGCACATAATGCAGATCGGGCTCTTTTTGCAAAATTTCGCCAAAATCGCGCACCGCTTGGCGATGCTTGGCTTTTGTCCGCGCCCAAGCGCCGTGCGCGTATTTGTATAGCGTAGGGTTGTGTTCGGGAATGCTTTGGTAAACGGGCAGCAGCGCCGCCAGAAAATCCCACTGCCGCTCCAAAACGGCTTGGTTGACCAGCTGCTCGGCAAGCTGCGGATTGGCGCGCAAATCGTCTTCGTTTAAGCGCGTTTTCTTCTGCACATCTTGGGGCGGGGCAGCGGCGTTTTCAGGCTGCCCCTGCGGCGCGGGTGCTGCGGGCTCGGATGCGCCAGCGGGATTGCCGATCGGCGTTTTGGCCTGTGGCTGGTAGAGATAGTTTTCCTGATCGGAGAGCGTTTGCGCCCAAAGCGGTTTCAGGCTGCCCGAACACAGCGCCAGCAGGATTAGGATATGGGGAATCGGTTTTTTCATGGGAAACGGGAATAAGGAAAAACAAGAAAGGCAGCCTGAAAATCGGATGGAGATGTTCAGGCTGCCTGATTAGGCTGATGGGATTAAGACTTAGCGGACGCCGCTGAAGCCGAAGACTGTGTCGGTTTTTTTGCCGTTTGCATCTGTTCCGGTTTCAGGAATGCGTCCTGTACCCGCTACTTCTTCGGCATTAGGGCCAAAGAAGTGGAGATGGAAGTTCCCTATTTTGCCGTTTTTGCTGTCTGTTGCAGTGCCTGTGATGCTGCGGTCAAGGGCATCTAAGTCTCCGTCACTGCCCAGCGTAATATCGCCCACGCTATTAAAGCCGGTAATACTTCCCGAACCTTTTGCCCCTGGAATATAATAACCATGACCACTACCAAAATTGATTTGATATTTGAAAACACCTCTTTCGGGCACGGCGGCAAGCGTAAACGCATCGCCCGAATAGTTGAATTTCTGATTGTTTTTAGCAATGTTGTCGACAACGGAATTTTCGGTACGATGGCCAAAAGTTCCTATAGAACCACTCCCACTCCCAACCTCATATGTACAGTCCATCCTATTAACGTCAATGCAACCGGAGTCTATTGTAAAACCGGAGCCCACTGACGCACCATATGTCAATCCATTGTGCGACGGCAAAACTAATGAATGAACAACCGAATACGGCCGCTGATAGACCGTTAGAATACCTTCTGTTGTTTTCTTTTTAGAAGGGTCAAGATTAACCGAATTCCAATCCACTGTCGCTGTTGTCGAATATCCTACTTGGCGGGTAGAGAAGCCCATACCCAGCTCTGCCATATTAATGGTGTCGTCATCAATGGATGTTCTTTTATCCCGGTAACGGTAGGTTTTGCCGTCTATCGTCAGTTCGTGAAGGAATTGACGGTCTCCAATCTTCATCTCGGAAAACGGCATCAGTATGGAGTTGGGTGTCGGAGTAGGAGTAGGTGTCGGAGTAGGTGTCGGAGTAGGAGTAGGTGTCGGAGTAGGAGTAGGTGTCGGAGTAGGAGTAGGTGCCGGAGTCGGAGTAGGTGCCGGAGTCGGAGTAGGTGTTGGAGTCGGAGTAGGTGTTGGAGTCGGAGTAGGTGTTGGAGTCGGAGTAGGTGTTGGAGTCGGAGTAGGTTTCTGATTGTTTGTGTTGTTTTTTTTCGGACCCATCGCGCTTGAGCCAGAATCGCCCGAAGCACCGTTGTCGGCATTGTCGGCGCTACCGTCGCCCTGGTTGGAGCTGGATATTTTCGCACCTCCCAGCGGCGTGGGCACGCCGCTACCTACACCGCTGCCACCGCCGCTGCTGCTGCAGGCAGACAATACGGCTGCCGCAATCAAAGTTAGACTTAAATTCTTTAGCATAATTTATCTCCTAAAATAGAGGGTTGTGTGAAAGTTTGCAATGATACTCCCTTGTATGTAATTTTATGTTAAGAAATGATAAGTTATGAAATGATATTTTGACAATGAATATCGTGTGCGCTCCACCCGTTTGCCGCTATTGGGTATTTCTGCGGGTTTTGAGTTCCGTTGAAACGGCATTTTCAGGCTGCCTTTGCGGCTGTTTGAAAGGCAGCCTGAAAACGGTTTTTAGGCTGCCTTTTCTGTTTTGATTACATCACACCAGTTCGCCGCGCAGGCTGAAGGTGAAGGCTTCGGTGATTTCCAAATCCACCATTTGGTTAATCAGCGAAACATCGCCGTAAAAGTTCACCACGCGATTATTCGCCGTGCGCGCTTGCAACTGGTCGGGGTCTTTTTTGGAGATACCTTCCACCAGGCAGCGTTGCACGGTGCCGAGCATGGTTTGGTTGATGCGGGCGGTTTCGGCTTCGATAACTTCGTTCAGCGCTTCGAGGCGGCGCACTTTTTCTTCATGCGGCGTGTCGTCGGGCAGGTTGGCGGCGGGGGTGCCGGGGCGCGGGCTGTAAATAAACACAAAGCTCAAATCAAAGGCGATGTCTTTCACCAGCTTCAAAGTCTGCTCAAACTCGCGCTCGGTTTCGCCGGGGAAACCGACGATAAAGTCGGAGCTTAGGCACAAATCGGGGCGAATGGCGCGCAGTTTGCGGATGATGGATTTGTATTCCAGCGCGGTATAGCCGCGTTTCATGGCGGAGAGCACGCGGTCGGAGCCGCTTTGGATGGGCAGGTGCAGGTGTGAAACCAGCTTGGGCAGGTCGCGGTAGCACTCGATGATGGCATCGGTGAACTCGCGCGGGTGGCTGGTAGTGAAGCGTAGCCGTTCAATGCCCGGAATTTCGTGCACGATGCGCAGCAGGGTGGCAAAGTCGCAGATGCCGCCGTCGTCCATTTCGCCGCGATAGGCGTTGACGTTTTGCCCCAACAGGTTGATTTCTTTCACACCTTGTTGCGCCAAGCCGGCGATTTCGGTCAATACATCGTTCAGTGGGCGCGAGAATTCTTCGCCGCGCGTGTAGGGCACGACGCAGAAGGAGCAGTATTTGGAACAGCCTTCCATAATGGAAATAAACGCGCTACCACCGTCCACGCGGGCGGGAGGCAAGTGGTCAAATTTTTCAATTTCGGGGAAAGAAATATCTACTTGCGACAGCCCTGTGGTTTCTTTGTCTACAATCATTTTCGGCAGGCGGTGCAGGGTTTGCGGGCCGAATACCACATCCACATAAGGCGCGCGTTTGACAATCGCTTCGCCTTCTTGCGATGCCACGCAGCCTGCTACGCCGATGATGACGTTGGGATTTTTTTGTTTGATGGGTTTCACGCGCCCGAGATCGGAAAAGACTTTTTCTTGCGCTTTTTCGCGCACGGAGCAGGTGTTGAATAGGATGATGTCGGCGTTGTCGGGTTCGGAAACTTGTTCAATGCCGCCGTGTTCTTCGGCGAGTACGGCGAGCATTTTTTCGCTGTCGTATTCGTTCATTTGGCA
>CAUSAW010000081.1:0-8690 GCA_963529725.1 uncultured Kingella sp. | reverse complement strand
GCTTTGATGCCGCTTGATTTTTTCGGGTAGCATACTTTTTAGGACACTACCAATTTTTTTATAATTGTCGCCATCCATCTTCTTTCAAAACATTGAACATGAACGCTCAACCCTTTCTTATTCTCTTAACAAGCTGCATCGCCAGTTCTTTTGCCTTTGCCAGCCCCAATGCTAATACAGCCAAATTATGCGCCAATTTGGATGGCTATCTTTTAGCCAACTGCGTTGCGGATGAACATGAAAAAACCAGTAAACAGCTTAAAAAGACTTTTGCAACTGTTTTAAAACAGCGGCAAATCTATCAAGGCAGCCAAGCCTACCGGCACGCACAAAAGTCCCAACAGATGTGGCAAGCATGGGTGGATTTTGAATGCACTTCAAGCAATGAACGGTTTTCAACCTCTTCTTATGCGCCTGTTGCTTTTTCAATATGCGCTATCAAGAAAATGAAATTAAGAGAGCAAGAATTAAAAGAAAACGCCGATTCTTTGTTCTAATGGCTTAAAAAGGCAGCCTGAAACCACTTCCCATTTTCAGGCTGCCTTTCATCTGTTGCTGCCGCGTTGTGGCTTACTGTTCCAGCTCAATCGCCGCCGCCAGCAGCGACAACCGCGCCATCACGCCGTAAACATACAAGCGGTTGCCCGCGCAATCGGGGCAATCGGGATTGGGGCGCGGAATGCCCAGCTCGTCCCATTGTTCAAACACGCGCTTGCATTGCTCTTCGGTTGCCGCATCCGATGCGCTGCCTGCGCTGGGAATGCTCTCATCCAGCGGCACAAACACCATGCCGCCTGCGTTCAGGTTTTCATCGTTGCCGCGCCCTTCGTGCACGCGGAAAAAGCCGCCAATCACAAAGCGATCCATCATGTAAACCACAGGCTCGGACACCGCGCCGTTCAGCGTTTCGTAGGTATAAATCCCTTCCTGCACAATCACTTCGCTCACTTCCAAGCCTTCTTTCACCTTCGCCATTTTGTTGCGGTTTTTGCGGTTCAGCCCGCGCACTTCGTCGGCAGATTTCACGCTCATCACGCCCATGCCGTAAGTGCCCGCATCGGCTTTCACAATCACAAACGGCTTGTCGCGGATGCCTTTTTCGTCATATTTGGCTTGGATTTTAGCCAACACGCGTTCCACCGCCGCCGCCAGCGCATCTTCGCCCTCGCGTTCTTGGAAATCCAGCCCGCTCACTTGCTCAAAATAGGGGTTAATTTGCCATTCATCTATGCCCAGCAGCGCGGCAAATTCCGCCGCCACTTGGTTATACGCGGCAAAGTGGGCGGTTTTGCGCCGTGTGGTCCAGCCGCCATGCAAAGGGGGCAACACGGTTTGGCTGATGCCTTGCAAAATCTCGGGTACGCCTGCGGATAAATCGTTGTTTAACAAAATAAAGCAAGGAGAAAAACCATCCGCCAAGTGAACGCGCTCGCGCGTGCGTTGCAAGGGTTCCAGCGTGATGGTGTTGCCCTGTGCGGTTTCCAGCTCGGTAGGCGCGGTGATTTCGGGATTCAGGCTGCCGATGCGCACATCAAAGCCCGCATCGCGCAAAATGCCCGCCAGCGCGTACACATTTTGCAGATAAAAGGTGTTGCGCGTGTGGTTTTCGGGAATCAGCAGCACCGATTTCGCGCTCTCGCAGGCGCGTTCCACCGCATCTTGCGCGGCGATGGTGCTCAGCGGAATAAAATTGGGATTCAGATTGTTAAAGCCGCCTGGAAACAAATTCATGTCTATGGAAGCCATTTTGTAGCCCGCGTTGCGGATGTCCACCGAGCCATAAAACGGCGGGCGGTGTTGCTTCCATTGCGCGCGAAACCATGCTTCTATTTTGCTGTGGTTTTTTAACAAAATTTGCTCAAAATCAAACAGATATTGAGCGTATTCAGGCTGCATAACAGGCAATTTCATGGCGATTTCCTTGTGCGAATAAGATGCGAGATTATAAACGAATGTTTACACAACCACGCCGCAACATCACATTGATTAACTTTTTGCATGAACGCGTTTACCCATCGCAAAAACCAGCGGCTCGCCAAAGGCAGCCTGAAAACCGATAACCCTTTTAAAAACAACAAAAAAGGGCAGATAACCATCCGCCCTATTGTTTTGGGAATTGTTTTGCTGTGCATCGCAGCGCAAAGGCAGCCTGAAAATCAACCGCCTTCACAAACCATTCGTTACCAGCCATTCCAGCACCGCCGTGCGCGAAAGCCCCGTTTCCGCCGCCAGCTTATCCAGCTTCTCAATCGTTTCCACTTTCAGGCGAAAAGAGCATTGGCGGATACCGCGTTGCGCTTCTTTTTCTCGGCGCGATGGCGTGGATTTTTTCGGTTTAACAGCTTGGTTCATGGTTGATTCCTTTTCATTGTTTTCGTTAAAACAGCTGAGACAACACGGCTTAACACTCGTTAGCAAAATACGAAACTGATTATAAAGCAAAATAATATTTCAGGCAGCCTGAAAATCATCTCTGGTTTACATTTAAAACCACACTCAACCCGCCATAATTTGTTAAACTCGCACCCCATTAAATTAACCCTTGTTTACACACCCATCATGCCACGCATCTCCACTCTTGCTCTTGTCTCCCTTTCCGCGCTGCTTGCCGCCTGCACCAGCGCCCCGCCCGAAGCCGAATTGCCCGCCCAGCCCGCGCAAGACCCGCTGATGGATATGTTAAACAATCATCCCAGCGCGTCCGAGCCGCCGTTTTTCAACCAAGCTGCCGCGCCCGTGGCGCAAACAGGCTTTCTTGCCAACCCCAATGTGCAAGCCTTTATCCAATACCAACACCAGCACAACGGCTTGCCGCTGGATTATCTGAACAACTTTTTCGCCCAAGTGAACTATCGCGGCAGCCTGATTAACACCATGAACCGCCCCGCCACCACCCAGCCGTGGTACAAATTTTCCGCCAACAATTCAGGCAGCCTGAAAATCAGCGCAGGGCGAGCGTTCTACGCGCAAAACCGCGCCGCCATTGACCGCGCCGCCCAGCAATACGGCGTGCCCGCCGAGCTGATTGTTGCCATCATCGGCATAGAAACCAATTACGGCAAAAATGCAGGCAACATCCGCGTTGCCGATTCGCTTGCCACGCTCGCCTTTGACTATCCGCGCCGTGGCGCATTCTTCCAAAAAGAGCTGGGCGAATTTTTAAAACTGGCGCAACAAGAAAACCGCGACCCATTCAGCTTCCAAGGCAGCTTTGCTGGCGCAATGGGCATGCCGCAATTTATGCCATCCAGCTTTCGCCAATGGGCGGTGGATTTTGATGGCGACCACCAGCGCAACATTTGGACAAGCATCCCCGATGTTGCCGCATCTGTTGCCAACTATATGAAGCAACACGGCTGGCAAACCGGCAAGCCCATGCTGATCAGCGCCAGCGTTGCGCAAGAAACGCCGCAAATCCAAGCCCTTGTTGACGAAAAAACCGCGCTCAACCACACCGTCGGGCAGTTGCGCCAGCTGGGCGTGCAACCGCTGGGCAGCGTTGCCGACAGCGAGCCTGCCCTACTCTATCGCCTAGAAACCGCGCCCAACCAATATCAATATTTCATCGGGCTCAACAACTTCTACACCGTGTGGCACTACAACCACAGCCGAATGTATGTAACCGCCGTGCGCGATATTGCCAACGGCATGGGCGGTGGGCTATAAGCACTCAATCCCCATCATCCCAAGGCAGCCTGAAAATCACGCTATGAAACTCAATCGCCCATTCAACACTCTTTCCCTTGCTGAATACCGCCACATCATCCCGCGCCACAGCAAATACGCCGATTTCAATCCGCTGGCGCTGTATCGTTCCATCGTGGAAAACCCCAAGCTCAGCACCGCCGAAAAGCAAGAAGTGTTGGCGTTGGCAAACCAATATTTCCAAAAATTCTACGATTTTTTGGTGGTGAAAGATTTGCACACCTACGCCGTGCTCTCGCGCTTGGGCTTACCGCCGCTCAGCCCCGCGCAGCAATGGGATTACGACGAACAACTGCGCGCCCAAGCTGAAAAAATCCTCGCCCGCAAGCGCATCCGCAACTGGCGCGTGGGCACAGTAACCAAATCGCCGCGCTTAAACGTTAGCCGTAAGCGCCCCGATCAAGGCTTGCGCGTGGTGCAAATCATGATCCCCGCCAAATCCAGCAAAGACGCATGGCGCGGCAACCAAGTTACCCATCGCCAACACCGCAAGCACCAAGAAGCCGAGTTGCGCGAAATTTGGCAAGAATACGAATAACCACTAGGGGCTATTGATAATCAACGTTTTGGCGGCTTTTGCGCCCTAAAATAGCATCTGCTGCGTTAAAAACACTCGCCTATGGGCAGCATAGGCTCGCATTTTCGCCTTGCACCTACCATTTTATGGCGCAAAATCCGCTGCAAAAGTTGAATATCAACAGCCCCTAGGCAGCCTGAAAAAGACAACACCATGATTTATCTAAAAAACCTTATCTACTACATCGTCCTGTTTACCACGCTTCCGCTGCTGTTTTTCTGTGCCGTGCTCGCCTTGCCCTTTCCCAAAGGCGTGAACCGCGTGGGCAAGGCGTGGACAGCGCTGCTGCTGTGGACGCTGGAACACGTCGTTGGGCTGCGCTACGAAGTGCACGGCAAAGAAAACATCCCCGATACGCCCTCCATCATCTGTTCCAAGCACCAAAGCGCATGGGAAACCTTTGCCTTGCAGCAAATTTTCCCTTTGCAAACCTATGTTCTAAAAAAAGAATTGTTTAAAATCCCCTTTTTCGGCTGGGCATTAAAGCTGGGCGGCGGCATCGGCATTGACCGTAAAGCAGGCGCGGATGCCATGCGCCAGCTTGCCGAGCAAGGCTTAAAGCGCAAACAACAAGGTTTTTGGATTGTCATCTTCCCCGAAGGCACGCGCGTGCCAGCAGGCGAGCGCAGACGCTACAAACTGGGTGGCGCGCGCATGGCGAAATTGTTTGAAATGGACATCGTGCCCGTTGCGCTTAACAGCGGCGAATTTTGGGCGAAAAACGCGGTGTTGAAAAAACCAGGCGTGGTGCAAGTGGTGATTGGCAAGCCGATTTCCTACCAAGCCACCGACAGCGAAGTGGAATTGATGCAGCTGTGCGAAGACTGGATTGAAGCGCGCCAAGTGGAGATTTCGCACACGTCGCCCAAGGCAGCCTGAAAAGCGTTTTCTTATTAAAAACAAAATATTGCCCAACCGCATAGGCAGCCTGAAAACCCCAATCCCGTTTTCAGGCTGCCTAAAACCCCATCTCATCCATGATCCAAATCCACACCCTAGCCAACACCCCCATCGCGCTACACATCAAACGCAACGCCAAGCGCAACATCGTCATCCGCGCGCGCGACAGCAGCAGCCTGAATCTCAGCATCCCCAAATGGCTCAGCCCGAGCCAACTGCAAAACTGGCTGGGCGACAACGAAGCCACGCTGCAACGCATCCTGAGCCAAGCCCCCGCCCAGCCGCAAAGGCAGCCTGAAAACCTGCCACCCACCATCCTATTCGCAGGCATCTCCTACGCCTTACACCGCGCCGCCGTCGCCCAAATAGAGCGCGACGACAGCCAACGCATTTTCAGGCTGCCTGAAAACCCATCCACCGCGCAACAGCTGGATTTGCTGCGCCAACACTTGTTTCAGGCTGCACAACACACCCTGCTGCCCAAGCTGCAAGCGCACAGCCAACGCCTGCAACTCATCCCCGCCGCCATCAGCCTAACCCGCGCCAAAACCTTCTGGGGCGTATGCCGCGCCCGCACCGGCATCAAGCTCAATTGGCGGCTAATTGGCGCGCCCGAGAGCGTGCAAGATTACGTTTGCATCCACGAGCTTTGCCACCTACGCCATCCCAACCACAGCCGCGCCTTCTGGCAACTGGTGCAGCAGCACGACCCGCAAAGCCCCGCTGCCCAAGCATGGCTCAAACAACACGGCAAAACCTTATTCGCACTTGGTTGATTTTTTAGCAAGTTTCCCCATATAGCGAAAATATCAAGGCAGCCTGAAAACGAATATCCCCGTTGTAAACTTATCCCAGCAACGGCAGCCTGAAAACACAAAACGGACATCCGTCCCATATCCCCATCTAGGACAACTCATGAACAAAACGCTTCTCCCCCTAACGCTTCTCACCGCGCTTGCCCTTGCCGCCTGCGGCAAAGACGAGCCCAGCCCAGCCGCATCCGAGCCCGCCAGCATCATCAAGCAAACCGAGCCGCCCAAAGCCGACGGCACAGTGGGCATGATGCTGCCCGATTTTGCCCAACTGGTTGCCCGCGAAGGCGGCGCCGTAGTCAATATCCAAGCCGTGCGCGAGCGTGGCGAAGACGAAGGCAACGAAGACCCCTTTTTGGAATTCTTCAAACGCATCAACCCCAATTCCCCCGATCTTTCCGATGATGACAACGGCACCAGCGCCAACTTCGGCTCAGGCTTCATCATCAGCTCCGATGGCTACATTCTCACCAACACGTTATCAAGGGCATGACCAACATCAAAGTAACCCTAAACGACAAGCGCGAATACCCCGCCAAGCTCATCGGGCAAGATGAAAAATCCGATGTTGCCGTGCTAAAAATTGACGCCAAAAACCTGCCTACCGTCAAAATCGGCAACCCCGACGAGCTCAAATCAGGCGAATGGGTCGCCGCCATCGGCGCGCCGTTTGGCTTTGAAAACAGCGTAACTTCTGGCATTGTTTCCGCCAAAAACCGCACCCTGCCCGATGATGGCTATATGCCGTTTATCCAAACCGATGTTGCCATCAACCCCGGTAATTCGGGCGGGCCGCTGTTTAACCTGAAAGGGCAAGTAGTAGGCATCAATTCGCAAATTTACAGCCGCAGCGGCGGTTTTATGGGCATCTCGTTCGCCATTCCGATTAACGTTGCCATGAATGTTGCCGACCAGCTCAAAGCCACGGGCAAGGTGGAACGCGGACAACTGGGCGTGGTGATTCAAGAAGTGAGCTACGATTTGGCGAAAACCTTTGGGCTAGACAAGCCCACGGGCGCGTTGGTTGCCAAAGTGCTGGCGGGCAGCCCTGCCGAACAAGGCGGCATCAAAGTGGGCGACATCATTCGCAGCGTAAACGGCAGCGAAGTGCGCTCGTCCAGCGACTTGCCGATGACGATTAGCTCGCTCAAACCCAACCAAACCGTGAAACTGGGCGTGTGGCGCAAAGGGCAAATGCACGAAGTGGAAATCAAACTGGGCACGCAAGGCGACATCGCCACCAAAGCCGAACGCCAATCCAACAGCCGCGGCGATGATGTGGACGATTTCCAATTCGCTGCCGCTGGCTTAACGCTGATTGTGAACAGCAATGGCAATGTGGTGGTGAGCAACGCCAAAGGCATCGCTGCCAATGCAGGCTTGCGCCGTGGCGATATTTTGCTGGAAGTGGCAGGCAAAACCGTGCACAGCCAAGACGAATTTAACGAAGCCATCAACAGCGCGGGCAAAAACATCCCGCTGCTGGTGCAACGCGGCAACAGCAATTTGTTTATGGCGTTGATTTTGCCCTAGCAGGTAAACATCGTTTTCAGGCTGCCTTATCTGTATCACAAGGCAGCCTGAAAACCGTAAAGCCATTCCATTATTCAACATCCCAAGAAAGACATTCACCATGACCGAACAACAATCCCTTATCGCCTTCCCCACCCATTTTGATTTGAAAATCATGGGCGCAGCGCATCCCAATTTTGCCAGCGAAATCCTAAAAGCCATCCAGCAACACGCGCCCAACACCACCGAAGAACACGTCAAAATCCGCCCCAGCTCCAAAGGCAATTATCTGGGCGCAACCGTAACCGTGTATGCCGAAAACCAAGAACATCTGGACAACATCTATCGCGCCGTAACCAGTCATCCGATGGTGAAAGTAGTGTATTAAATCATCCCGTTAAGGCAGCCTTGCCCCTTTGTCCAAATCTTTGATTTGGGTATAAAGGGGTATGCCGCAGCGCAACGCGCTAGGCTGAAAACCAAGTTTCGCGAAGCGAAAATTTTTCTTCTGAAATAACCATGAAAATCAAAACCCTAGGCATGGTGGACTACGCCCCCACGTTTGAAGCCATGAAACGCTTTAACGACAGCCGCACGCCCGACACCGAAGACGAGCTTTGGCTGGTGGAACATCCCCCCGTGTTCACGCAAGGCTTGGCAGGCAAGCCCGAGCATTTGCTGTTTTCAGGCAGCATCCCCGTGGTGCAAATTGACCGCGGCGGGCAAATCACCTACCACGGGCCGGGGCAAGTGGTTGTGTACACCATGATAGACTTCAAACGCCGCAAAACCAGCGTGCGCAAAATCGTTTCCGCGCTGGAAAATGCCATCATCGCCACGCTTGCCGAATACGGCATCGCTTCCGCCAACGACCCCGCAAGACCGGGGGTGTATGTGGGCGCGCGCAAAATTGCTTCGCTTGGGCTGCGGATTAAAAACGGCTCGGTGTATCACGGTTTGGCGTTGAATGTGAACATGGATTTAGCACCGTTCCACCAAATCAACCCCTGCGGCTATGCAGGGCTGGAAATGGCGCAGATTGCCGATTTTGTGCAGCCCTGCCCCAGCTGGGACGAAGTGGCGCAGAAGCTAGCGGCGCATTTGGTGCGCGAGTTGGATTTTTAAAATAGCTTACATTCGCCTCCCAAGTGCAACACTTTCTAAAAACAAGAAGGTCAGTATGC
>CAUSAW010000080.1:0-8787 GCA_963529725.1 uncultured Kingella sp. | reverse complement strand
GGATATTGTGGAGCAGCGGCAAAATCCTGAATCCAATCAACGCATTGAACACGTGTTATTGGAGGGGCAGACCTTGCTGGTGCAGGTGATTAAAGACCCGATTAACAGCAAAGGGGCGCGGCTTTCCACGCAAATTTCGCTGGCGGGGCGGTTTCTGGTGCATTTGCCGCAGGATGACCACATCGGTATTTCGCAGCGCATTGACAACGAATTTGACCGCCACACCTTGCGCGAGCGGCTTAACGCGCTGCTGCCTGAAAGCGCCTGCCACGGCTACATCATCCGCACCAGCGCGGAAAACGCCAGCGATGCCGAATTGCAAGCCGATATTGATTACTTAACCAAGGTTTGGGGCAATATTCAGCATCAGGCAAAGGTGTTGCCGCCCGAATCGCTGCTGTATGAAGATTTGCCGTTGGCGCAACGGGTGCTGCGCGATATGTTTAACGACAACACGCATGAGATTTTGGTGGATTCGCGGCGAAATTTTGCGCGGATGCTTAATTTTGCCGAGCAATATGTGCAAGGCGCGGTGGACAAATTGCAGCGTTTTCAGGGCGAACGTCCGCTGTTTGAAACGTTTGGCGTGGAAGCAGAGATTAACCGCGCCTTGCAACCGCGCGTCAACCTAAACTTTGGCAGCTATTTGATTATTGAAACCACCGAAGCCATGACCACAATCGACGTGAACACGGGTGGCTTTGTGGGCGCGCGCAATTTTGACGAAACCATTTTTAAAACCAATCTGGAAGCCTGCCACGCCATCGCCCGCGAGCTACGGCTGCGCAATTTGGGCGGCATCATCATCGTGGATTTTATTGACATGATGCTGGAAGAACACCGCGAAGCCGTGTTGCAAGAACTCGCCAAAGCATTGAGCTTTGACCGCACGCGCGTTACGCTCAACGGCTTCACGCAATTAGGCTTGGTGGAATTAACCCGCAAACGCAGCCGTGAAAGCCTGAAACATATTTTGTGCGAACCCTGCCCCACCTGCCAAGGCAAAGGCAGCCTGAAAACCGCGCAAAGCCTGTGCTACGAAATCCAGCGCGAAATTGTGCGCGAAAGCCGCCGTTTTGACGCACGCGAGTTCCGCATCATCGCTTCGCCCAAAGTGATTGATATGTTTTTGGATGAAGAATCGCAATCGCTGGCGATGCTGATTGATTTCATCGGCAAGCCCATTTCGCTGTCGGTGGAAACGGCTTATACGCAAGAGCAGTACGATATTGTGCTAGTGTGATACTAAGGCAGCCTGAAAAGCAAATTGTGCCAGCGCACGGCTTGCAAGCAAGCCGTAAGGGCGCGGGGGAGCGTTTCAGGCTGCCTGCCGTATGCGCCCGCGTTTTAGGCTGGCGCAGTTGTATTCATATTTTCAGGCTGCCCCTGCATATAAAGGCAGCCTGAAAAGTAAGTTTACGCGCTTTTGCCAAGCCAACGCCCCACCCCAGTTATGATGATTATGCCCCGCCTGATTACCCAACACGCCCCATCCGCCATCCGCCGCCATATCCAACGCGGCGGCTTAATCGCCTACCCCACCGAATCCTGCTACGGCATCGGCGCTAATCCGCGCAACGCGCACGCTCTGCGCGCCATTTTTCGCCTGAAAAAACGCCCGCAGCACAAAGGCTTTATCACCATTGGCAACCAGCTCTCGCAGCTAGAACCGTTGTTGCAAAGGCAGCCTGAAAACGTGCGCCAGCATCTGCGCGACACATGGCCTGCGCCGATTAGCTTTGTGTTGCCCGCGCAGGCTTGCGTGTTGCCCCAACTGCGCGGCAAGCGGCGCAATAGCCTTGCCGTGCGCGTGCCCAATCATCCCGTGGCGCGGACGTTGTGTCGCATCGCAGGCACGGCGCTGGTGTCCACATCGTGCAACCAAGCGGGCAAGCGCGTGTGCAAAAGCGAGCGCGAAGTGCGGCGGCTGTTTGGGCGCAAGGTTTGGATTGTGGGCGGGCGCGTGGGCAAGCGTAAACAGCCGAGCGAAATTGTGGACTGGGCGGCGAATAAACGCTTGCGATAGGCAGCCTGAAAATGGTTTGGGGGGAGCGGAAGGGAAATGGCAATCGCATTGCATCCGTCATTATGATAACGAGCCATTGCGTTTCATTTTGTGTTTCAGGCTACCCAAATATTTTCAGGCTGCCTATTCCCCAACCGCGAATCAGGCAGCCTGAAAACAAGCAATCCCCGCCCACCCACCTGCCAATATCCATTCTTGCCGCATCTTGCCCATAAACCAAAAGCAGCCTGAAAGCCGTTTACAAACTTTCAGGCTGCCTTTCTTTGATTGGCTATTTCGGCTTCAACCTGAAAACCCAGCAAAAAAGCACGTCGGCTCGTTCGCAAAGTTTTCAGGCTGCCTACTAGCAAGCCACACTCGCTACAACAACACCTTCTCAATCCCCCCATTTTTCGCGGTTGCCACAAAATCATCCAACCAATTTTCCCCCAAAATCCGTTTTGCCATTTCTATCACAATGTAATCCGCAGGCAGGTTGTTGTCTTCGGCGTAGCGGCTCAACCCTTGCAAGCAGGCGGGGCAGGATGTGAGCATTTTCACGGGTTCGCCTTGCGGCAGCGCGGCAAGGTTTTTTTCAATTTCTTCTTGCTTGCGAAATTTAACCTGCGTGGCGATGTCGGGGCGTTTGACGGCAAACATTCCGCTTTCGCCGCAGCAGCGGTCACTCAACGGCACGTTTTGCCCGATGAGTTCGCTGGCGAGTTTCGCGCCGTCCATGCTTTTGATGGGCGTGTGGCAGGGGTTGTGATACAGGTATTGCTGCCCTGCGATGCCGCTTAATTTGATGTTTTTTTCCAGCAAAAATTCGTGGATGTCGATGATGCGGCAGCCTGAAAAAATGTCTTCAAAGCGGTATTCCGCCAGCGCGTCATAGCAAGTACCGCAGGATACGACTACGGTTTTGATGTCCAGATAATTCAAGGTGTTTGCCATGCGGTGAAACAGCACGCGGTTTTCGGTAACCATGTCGTTGGCTTTGCCTGCATCGCCGTGCGCGGCTTGCGGATAACCGCAGCACAAATAGCCTGGTGGCAGCACGGTTTGCACGCCTGCGTGATACAGCATGGCTTGCGTTGCCAGCCCCACTTGGCTGAACAAACGCTCCGAGCCGCAACCTGGGAAATAGAACACAGCTTCGGCATCTTCGGGCAGCGCGGGGTTGCGGATAATCGGCACGGTGCTGCCGTCGCCGTCCAGCCCCAGCATGGAACGGGCAGTTTTCAGCGGCACGTTGCGCGGCAGGGGGCGGTTGATGAAGTGGATAACTTGTTCTTTCAAATGCGCCTTGCGCGTGGTGGCTTTGGGCGCTTGCTTTTGCTTGTTCGCGCCGATGTGGAACTGCTGCCCCAAATCGTAGGCGATGTTTTGCGCCTTGAAGCCCGCGGTTACCACGCCTGCGCGTAATAGTTTGATAACGGTGGGGTTTTTCGCATTCAAAAACGCCATGCCTGCCGCCACAGCGGGGTTGAAATGCGCATGCCCTGTTTGGTGCAAGAAATTGCGGATGTCCACGGTTACATCGCCAAAATCAATGTTCACAGGGCAAGGCTTCACGCAGCGATGGCACACGGTGCAGTGGTCGCCAATATTGCCCAGCTCGTCAAAATGTTTCAGCGACACGCCGCGCCGTGTTTGCTCTTCGTATAAAAACGCTTCGGCAAGCAGCCCCACGCCGAGAATCTTGTTGCGCGGGCTGTATAGCAAGTTGGCGCGGGGAACATGGGTGCTGCACACAGGTTTGCATTTGCCGCAGCGCAGGCAGTCTTTAATGGCATCGGTGATTTTGCCCAGCTGCGATTGCTCCATAATCAGGCTTTCAAAGCCCAGCAGCTCAAACGATGGCGTGTAAGCATGGCGCAAATCGGCACCGCGCATCAGCTTGTGGCGATTGAAATGCCCTTTGGGGTCAATTTTGGCTTTGTAGTCCCAAAAGGGCTGCATTTCGGCGTCGGTCAAAAATTCCAGCTTGGTGATGCCGATGCCGTGTTCGCCTGAAATCACGCCGTTCAGGCTGCGGGCAATCGCCATAATGCGGCTAACCGCCTGATGCGCGGTTTGCAGCATTTCGTAATCATCTGAATTAACAGGGATATTGGTGTGCACATTGCCATCACCCGCGTGCATATGCAGCGCCACGAATACCCGCCCGCGCACGGTTTGCGCGTGAATCTTGCCCAAGCCTGCCATGATTTTGGTGTCTGCCTTGCCGCTGAAAATCTCCGCCAGTGGGGTCATCACATCCGATTTAATAGACACACGCAGCCTGAAATCGCGCAAAGCGATAAAGCAGCTTTCGGATGGATTGGCTTCGGGCGCGGCGTGGATTGTGTCGTCATAACGCGCTTGATAATCGGCAAGCGGCGCGTCCAAATTATCCAGCAGCCATTGCCAACGTTCCTGCACTTGGGCAACGTGGGCGGCGGCATAATTGGCGCGCTCGCCCAGCAAATCGCTTTTGGGCAAGCCGTCAAACTGTTCAACAGGCAGGCTGCCTGAAAGGTATTGCAACAGCGCGGCGCAAAGTTTGAGCTTGTTTTTAATAGACAATTCAATGTTGATGCGCTCGATGCCGTCTGAATATTCGCCCAGCCGTTCCAACGGAATCACCACGTCTTCGTTGATTTTAAAGGCGTTGGTGTGCTTGGCGATGGCGGCGGTGCGGCTGCGGTCTAGCCAAAAGGTTTTGCGCGCTTCGGGCGAAATGGCGATAAAGCCTTCGCCATCGCGCGCTTGGGCAAAGCGCACAATTTGCTCGGCGGCAGCCTGAACGGCGGCTTCGTCATCCGACACCACATCGGCAAGCAACACCATTTTGGGGCGACCTTTGCCCGCCGCTTTGGTGGCATAGCCCACCGCGCGAACATAGCGCCAATCCAAATGCTCCAAGCCCGCCAGCCGAACCGTTGGGTGGTGCAGCAGGAAATCACGAATTTCCACGATAGACGGCGTGGCGTTGGCAACCGTGCCAAAAAATTCCAAGCAAACGGTGCGAGTGTGCTGCGGCATTTTGTGCAACACGAATGCCGCGCTGGTGATGATGCCGTCTGTGCCTTCTTTTTGCACCGCAGGCAAGCCGCTTAAAAATTTATCGGTAACGTCTTTGCCCAAGCCCACCTTGCGAAAACGGCAGCCTGAAATCGCCAGCCGCTCGGTGTGGACGATGGTTTCGCCGTCGTCTTGCAGCGTGTGCACGTCAAACAGCGCGGTTTCTTCGTCGTGGATTTTGCCGAAATTGTGGCGCACTCGTTCAATTTTCAGCCATTGCCCCTGTGGGTTCACCATTTTCCACCAAGCCAAATTATCCAGCGTTGTGCCCCACAGCACGGCTTTTTTACCGCCCGCGTTCATCGCAATATTGCCGCCGATGCACGAAGCATCCGCCGAAGTGGGGTCAACGGCAAACACCCAACCCGCCGCGTGCGCCGCTTCCTCCACGCGCCGCGTAACCACGCCTGCGCCGCAGCGAATAATCGGATACTCGCCTTCCAGCCCCGCCAGTTTCACCAACTCAACGTCGTGGTGTTTATCCAATTTTTCGGTGTTGATTACGGCAGACATCGCGTCCAAAGGTACTGCGCCGCCCGTGTAGCCCGTGCCGCCGCCGCGCGGAATAATGGTTAAATCCAGCTCTATCAAGGCGCGAACCAGCGGCGCGATTTCGGCTTCGCTGTCAGGATTGACCACCACAAACGGATATTCCACGCGCCAGTCGGTCGCATCGGTAACATGGGTAACACGCGCCAAGCCGTCAAACATAATGTTATGTTTTTTCGTGATTTTTGCTAGGCGCGATAGGATTTGGGCACGTTTTAATTTGGTTGCGGCGAAGCTGTTGTCAAACTGATTCACCGCACTTTCGGCAGCCTGAATCAGCTTTAACACGCGCTCGTTGTTGTCGCGGCGTTTGTTAATCTCGTTCAAACGATGGCGCATGGCGGCAACCAGCGCGGCTTGACGTTTGGGGTGTTCCAGCAAATCATCCACCAAATAAGGATTGCGCACCACCGCCCACATATCGCCCAACACTTCAAACAGCATCCGCGCCGAACGCCCTGTTTTGCGCTCGCCGCGCAGGGATTCCAAAGTTTGCCAAGCATCTTCGCCCAGCAAGCGGCAGACGATTTCGCGGTCTGAATAAGAAGTGTAGTTATAGGGAATTTCGCGGATGCGTTGCGGTTGAGTCATGAGTGTTCCTTTTGGTGGTGGCTGTTTTTTCGTTCGCAGAACGGGCAGGAAAACCGCTGAATGGTTTTGCCGATGCGGTTTCAGGCTGCCTTTTTATTTGAAGACGTATTCTAACGTAAAAATTCGTTAAAGGCAGCCTGAAAAAGCCCTATGCTTTTGTTGTTTTTTAATCCATTTTCTTGCCAAAAATTGGCGTAATTTAACGATTTTGAAACGAAATTTACGCGGCTGGGCTACAATGTCGCTTTTTCAAATTTCAGGGAAACACAAATGCAAAAACGAATTTTATTGGCGGTTACTGGCGGCATTGCGGCGTATAAATCTTGCGAACTGGTGCGCTTGTTAAAAAAAGAAGGGCACGAAGTTACCGTAGCGTTATCCAAAGCGGCGAGCGAGTTTGTGTCGGCGCAAACGTTTGAAGCGTTGAGCGGCAACCCTGTTTTAACCGAAAACAACGGCAGCATGGCGCATATCAATGCCACGCGCGCGGCAGATTTGATGCTGATTGCGCCCGCTTCGGCAAACACCATTGCCAAGCTGGCGCATGGCTTTGCCGATAATTTGATTACCGAAATGGCTTCGGCGCGCAAATGCGCTTTGGTGATTGCTCCTGCGATGAATGTGGAAATGTGGCAAAAGCCTGCCAATTTGCGCAATATCCAGCAGCTGCACAAAGACGGCATCCGCGTATTGATGCCCGCTTCGGGCGAGCAAGCCTGCGGCGAAGTGGGTGTGGGGCGCATGGTTGAGCCTGCGGATATTGTGGAAGTGTTGCCCGATGTGTGGACACCGAAGCCCTTGCGCGGCAAACGCGTGTTAATCAGCGCGGGCGCAACTTACGAAGCGATTGACCCCGTGCGCGGGATTACCAATATTTCCAGCGGGCAAATGGGCGTGGCGATTGCGCGCGCTTGCCGCCGCGCGGGGGCAAAAGTGAGCCTTGTGTACGGCAAGATGACGGCGGAAATCCCATTTGGCATGGCACACACCGAATACGCAGAAAGCGCGATGAATATGCGCGATGCGATTTTCAAGCAATTGGACGCAGGGCAGGATGTGTTTATTTCGGTGGCGGCGGTGGCGGATTATCGCGTGAAAAACCGCAGCATTGAGAAGCTGAAAAAAGGCGCTTACGGCATGATGCCTGTGGTTAAATTTATTGAAAATCCTGATATTTTGCAGGAAGTGGCTTCGTTTGCCGCCGCGCCGTTTTGCGTGGGCTTTGCGGCGGAAAGCGAAAACGTGTTAGCCAACGCGCGCGAAAAACGCCTGAAAAAAGGCGTGCCGATGATGATTGCCAACGACATTGCCGATGCCATGGGCAAAGACACCACCAAAATTACCATTATTGACGATGAAAACGAAACCGCCCTGCCCGAAATGAGCAAAGAGAAAGCGGCGCAAATGCTGGTGGTGAAACTGGCAGCGGCATTGCAAGCAGCAACATTGAAGAAAACGGCAGCACCTGCACAGCCAGTACCACAAGCGCCAGCCGCTGCACAACCTGTTGCCGCGCAAGCTGCGGTGGCACAAAACGCAGTGCAACCACAACCTGCTGCGGCAACGCCCGCGCATCAGCCAGCGGCATCGACGCAAAACGATGAGCCCGCACCAGAAGCCGCTGCGCCTGTTCACAAGCAGGAAGAGAAGAAAATTATCCCTGCGGCGGTTTATGAAGAAGATGATGGCGTGATTATTATTGAATGATGCTGTGGGATAAAGGCAGCCTGGAAACGGATAAAGCGCGTTTCAGGCTGCCTTTTTGTTGGGGCAGCCTGAAAATGGTTTGGCGGGGTGGTGGCATGGCTTGCGTTGTATTTAATGCTTGGGCAATGGGGAATGGGCGTTTGTAGAGTGGGCAATCTGTTGGTTGTTTTTGTTATTGGTTTATGGTTTGTGTGGGCAACTAGTTGCCCACCCTACCTTGCTCCTCAAAAAAATATTTTCTAGCAAGGTTTGAATAGGTTTCCATATCCCCACAATCTCGTTGTGGTATCCAAAATATCAACCAATCACTCGGGTTAGATCCTGAACCGACTAACACATATTGGAATAGTACAGTCTTGGTAGTTGCATCATAGTAAATTATATCACCAGACATTACGTAAGGCGCAAATCGACGATTTATATAAGTAAAAATTCGTTTATTTTCTTGCTGAAAGGGCTCATATTTTTTTTTGTTAAAAAAAATTTCTTTTTCTATGGAAGGGTCGTCTTGTGATACAGATCTGCTAATTTTCGTCAATTGTTTCCAAGCCTCTTCCCCGCCCACCATTTCTTTCCATTGTTCGGGCGTAACGTAAATCTTAAATTTTGCTTGTTTGCACATTTCGTTAAAATCGCGTGTCGTGCGCCAATAATCCCAACATATAAGCGCAATCCAAATACCCATGGTTGGCATAAAACCTAACATCGCGCCAAAAAAGTGCAGCCCTTTGCTTTGGGAACGCCGTTTGAAAGACTTGTAGCCTGCTTTGGTGGCGATAATGGTAATTGCCACCCAAGCGAATAAGATTAGCCAAGCCAGTAATCCTGCCATAATTAAA
Source organism: uncultured Kingella sp. (assembly GCA_963529725.1). Lineage (GTDB taxonomy): Bacteria > Pseudomonadota > Gammaproteobacteria > Burkholderiales > Neisseriaceae > Kingella_B. Next base: position 30 of record CAUSAW010000080.1, on the reverse strand, counting down.
TATCCCTAAAATGAAAGGGGCTTATCTAGT
>CAUSAW010000079.1:0-8809 GCA_963529725.1 uncultured Kingella sp. | reverse complement strand
GGGTATGGGGGGGTGGGGGTGTTGAAGGGGGGATGGGGGGATTTGGGGTTGCTTGGTTTCGTTGCTTATTGCGTTTTCAGGCTGCGTTTGGGGTGGATTGCCCACGCCATTTTCAGGCTGCCTAACGTTTTCAGGCTGCTGTAAAACGTTTTGTGTTTGGTCTGGCATTTGATTTGACGGTTGGGCAGGCGCGGCGGCGGTTGTAACTTCGCTTACTGCTTGCTTGGCTTGAACTTGAATATTTGCGCTGGGCAAATCGGCATCAGTAGGGCAGCCTGAAACGGTGTTATCGTGCTGGGTTGGTTGATTGTTCGGCTCGGCATTGTTTACAGCTTGATTTTGCTGAACAGCGGTTTGGGGATTTTCAGGCTGCCTAATGTTTTCAGGCTGCTGTTTGGTTTCATCGCTTACTGCGTTTTCAGGCTGCGTTTGGGGTAGATTATCCGTGCCGTTTTCAGGCTGCCTTAAAGTGCTTTGCGCTTGGTTTAATGGTTTGGCAGGCACAGCGGCGGTTGTAACTTCGCTTGCGGCTGGTTCGGTTGATTCGGCTTGAATATTTGCGCTGGGCAAATCGGCATCAGAAAGGCAGCCTGAAATGGTGTTATCGGGCTGGGTAGGTTGATTGCTTGGCTCGGTGTTGTTGACAGCTTGGCTTGGTTGAACAGCGGTTTGCGTGTTTTCAGGCTGCCTAATGCTTTCAGGCTGCCTAATGCTTTCAGGCTGTCGCTTGGTTTCATTGTTTACTGCGTTTTCAGGCTGCGTTTGGGATAAATCATCCACGCCATTTTCAGGCTGCCCCAACCCGCGTTGCGCCATAAACTTTGCCCAAGCCCCGCGCAAGGCATCCATTTCGCCGCCATGCTGCGCCATAAACGCCGCCCATTCTGGCTCGCTGATGTTGTTCAGCCATGCTTGCCAATCTTTCAAATTTTTCATGCGCTTATTCCTTATCTCATGCCAAAAACAAACAGCGGTTTGCTCAAAAATTCAATCCGAAAATCCAACCCATCAACCACGCGCGCGGGTAATGTCAAAATCCACATTATCGGCAGAAGATGACAAGGTGAGCTGGCGTTGGCAGCTAGGGCAGGTGACGACGTTGTCGTAGTCGTTGGCGCAGAAAATCTGCCCGCAGTTGCCGCATTTGCACAGCGCGCTGCTGGCGCCGCAATGGGGGCATCCGCCGCCGCCCATCAGCGATGTGGTGGAAATGGTGTTGGTGTTCACGCGCGTGTCCGACCATTCTTGATAATCGGCTTCCACAGGAAAAACGCCTGCATAGCCAAACACTTGCGCGTTTTGCTGTTTGGTGAAAAACGGCACGTCGCTCATCAGCGGGGCGCGTTCGTATTTCATCAAATAGGGCAGCTTGGTTTTGCTGCATAAGCCGCTGATGATGACGTAGTTTTCGTCCACGGCGGCGGCTTGTTCCAAATCTTTAATCAGCGAGAGAAAGGGCTGCTCGCTTTTGTCTAGGCTCACGGGGACATCAACGCCCAAGCTGCGGCTTTGCGATGATACGGATTGCGAAATCCAGTCTATAAAGGCTTTGAAATCGGCTTCGTTGTTGGTGTCTAGGCGCAATACGCCGTGGCTGATGGGGGCAAGCTGCGACAAATCGGCAAAAGGTCCGATGCCGATGGAAACCAGATTGGCACGGCGGGCAAAGTCGCGCTGCCAGCGGGCGATGGCTGGGGCGGGGCTGTCGGTTGCGCCGCCGTCGGTCATTAGGTAAACCACGGGTTTGTAGTCGCCTTTGCGCTCGGGGGAATTGGTGATGACGTGTTGGTTGATTTCGTCCATCACATGATTCAACGCCGCGCCCAGCGATGTGCCTGAGCCAACGGGCAAGCGCGGCGGGTAAAACGCGACCAGTTCCACCAGTGGGGCGAGTGTTTTGGCGATGCCAGCAAAGGCGATGACGGATAGATAGACGGTTTCCAGCGCGTAGGGGTCGCGGCGCAGGGTTTCAATCAGGCGGCTGATGCCTTCTTGCATTTGGCGCAGGGGTTGTCCGACCATGCTTTCGGATACGTCTATAACGAGAAAAATGGGTAAACGGCGCATTTGGGTTTCCTTTTGGTTGAGAGTGGGTTTTCAGGCTGCCTATGTCCAATAATAGCGCACCACATGGAAAAACACGGGCGCGGCAAAGCATAGGCTGTCTAATCGGTCTAACACGCTGCTGCGGCTAAATGCGTGCCCCCAATGGCGAATGCCGAGACTGCGTTTGATGGCGCGCATCACTTCGTTGCCAAAAAAGCCCATCAGGCTAATCATCAAGCCCGCTAAGGCAGCTTGAAATGGGGTAAACGGCGTTATCCAATAAAGGCTCGCCGCCAGCAGCGTGGAAAGTGGCACGCTGATATACGCGCTGGGCAGCGTGCGCGGCGGGGCGATTTTGCTGCCCGCGCGTCGCCATAAATAAGCAAACACATCGCCGCTTTGCACCACCACCAGCATAAACAGCAAGAGCACGATGTTGGGCGCGGCGTAATCCTTGATTTCTAGGCTAAACAAGGCGGGCACGTGCGAGAGGCAATAGATGGTAATCATCACGCCCCATTGGATTTTGGCGGTGCGGTCAAAAAACTGGCTGTTGTCGCCCGCCATATTGCGGATGATGGGCAGCAGCAAAAAGGCATACACGGGAATCAACACGGTAAACATGCTAAACCAGTTGGTCAGCACAAAATAGTATTGCAAGGGCAGCAGAATATAGAAGCACAGCGCGATGGTGAGATGGTCGGCGCGATTGCGGTACACATGGCTGATAAATTCGCGCAGCGTGGCAAACGAGGCGGCAACAAACAACGCAATCATGCCGCCGCGCCCAATCCAAAATGTTACCAGCAGCAGGATGGTAATCACCCACCACGATGCCACGCGGGCGTTCCATTCTTTCACCATGTTGCTCACGTCAAAGCCTTGTTTGCGCTCGTAATACTTGCCTGCCAGCGAAGCGAGTGCCAGCGCACAAAAAATGCCAAAAAACACGATGCCCACCGTGGCAGGCAGATAAAAATCCGCTCTCATGCTGATTTCTCCGCGTATTCGGCGATTTTGGTGGGCGGCACCAGCGCGAGCATGGCTTGGCGGGCGCGTTGCAAAAAGGCTTCTTTGTCTTCGTCCACTTGCAAATACAGCGGCTCGCCTATCATTACATCGCACAAAATCGGCACGGGGATGATTTGGTTTTTCGGCAACACGCGGTTGATGTTGTTAATCCAAATCGGCACAAAGCCCACATCGGGGTTGCTGCGGGCAAGGTGGTAGATGCCGCTTTTAAACGGCAGCAGCAGCGTGTGGTCGTCGGTGTTGCGCGTGCCCTCGGGGAAGATGATGAGCGAGGATTGGGTGGCGAGCACATCCGACATTTGCCGGGTGATGGCTTTGGGGTCGTTGCCATTGCGCATAATCAGCAGGCTGTTGAACACGTGTTTGCTCACAAAACGGCGAAACGCGCCTTTAAGCCAGTAATCCGCGCCGGCCACAGGGCGGGCAACCTTGCGCCAGCGCTTGGGCAGGGCAAGCTGCACCATAATAAAATCGGCATGGCTGTTGTGGTTGGCAAAATAAACTTTGCGCTCGGGAGCGAAGGCGATGTCACCCTCAAATTTGGCGCGGATGCCAGTTAAAAATGAAACCAATAAAAAAATGCTACGGCTCACAATAAAAGCTGCCGTTTGCGTAAAAATATTCATGATGAAATGGGGTGGATAGAAAGTTTGGATTGTAATGGATTGTAAGCAATTGTGGGGCATAGGGCAGCCTGAAAACGGAAAAAGCGGGCAATAAGCGGCGCGATGCGTTTTCAGGCTGCCTTAAAGGATGCGCTGGGGCGAGCGCAGACAAATTTTCAGGCTGCCCCGCAATAGATGGCAGCCTGAAAAGGGCGTTATGCTTTTTTAACGAATTCTGATTTGAGATTCATCGGCGAGCCGTCAATTTTGCAACCGATGTTGTGGTCGCCTTCTTGCAGGCGGATGCCTTTCACTTTGGTGCCTTGCTTAATCACTTGGCTGCTGCCTTTCACTTTCAAATCTTTAATCAGGATAACGGTGTCGCCGTCTTGCAAAATTGCGCCGTTGGCATCTTTAACGACTTCGCCTTCATCGGCGGCGGTTTCGCCTTCTATCCATTCGTAGGCGCATTCGGGGCAAACCAATTGGCTGCCATCGTGGTAGGTGAGATTTGATGCGCATTGCGGGCAAGCGGGGTAGCTCATGCGGATTCCTTAGAAGTTAGTGGTGCGGCGAAATTCGGCGGCTTTGGCGCGTAGTTCGCGCAGGGCTTGGGCATCGCCGCAGAGTTTTTCTTTTTTGCTGCTGGATACTTCGCCTGTGGAATGCGAAACTTCAATGCGGTAGTAAGTGCAGCCGCTGAGAATGTTTACATCCCAGTTAAACCAGTCTTTATCGGTGGAAACCACCAAGCCGCCGTGTGAAACGCGTTTTGCCATTTGGATGGCGTGTTGTTCGTCTTTGTCGGCGATACGTTGCGGCTCGGCGCTGGCAACTAGGCTGCTGCCAAGCAATAGGGCGGCGATGATGTATTTGAATTTCATGATGCGTCCTTTTGAAGTGGAGAAAGTGGGGAATATAACGAGACGCGCTCGGCTTGGCAAATCGGCAGCCTGAAAACGCGCGGCGGTGTTGTAAAATGGTTGGGCGCGGTGGGCGATAAAAAACGAGTGCAATAGTTGGCACTCGTTTTATTTTGCGTGGGCATTAAGGCAGCCTGAAAACGAGTTGGCGCGTTGTGGCGAAGTAAAAACGCTGTGAACAGGTTTTCAGGCTGCATAGTCTTTCAGGCTGCCACAAAGCGCAAAACACGCGGCGCGGTGTTAAGGATACGACACCAACGCGTAAGCCGAATGGTTGTGGATGGATTCAAAATTCTCGCTTTCCACGGTGAAGGCGGCGATGCGTGGGTCTTGCTTTAACACGGTGGCGATGTCGCGCACCATGTCTTCCACAAATTTTGGGTTTTCATAAGCGCGCTCGGTAACGAATTTTTCGTCGGGGCGTTTGAGCAAGCCATAAAGTTGGCACGATGCTTGGCTTTCCACCCAATCAATCGCTTCTTCTATGGCAACAGGCTCGCGGCAGCGCAGGGTGAGCGTAACGTGGGAGCGCTGGTTGTGCGCGCCGTAATCGGAGATTTCTTTGGAGCAGGGGCAAAGGCTGGTTACGGGCACGGTGATTTTCAGGCTGCCGATAAAGGCGTGGTTTTGCATTTCGCCGATTAGGGCAACATCGTAGTCCAGCCAAGATAGGCAGCCTGAAACGGGCGCGGCTTTTTGGCGGAAAAAGGGAAAGGCGATGCTGATTTTGCCTGCGTTGGCTTCTAGCCGCGCCAACATATTGCGCGTGAGCGTTTCTAGCGCGGCAAAATCCAGCGCGGTGCGGTGTTCTTCCATCAGCGCCACAAAGCGCGACATATGCGTGCCTTTTTGCTCGGCAGGCAGCGCCACCGTCATGCTGATGCGGGCAACGGTGGCTTGTTCGCCTGTTTGGCTGAGAATGCGAATGGGAAAGCGCAGGTCTTTAATGCCAACTTGGTTGATGGGGATGTTGCGCACATCGGGCGTGCTTTGCACATCGGGCATGGGGGTCATTGAATTATCCTTGATGGGGTGTAGGCAAAATTTGAAAGGGTTTGAATGGGCGGTTTTAGCTGTTTTCAGGCTGCCCAAAAGCGGCGCAAGTATATCACTATGCCTTATTTTGAAATACAATCAGCGCCTTTGATTTTTCTTTTTCAGGCTGCCACAAAAGCATTGGGGCAGCCTGAAAACCAACCGCCCATTTGCAAAGGAATCGCCATGAAATTTGCCACTCAAACCATCCATTCTGCCTACAATCCAGATGAGCATAATCGCGCCCTGATGCCGCCTTTGTATCAAAACAGCATGTTTGCCATGCACGAATTGGGCGAAAACATCCCCTTTCGCTATTCCCGCTTGGGCAACCCCACGCGCAAGATTTTGGAAGACACCGTTGCCCAGCTAGAACACGGCACGCACGGCTTTGCCTTTGCCAGCGGCATCGCGGCGATTGATTGCATTTTCCGCACCTTCTTGCAGCCCAATGACACCATTGTTGCCGTGTCCGATATTTACGGTGGCAGCTACAATTTGCTCACCAATGTTTACGCCAAATGGGGCGTGAACGTTATCTTTGCCGACTTAACGCAGCCTGAAAACCTAGACCGCATTCTTGCCGAAAACCAAGTGAAACTATTATGGCTAGAAAGCCCATCCAATCCGCTGCTGCGCTTGGTGGACATTGAATTGCTGGCGCAAAAAGCCAAAGCACACGGCGCATTAGTCGGCATGGACAACACTTTTGCCACGCCGTATTGCCAAAATCCGCTGGATTTGGGCTGCGATATTGTGTTCCATTCCGCCACCAAATATTTATGCGGGCATTCCGATGTGTTGATGGGCGTTGCCGTGTTGAAAGATGCCCAGCTTGCCAAGCCCTTTGCCAACATGATGGTGGAAACAGGCGGCGTGGCAGGGCCGATGGATTGCTGGCTGGTGTTGCGCGGCATCAAAACGCTCGCCGTGCGCATGAAGCAGCATTTGGAAAACGCCCAAATCATCGCCGAAAAGCTCGCCAGCCATCCTGCCGTTGAGCGCGTGTTCTACCCTGGCTTGCCCAGCCACGAGCATCACCAATTAGCCAAACGCCAAATGCGCGGCTTTGGCGGCGTGGTAACCATTTATCTGAAAAACGACACACGCGAAGCGGCAAACCAATTTATCGCGCACAGCAAATTGTTTACGCTGGCATCCAGCTTGGGCGGCGTGGAATGCTTGGTGAACCATTGCTACTCGCAATCGCACAGCGGCATGGCGCATGATGTGAAAACAGGCTTGGGCATCCGCGTGGGCTTACTGCGCTTATCCATCGGCATTGAAGATGTGGATGATATTTACGCGGATTTGGATCAGGCATTGAACGCAACGCAGTGAGTTGGGGCAGCGATAGTGTTGTTTTGATTGCTAGGCAAAGGCAGCCTGAAAACGGGAGATAGGTTTTCAGGCTGCCTTTGGTTTGATTGGCGAGACGATATAGGCAGCCTGAAAAGATAAGCAACCTGCACCAGCCACGCCATCCACAGCATTCATCATGGAGCGGCGACGGCTCGTCGCCATATGGCAGATTGCACAGCATTGATTGAACAGAACAGCGCCTTGTCGGCGAGCCGCCGATGCTCCATTTTGCCAACGATAAAAGGCAGCCTGAAAACGCCAATCTAACGTTTTCAGGCTGCCTTAATCATCACCGCATCACGGCGGTCGCAACGCGTTCAATTATTTCTTACCCGCGTTTTTCTCTTTCATCATCTGATGCAAGGTTTTTGCGGCGGGCTTCATCGGCGCGTGGTTTTCCGTCCAGCTTAGCTGCCAAGGCGGGGTGAGCGCGCGGAACGTGGTCGCTGCCCAGCCGAGCGTGCGATAAAGTTTGATGTTGCCAAACGAGCCTTTAAACACGCGCCAAGCCATGGTTTCGCCTGTGCTATACGATGCGCCTTGCCCTTTGATGGGGTAGGGCACTTGCTCGGCAGGCGAGCGTTGCGCTTCTTGGCGCAGGCGTTGCATTTGCTCGGTAATCGGGATTTTCACGGGACAAACTTCCACGCACGCGCCGCACATGGTGCAAGCGGTGGGCAAATCGCGCGTTTTTTCCAAGCCCATCAGGTGCGGCGAAATAATCTCGCCGATTGGACCGGGGTAAGTGGTGCCGTAGGCTGCGCCGCCCACGCGCGTGTAAACAGGGCAATGGTTCATGCACGCGCCGCAGCGGATACATTGCAAGGTGCGGCGCATTTGCTCTTCGCCGTAGGCTTGCGTGCGCCCGTTGTCCAGCAGCACAAGGTGCATTTCTTGCGGGCCGTCTAGCTCTTCGCAGCGGCGCGGGCCAGTAATCATGTTGAAATAAGTGGTGATGTTTTGCCCGATGGCGGTGCGCGGCAGTTGGCTGTATAGCGGCACAACATCGGTGAGCTTGGCGACCACTTTTTCAATGCCCGTGATGGCGATGTGCACGGGTGGCACGGTGGTGGACAAGCGTCCATTGCCTTCGTTTTCCACCAAACACAGCGTGCCTGTTTCGGCAACGGCAAAGTTTACGCCGCTTAAGCCTACATCGGCGGTGCGGTAAACATCGCGCAGGGCTTGGCGGGCAAAGCCTGTGAGCTTGTCCACATCGTCGGTTAATTCTGTGCCAAGGTTGTCGTGGAACAGCTGGCTTACTTGCTCTTTGGTTTTGTGGATGGCGGGCATCACGATATGGGTGGGCTTTTCGCCAGCCATTTGCACGATAAATTCGCCCAAATCGCTTTCAACCGCGCGCATGCCTTTGCTTTCCAGATGATGATTGAGCTCAATCTCTTCGCTCACCATAGATTTGCCTTTTACCATCAGCTTGGCTTTGTGCGTTTCCATGATGCCGTAGATGATGTTTTGCGCTTCTTCAACGGTTTCTGCCCAATGCACGCGTACGCCAAGGCGGGTGAGATTGCTTTCCAGCTGTTCCAGCAAATCGGGCAGTTTTGCCAGCGCGTGTTGGCGGACGTGCTCGCACAGCGTGCGCAGCATTTCCAGTTCTTGCTCGTCTGATAACACCATCTTGCGCTTGGTCATCAGCATATCCATGGCGGTGCGCAGGCTTTTGCGCAGCGGCTTATCGGCGAGCGCGGCTTGGGTGTTTTGTTTGAAGGTTTCGGGGCGGGGGTGGAAGTGGACAGGTTGTGCGTTCATGTTTTTATCTTTCTTGATTTTTTGTGCTTAGGGCAG
>CAUSAW010000078.1:0-9021 GCA_963529725.1 uncultured Kingella sp. | reverse complement strand
GTGTAGGTGTCGTCGAATGCGCCGAGACTGCGGATGGGGCGGCTGCTGGGTGGGACTTTTTTGAGCAGGGTGTGGAGAAAATAGGGGGTGTAGAGCAGGTAGGGGAGTCCGTGTTGCAGGGTGTGGGCGGAAGCGGCGAGATTAAAGGGGGTGGAAACGGTGGCGGCGGCGCGGGGCAAGGCGGCGTTGCCATGTTCGCCGAGATATTTGGCGAGTACGTTGCCGCCGAGTGATACGCCGACGACGTATAGTGTGGTGTAGCGCTCGGCGAGTTGGGCGAGAATGTGGGCGAGTTCGGGGGTGTCGCCGCTGTGGTACATGCGTTTGGATGAGACGCCGCCGCAGCTGCGAAAGTGTGGGGTTACGCTGTGCCAGCCGTGGGCGTGGGCGGCGTGGGCGAGTTCAACGGCGTAGTGGCTGCGGCTGCTGCCTTCTAGCCCGTGCAGTTGCACGATGCAGGGGGCTTGTGGGTCGGGCGCGTCTAAAAAGTCGTAGGCGACTAGGTCTTCGCCGAAGCGGTCGCGGATTAACTCGCGGCGATAGGCGGGGGCGGGGCGTTGTAGGGTTTTGGCGTAGAGCGTTTCGCGGTTGCCGCCGCGTAGCCATTTGGGGGGAATGGGGTGGATGGGGGAGAAGGGCATGGCGAGTGGGGATGGATTGGGTTTCAGGCTGTCTTTTGTGATGAAAGGCAGCCTGAAAATGGGAGAATAAGGATTTCAGGCTGCTTTTAAGGTTTGGAAACCGCGTGCGTCGCGGGGCGACACACCCTACCTTAATGCAGGCTACGCTTGCTATTTCAATTACCGCATTACCACCAACTCTGAAAACGGATAAATAACAGGCTTCTCCCTTTTAAAAGGTTCAGTGTTTGGAAAGAAAAATTCTTTATTTTCTCCCCAAAGAACCCCGGTTTCCACATAACGGATAAGTTTATTTTTTAGCTCTTCAGAATCGCCCCACATACCAGAAGATTCGTACAGGCATATGGCTTCTTTATCCCTGTCTTCGTCCAATTCTTGAATGATTACTTCATATGAAAGCAATTTCAATACATCTGGAACTTTTATCAAAGAAACTTCCGGAGGTTTTTTCCCTTTTGTACCGTTAGCCAAATGAACCATTATCATATGGGTAGAGCTCAAAAATTTATCTTGCATAGGTCTGCGATTAGGAATGACATTTTTCTCTACCCGCAAGAAGAAGTCCTTTAACCTGCTGTGAGCACAGCAGAGTGTCATTAAAATATTTAAATTATTTAAATCAGTAGGTAAAAATATATTTTTTTCCGGCTCAGTAAAAAATATATCAAAAAACTCATAAAAATATTCGCGTCTGTGCTGCACTAATGAATAAAGGTTATCACGCAGTTTTACTGAATAAACTCGGTCTTCAATCTTTTGAATTCTTTTTAACATGACTTCTCCTTGCATTTGCCTAAATGGAACAGCGTAGCCCGTATGCCGTAGGGTGTGTGGCTCTGCCACGCACGCGTTCTTTGGCATTTGGCAAACCCTGCTCACGCCACAGTCTTCACACTATCGCCGTTGTCAAACATCAATGTTTTCTCGGGAAAGCGCAGGGCGGCAAGGCGGTAGTGCGATTGGGTGGGGGCGATGCCGCGTTTGCGGTCGCGCCAGCGTGCGCCAACGGAAAAATCCACGCAGAACACATTTTTGCGCGCGCCGTGCCAGCCATTGGCGGGAACGGTGAACATGCCTTCGCGGTGTTTGGGGACTTGGCTGCTGCTGTGCCAATGCCGCCAATAATGCCCGATCACAACGGCGGCGTTGTCTTGATAGTCGTCCCACCACGGATTGCGGATGGAAAAGCGCCAGCGCCCGCCGGCAAAAAAAGGCTCGTGGGCAATTTTTTCTATGCCGCAAGTAATCGCGCGGATAGGATGGCGGCTGCTGCGGTAAACGTCATGTTTGGCGATGGCGTGCATCATGGGCGGCTGTTGGCTGGGGTTTTCCAAGTCGTAGGCGCTTGCGTCGCTTTGGGCGCGGTAGTCGTCGTACCACGGGGCGTGTTTGATGCAGCAGTTTAGCTCGTCGTCCCATTCTTGAATCAGCTGAACCAGCGGCGTGGCGTTGTCTTGCAGCTTGGTGATGGATTCGGGCAGCCACGCGGCGTGGACAATGCGCAAATCGTTGCGTTGCAAAACCAGCGGCTGCTGGGCAAGAAATTGGGCAAGGGCTTTGGCTTCTTTGCTGTGTTCAGGCTGCCTTTTCCATGGGGCGTAATTGAGGCTGTCTTTTTGGGCACGACATTCAAAAAACCAGCCTGAGCCATCTTTGGGTTCGTGCGCGAGCAGGTTGATTTCGTGGTTGCCCAGCACCATAAAAGCGTTGCCCGCGTTGATGGCTTGTTTCGCCCAATTCACCACGGCAGGCGAATCGGGGCCGCGATCAACTAAATCGCCCACAAAGACAAGTTTGCGTCCTTGTGGGTGTTTGCCTGTGTGGGAATAGCCAAGATAGTGCAGCAGATTTTGCAGAGCTTCAAATTGCCCATGCACATCGCCGATGATGTCCAGCGGACAATTGGGGAGAGATTGGATCAGTGGCATAGTGTTTGTTAAGTTGATTTAAGTGGGCGAATTATAGCATTTTAGCGGTTTTCAGGCTGCCTATTTGCACAGCGAAAGGGTTGATGTAAAATGTAAACTTAATATTTTTTAACCCAACTTTACGAACGGAGCGCATCATGAATAAAACGCTGATTGCCTTGCTGGTTTGCAGCATTGCGGTTTCAGGCTGCAAAAGGTCTAACCGTGTTTCAACCGATTCATCCAACAATTCTTCCAACCAAGCCAGTTTGATTGTGGACAACAAACACAAGCAAAACGACAACGCCCAAGTCATCCCCGAGCCGAAGCCTGATGATTCGGGCAATAACCACAACGATAACAACAATAACAACAATGTTACGCCCATCCCCACGCCCGAGCCGCAACCCACGCCCAAGCCAACGCCCGAGCCGACTCCCAATCCAACCCCAATGCCTACCCCTAACCCAACCCCCAATCCCACCCCCACACCAACTCCCACGCCCACTCCCACACCCAACAACGCTTCCCTGCTCAGCGTGCAATTTACCCCCAGCACGCTGGATTTCCCCAACCCCGAGCGTGGTTTTTATAAATACGCCGCCGACCCAGCCAAGCTGGATGCGGATTACCTCAATTCCATCACGCAACAAGGCTATCGCCTGATTTACACCCCTGCCGATTTATCGCAATGGCGCAGCCAAGATTTGCCACAAAGCTATCTCAACTCGCTCAACGACGGCTTTGAATTGATGCGCCAAGCAGGCGTGAAAGCCGTGTTGCGCTTTGCTTACGACTACGAGGCTTCGGGCAAAGACACCAATCTTGCCCAAGTGAAACGCCATATTGAGCAGCTCAAACCCATTATCAACCGCAATGCCGATGTAATCGCCGTGTGGCAAGGTGGCTTTATCGGCGCATGGGGTGAATGGCATTCTTCTGCCAACGGGCTTAACAGCGATAGCAACAAAAAAGAAATCGCCCAAGCCTTGCTCGCCGCTTTGCCTGCCAATCGCCAGCTCAATCTGCGCTATCCCTATGATTTGATTAAATGGTATGGCACGCCTGCCAGCGCCGAAGATTTCGCCAACAACAGCGAAAAAGCGCGCATCGGCATCCACAACGACTGCTATCTCGCCAGCATTGACGACACAGGCACCTACCAACCGCGCCACGATCAAACCATTGAAGCGCAACGCATGTTCACCCGCCAGCACGTTCAATACACCTCGTTTGGCGGCGAAACCTGCGCGCCTGTTGCCAACGCCCGCACCACTTGTTCCGACATCCTGCGCGAAGGCAAAGAATTCCGCTTGGCATATCTGAATTACGACTACCACGAAACCTTCATCGACGGCTGGACAAAAGAAGGCTGCATGGCAGATGTGCAAAAAAATATCGGCTATCGCATAGAGCTGAGCCAATTCCAAATCAGCAGCCAAGCCAACGCATCAGGCAGCCTGAAATGGGCATTGAAACTGAGCAACCAAGGCTGGGCGCGCCCCATTAATCCGCGCAATATCGTAGTGCGCTTCACATCCAGCAGCGGCAGCAGCAAAGACGTGGTGTTGGAAAACACCAACCTGCGCACGCTGGATTCTGGCGCGAGCGCCCAATGGGAAGGCACGCTCACCCTGCCTAATTTGAGCGCAGGCGAATACAGCATTTCGCTGGGCGCGCCCGATCCCGATGCACGCCTTGCCAGCAACACGCGCTTCTCGTTGCGCTTTGCCAATGCCGATTCGGGCAATGTGCAATGGAATCTGAAAACAGGATTCTTGGACACAGGGCTGAAAGTGAACGTTCACTAAGCCGCGCAACAATGTTTTCAGGCTGCCTCGATCGGATGGATGATTGAAGGCAGCCTGAAAACTATTTTTGCGCCTTGTTTTTAATCTTGCATTCGGGCAGGGCGGCGGGGGTGTAAACGGAAACTTTCATCGGCGTGAGCGCAAAGAGTTGCTCAATCTGGCTTTTGCTGCGCTCGCTGGCGCGTTGCAAGATTTGGTCGGCGCAGGCTTGGCGCAGGATTTGTTGCTTGGCGTGGAACTGCACTTCGCCCAGCACGTTTAAATCGGCTTGGTAGAGATTGAGCGCGCCCGTGCGGATGTCGTACACGTCTATTTTGTCTAGCTGCACGGATAGGATTTCCACGGGCGGCAGATTGATGATTAGGGTTTGGTTGTCCAAAATTTGGATGTTGCGCTCGCTAAGCTGGTTTAAATCCAGCCCTGCCACCACGCTGCCGCGCGCGGTGAAAATACCTTTTTGGCTGTCTTGCCACAGCGCATACCAATTGCCTTGTTTTTCGGTTTTGATAATGGTGTCAATGTGGTAGGCGGTGCTTTCTAGGCGGTTTAGGTCTTGGATTTGGCGCAACACGCTGGCTTGATTGATGATTTGATGCGGGCTTTCAGGCTGCGTGATGCGGTGAATCAGCGCGAGCAGCGGGGCGCGGTAATGCCATGCGCTGGCGATTAGGGCGAGAAGGATAAGCAGGCGGAAGTTTTTTTTCATGGTGCGATGGGTAGGGGAGTTTTCAGGCTGCTTTTAAATGGTTGCTTTGATTGGGAAATCAAGGGTGTGGCTTGGTGGTGCATGGCAGCTTAAAAATGGGGTTTAGCTCGGGGGAGAGTAATAGGTCGGGCATTGATGCCCGACTTATGGCTATTAAGGCAGCCTGAAAACGATGTTTGGCGTGGTAGCGGTGGATAAATGCTTTTTCAGGCTGCCTTTTAGTGGGCAGGATGTTGGAAAAATGGACTACGCTGTTGCTTGCCAACGCCCGCCTATCAATAGCGTCGATATTGCAAATACTCAGGCAGCCTGAAAAACAATCAACGCTTCGCCCAAGCTCATCATCTCGTTTTCAGGCTGCCTTTTCTAGGGCAATCCACCTTGCAAAAGACAGCCTGAAAATGGGAATACTTGTTTTCAGGCTGCCCTTATCACATGGCGATGCGCATAACCATATGGCGCAACAACCACCGCACGAGTTGCCCACTATTTCTGCTCGCCACCTGTTACCACAATATTCATCTGCTCGGGCTTGATGTGGCGTTGCCATGCGGCGCGGATGTCGTCGGCGCTGATGGCGTTGATTTTGCTGTTGTAAGTGTCCAGCCAATCGGTTGGGCGGTTGTATAAGCCGATAACGACAAGGTTGCCGATGAGTTTGGCGTTGCTGTCAAAGCGCAGCGGGAAGCTGCCCGTGATGTGGGCTTTGGCTTGTTTGAGCTCGTCTTCGGTTACGCCGTTGGCAACGAAATCGGCAAGCACTTTTTGCGCGGCGGCAAGGGCGGCTTCGCTGTTTTTGCGTTCTGTGCCAAAGTTGATGTTGAACGGGGCGGCTTGCTCGTAGGCAGAAAAGCTGCTGCTTACGCCGTAGGTGTAGCCGTGTTTGTCGCGCAATTCTTTCATCAGGCGGCTGTCAAATCCGCCGCCGCCGAGAATGTAGTTGCCCACAATCAGGGCGAAATAATCGGGATCGTTGTATTTTAAAACGGGCAAGCCGATGCTGATTTGGGTTTGCGTGCTGGCAGCAAAGGGGATGCGGTTGATGTGTCCGCCGTGGTAGGGCACGGGCGGGGTGGGGCTTTGGTTTTGCGCTTTTTGCGGCAAGCCGTTCAGCGTTTGGGCAACCAGTTGCTCGGCTTGGCTGCGGTTGATGTCGCCCACAATGGCAACGATGGCGTTGTCTTGGGCGTAGTGTTGTTGATGGAAGGTTTGCACGTCGTTTAGCGTTACGGCGCGGATGCTTTGCTCGCTGCGGTAGGCAGGTTTGCCGTAGGGATGGCTGGGGTAGTTGAGCTTGGTTTGCTCGCGGTTGGTGATGTAGGCAGGATAGCTTTGCGCTTGGCGCAGCGAGAGCACGGCGCGGTTTTGCAGGCGTTCTAGCACGGCTTGTTCAAAGCGCGGCTGCGTGAGCGCTTGGTTGAGCAAATCGGCGGTGGGGGCGAGTTTGCTGCTGTCGCTTAGGCTGCGAAAGGAAAAAATGCTGTATTCAAAGCTGCTGCTGCCTGAAATGCTGGAACCAAGGTCGTTTATGCGCGCGGTGAAGGTTTCTTCGTCTAGCTTTTGCGTGCCGCGAGTGAGCATGGAAGCGGTGGCGGTGGCGATGTCGCTTTTGCCATCGGGCTCGGCGGTGCTGCCTGCGCCTTTGAAAATCACGGCGTAATCCACAATCGGCAATTCGTGGCGCTCAACCAGCAAAATTTGCGTGCCGTTGGCGTTGTGCCAGCGCTGGATGGCAACGGCTTGGGCAAAGGTGCTGGCAAGCAGTAGAGCAAGGGGAAAGAGATTTTTCAGGCGCATGATGATGGGCTTTCGGGTGGGATAAAGCGGCGGATTGTAGAACAGATTAGGGATGGGTGGAATACGAAGCGTTTTAGCTTTGCACCAGCGCGGGAACTTGTTTTCAGGCTGCCTTGATGGCTTGGGAGGGCGGCAATAGCATGGCTGCAACAAAAAATCTGCCCGTTGCCAACGCCATTTATCGCGCATTTGCGCCCACTCGTTTTTCAGGCTGCCGCATTGTCTGCGCCATAAAAATCTTTAATGGCTAAACGCTTGCTCAATAGTGTTTGGCAGTCTATTATCCGCCGTTTCACAACCACGCCAAAAAAGGAAAACAAAATGGCTTACACACTCCCCGAGCTAGGCTTTGCCTACGATGCGCTAGAACCCTATTACGACGCGCAAACCTTGGAAATCCACCACAGCAAACACCATCAAACCTATGTGAACAACGCCAACGCAGCCGTTGAAAGCCTGCCTGCTGAGTTCCAAAACCTATCGCCAGAAGCGCTGATTGCGCGCGTGGCAGAGCTGCCCGCTGATAAGCAAATGCCCGTGCGCAACAACGTGGGCGGTCATGCCAACCATTCATTCTTCTGGCAAAACCTGAAACAAGGCACAACGCTTTCAGGCAGTCTGAAAGCTGCGATTGAACGCGATTTTGGTAGCGTGGAAGCCTTCCAAGCCGAGTTTGAAAAAGCCGCGCAAACCCGCTTCGGCAGCGGCTGGGCATGGCTGGTGATTGAAAACGGCAAGCTAAAAGTGGTCTCCACCGCCAACCAAGACAGCCCGCTGATGGGCGCAGCCATCGCATGTTGCAGCGGCACGCCCTTGCTCACGCTGGACGTTTGGGAACACGCTTACTATTTGAAATACCAAAACCGCCGCCCCGATTACATCAAAGCCTTCTGGCACGTTGCCAACTGGGACGAGGCGCAACGGCGGTTTGATGCGGCGAGCAAGTAATTGTTAAAGCATAACAATAAGGCAGCCTGAAATGCGGTTTATCCGTTTTCAGGCTGCCTTTTTTGGTTTAACTGTGCTGAATAGATAAACGACTGAATGCAGATGGCGTTCAGTCGTTTTTTGCGTTTTTAGCTTCGCAACTTCGCTATGCTCCGCAGGTTGCCTTTGCGCAAGCCCTAGGGACAGTTGAAATTCAAAATGGAGCGGCGACGGCTCGTTGCCAAATGCTGCATTCAATCAGACTTTACTGATTGATTAAGATGTCGGCGAGCCGCTGACGCTCCATTGGTTGCAGGTTTCAGGCTGCCTTTAATTAGGTTTTGCCCACATTTCTTTGGCAATCGTAGCAGTACACTTTGCCGTGAAATCTGGCTTGGTTGTTCCAGCAATAATTGGCAACGTTTGGGCTCACGGTTTTTTTGCAGGCGGCGCAGAATAGGCGTTGTGGCTGTGTGGGCTGTGGCGCGGCAGGTTGCGTGATGGCTGGTGCAGATGGGGCGTTTGTAGGCTTGGGCGCAATCGTTGCAGCAGCTTGCGGGGTAGATGTGCGAACGGTTATTTCAGGCTGCCTATCGGTAATGCCAAATCGTTTTTTCCAGTCTATTCTTAATGGTGTATGCAAGCTGGCTAAATCTTCGGCAAATTCTTCCAAGGTTTCGGAAGAAATCATTTTGGCAACGGATGTAACTTGGTGCATTAACTCAGATGGGCTATTACCCATAAAATCTTTGTCTATACATTTACGCAGGTGTTCCACTTTAATCACTCTGTCTAAATCGTCCACATTTTTGCCATTTTTGGGACGATAGATTTTGGATGTGTTGGCTATCAAAATCAGGCTGTGCAATGACGGTTTCATTTTTAAGCCAAGTCGCGTGGGCAAGATAATCTCATCGCTGTTAAACAATCGTTTAAGAATGAGCTTGTGGCGGTTGTTTTGCTCAATGGGCGATTCAATGGCTTTGTATTTTCTGTCTGCATTTACCGAAAAAAAATTCACCATGCTCATTGATACCAATGCTCTCGTGAAATCGCTTGCTCTCGCAAACATAGATTTCTAAAAAGCGGTCTATCAACAAGTGGTCAATTTGGGCAGAATGTCCGTCCACTTCTAGGCGCAAATCGTGGATAACCGCCCAATTTTTGTGATTTTCATAATATAGTTAAACAAAATAAGAAACACCCAACAACATTTCCAACAAGCAAGAGTG
>CAUSAW010000077.1:0-9156 GCA_963529725.1 uncultured Kingella sp. | reverse complement strand
GAGTTATATTCATTTTTGCAGTCTAACATGACTGCTTATCTAGTACAGCCCCATACAAAATCCGCTCGCGCAGATAACGAATACAGATTCTGGCAAAAGAAAGGCGACCCCGACGTACAGGTTTGGCTTCGCCAAACTTCCCTCACTCCGCATCCTTTTTTCGGCGCGTGCGAACTAGCCGCGCTACGCGCGTCGTCGAACAAGCGCACGCTTTTCCCCGAAAAAAGGATGCTCCGTTCGGCTGGACGTAGGGGAATGGGCAGTAGCATTAAATATTTGTGGAGAGTTAGGCAGCCTGAAAGTCAATCTATCCAGTAAAAAAATCGTTTGGCTTAACCCAAGCGGTTTTGTTTTTCAGGCTGCCTTTGCGATGCTCAAAGGCAGCCTGAAATGTTTGCGCCACAGCAACGGAAAGAGTGGGTATGGCGGCGATACGCCATGTTCTGTTTCAGGCTGCGCGAATGGTTGAGGCAGCCTGAAAATGTTAATAGCTTTTCAGGCTGCTTTTGCTCCATCTATGCTTTTCAGCCCACCATTCGCAATAAGGCAGCCTGAAAAAGCAAATCGGAGTATAATCCGCCGCGTTCATCCTATCGGCAGATGCCGATTTTTCTTTTGTGTTTTTTCAATCAAAACAAGGATATTCTCATGGCAAACATTCTCATTCTTCCCACTTGCGCGCACGTTGATGCCGCTGCTGTTGCCCAAAGCATTGCCGCTGCGCTGCCCGATGCGGTGGTGTTCAACCCTTTAGCCGATGCGCAACGCGCGGCTAATCTAATCGCCGCTGGCAAGGCGGATGATTGGTTTGATGCTTTGGTGGGCGAAGTGGCGGCGCTGGGCAAAAAAAATGTGGTGATTCAAGGCATTCAAGCCGATGCGGAAAACATTTTCCTTGCCGCGCAAAATGTGGCGTTGGCGACTTCGTTTAACGCGCAAATCGTGTTTGCTTCGTCTAACGAAGCGGGCGCGGAGCAACGCGTGGCGTTGGCAAAACAAGCGTTTGCAGGCAACACCGTGTTCTTTGCGGGCGTGGTGGGCAATGCTGCTGCCGCGCAAGCCAATGGTTTGGCTGATTTGGGCGCAGAAGGCAGCCTGAAAACGGCTGAACTGGCGAAAATCGCCGCTGCCAGCACCGACCGCGTTTCGCCCGCGCAATTCCGTTACAACATGATTGATTCGGCACGCAAAGCCAACAAGCGCATTGTGTTGCCCGAAGGCGCAGAGCCGCGCACCGTTCGCGCCGCTGCGATTTGCCACGAAAAAGGCATCGCCCGCTGCGTGCTGTTGGCAACCCGCGCCGAAGTGGAAGCCGTTGCCAAAGAACATCACATCACGCTGCCCGAGAGCTTGGAAATCATTGACCCCGCTTCGTTGGTGGAACAATACGTTGCGCCGATGTGCGAATTGCGCAAATCCAAAGGCTTAACCGAAGAGCAAGCGCGCGCGCAGTTGCAAGATACTGTGGTGCTGGGCACAATGATGATGGCGCAAAACGATGTGGACGGCTTGGTATCGGGCGCGGTGCACACGACTGCCAATACCATTCGCCCTGCGTTGCAGTTAATCAAAACTGCGCCTGGCGAAAGCATTGTATCCAGCGTGTTCTTTATGTTGCTGCCTGGTCAAGTGGTGGTGTATGGCGATTGCGCGGTGAACCCCAACCCCACCGCCGAGCAGTTGGCTGACATCGCCATCCAATCGGCAAAATCTGCCAAAGCGTTTGGCATTGAGCCGCGCGTTGCCATGATTTCTTATTCAACCATCAATTCAGGCAGCGGCCCTGATGTGGATTTGGTGGTGGAAGCCACGCGCTTGGTAAAAGAAAAAGCGCCCGAATTGGCGGTGGATGGCCCGTTGCAATACGACGCGGCGGTGGTGGAAAGCGTGGCGCAATCCAAAGCACCAAACAGCCCTGTTGCGGGCAAAGCCACCGTGTTCATCTTCCCGAACCTAACCACGGGCAACTGCACCTATAAAGCGGTGCAACGCAATGCGAATGTGTTGAGCGTGGGTCCGATGCTGCAAGGTTTGCGCAAGCCTGTGAACGATTTGTCGCGCGGGGCGTTGGTGGAAGATATTGTTTACACCATTGCGCTCACCGCCATCCAAGCAACGCAAAAATAATCGCGCCTAGCGTGTAAAGCCAAAGGCAGCCTGAAAATGGATGGGATTCCGTTTTCAGGCTGCCTTTTTTGCGGATTGATAGTCTTACAACGTCTTGCCGTCAAAGCGCCGTTTGCGTTTCCAAAACGCCCATTGTGGCTTGCTGCCAATCGTGCATTGCGCTTGCTCGCACACGATGCGCAGCCCGTTCAGGCTGCCTGAAAACAGCGCTTGTCGCAGCGGCTCAAACCAATTGCGCTCCCATTGGGCAAGCTGTTCTTGGTATGCCCAAAGATCGCCCGTTTGCAGGCTGGGCAGGAAGTCGTCGGCAAAGATATGCGTGTGCGCGATGGGAATTTGACGTTGGGCGCAGATGCGCTGCCATGCGGCGTAGTTTTCAGGCTGCCCTGTGGTGGCTTGGCTGCTGTGTTCTGCCCATGCGCTGTTGCTGGCGATGAGTGCGGCAGCCTGAAAAGGCTCGCTCGGCGCGGCAGGCGTGTTCCACAGCCAAATGCCGTTAATCGGCGGCAGCTGGTTTTGCTGGCGGGTTTGGTTGTGCGGATGGTTGTGCAGCCACATTTGCAATTCGGTGGAAAGCGCGAGCCATGGGCTGATGTCGTCGCCGTGCGCGCTTTGGTTGCCGTCTAGCTGGGTGGCGATGTCTAGAATGCTGGGCGCGTGCCATTGCGGCGCTTGGGGCAGCGTGATGCGCCATAAATCGGGGCGAATGGGCGTAAACACATAATCGCCGCCGTAAAACTGGTTCAGCTCATCGCACCATGTGGCGGCTTCGCTGTGGCTAAGCGGCAGGTGTTCAGCGGCGATTTGGCTGGCGGAATTCATGCCCATTTGTTGCCACACGGGGCTGGCGTAAATCGCGTTTTCAGGCTGCGTTAATTGGTCGCAAAGATAGATTTGATACAGCTGCATGCGGCTGTAATCGGTGCGCTGGATTTTGGCGTAGCGCAGCAGTTGGTTGAGCGCGGGGGTGTTAAGCGTGGGCAGGGTTTCGTGCGGCTCGCGCAGCAGGGCGGGGAGAATAAGGGTGAACATGGTGAGCGAAAGTGAAAAAAGGGGAGATTGTAGCAGCCTGCGTGAAAAGTCTCTTTCAGGCAGCCTGAAAATGCTAAAATCGCGCGCTTTCCGAGTTTGCTTTAATCCCATTGTGTAATGAAAAAAACAAATTATAAACAATCCATTATTTTGCCGATGATTGCGCTGACGTTAACGCTTTTGGCGGCAGTATTCAGCACGAAAAAAACCGAAAAGGCGGAGACAGTAGCTACCGCCGCATCCGATGCGCGTTTGGTGCGCCAAGTGTTGCCCAATCCCAAAATTACCGATTTTGGGCGATTAAGCTATTGGCGCGACGAGGAAGTGCAAGAAGGCGACACGCTGCCGATGGTGTTGGCGCGCATTGGCGTGAGCGAGCAGAATCTGCAAGATTTTGTGCAAAACAGCCCGATTAACCTAAAAGCGTTGAAGCTCAACGAGGGCAAAATTGTGAGCGCGCACATTGACGCGCAGCAAAATGTTACCGATATTCAATTCTTTAACGATGAAGACGGCGAGCGCAACTTGGTGGCGATTGAATACGCTGATGGCAAATGGCAGCTGCGCAAAACCGAGGGCGACACCACCACCCTGCCATCGCTGCGCTCGGTGGTGATTACCTCTTCCGTATCGGGCGCGCTGGGGCAGGCGGGCGTGCCGATTGATGTGCGCATCACGCTCAAAGAAATCTTTGCCGATAAAATCAATTTAGACAAACTGCCCGAAGGGTCTAGCGTGCGCGTGTTGTATGAAAGCCTGTATTTTCGCGGGCAGGAAGTGGCAACGGGCAACGTGCTCGCCGCCGAAGTAACCGCCAACAACCGCACCTACTACGCCTATTATTTTGAAAACGGCGATGCCGACAACGGCGGCAATTATTACGACGAAAACGGCGAAGCGCTGCGCCAAGGCTTTGGCGGACTGCCGATTGAAAGCTACACCCGCATCTCCTCGCCCTTTGGCATCCGCGTGCACCCCATCACCCACACCGTGCGCATGCACACGGGGATTGACTACGCCGCCCCGCAAGGCACGCGCGTGCTTGCCCCCAGCGATGGCGTGGTCAGCTTTCGCGGCTGGAAAGGCGGCTACGGCAACGCCGTGATGGTTACCCACGACAACGGCATGGAAACGCTATACGGGCATCTGAGCGCGTTTATCAGCGGCGTGGAAGTCGGATCGCGCGTGAACGCTGGCACGGTAATTGGCTTGGTGGGCAGCACGGGGCATTCCACCGGCCCGCATCTGCACTACGAAGTGCGGATTAACGGGCAGCCTGTAAACCCCGCCACCGTTGCCTTGCCCACGCCGCAGCTTGCCACCGCCGACCGCGCCGCCTTGCAAATCTATCGTGGCAAGGTGGACGAAGTGATGCAAGCCGTGCGCGGGCTGCCTGTGATGGTGTCGCAAGTGGATTGATGATTTTGGTTTTCAGGCTGCCTATGTTTACCGCCACACACGGCGCATCGGCGGCTTGCCAACATCTTTCCCATCAGTAACGCCCCATTGAACAAAGCAAAGGCAGCCTGAAAACGCCGCAACCCCATTTTCAGGCTGCCCTATTCCCCCAATCCTACGCAAAGGACATCCCATGAAACCCACCATCCTAGCACTCGCCCTATTCCCCAACTTTGCCGTCGCCCAAGCGCCCAGCTTCTCATCCGCCCCCAGTTCAGATAACACCACCATCCGCCAGCTCATCAGCCAACACTACAACCGCCCATTGCCCGCGCAATCATGCCAACTCTCCGCCCCGCCCAAAGGCAGCTATCAGCAGCCTGAAAACATCGCCTACTGCATGAAGCCCGCCGCCAGCCGCACCGTAACACGTAACGGCAAAACCACGCGCTATATGCTCTACACCGGCTTCGCCTACGACACCCGCGAAAACCGCAAAGATGAAAGCCACGCCGCATCAGGGCTTGCCGAACTGTTCGTCTTAGAAAAAAACGGCAACAAATGGACAATCAAACACCACGGCAAAAGCGAAATCGGCGCATGGGGCAGCGCGCCGCAAGAATGGCGCTTTGTGCAAGTGGGCGCGCAAAACTGGGGCTATCAAGCTGAAAGCGGTTTCACCAACGGCGGCGCAACCGAAACAGGGCAGTTTTTCATCTTCACCGACAACAACCGCGTCGCCGACAGCTACATCCCCAGCGGCAGCGACAACAGCGGCATGTATGGCGATTGCAACGAATACACAGGCGCAGAAAAACGCCGCTGCCAAGACAACCAAGTGAGTCTAGACGCCCAAATCCGCTTCAACCGCAGCGCCGAGCGAAACGGCGTGTGGAGCATCCAAGCCACGCTCAGCGGGCAAGACCGCAAAAAACGCTATGCCAAGCAACCATACGCCATGCCGTATAACAGCCGCCAGCACAGCCACACCGTGCCGAAAAACTATCCGCTTTACATTGCGCCCTAACGCGCGGCATGCTGTTTGAACAACGCCGCAAGCCGTTTTCAGGCTGCCGCATATAAAGCAAACAGCAACGGCTCGCCGCCACACGGCATATTCATGCCAACCATATCCAAAGCCATTTTCAGGCTGCCTAACTCGTTTACCAAGGCAGCCTGAAAACCCATCCACCCCGCAACACATCTAACACACCATGCCCACGCTTTACCTAATCCCCACCCCACTCGGCGCCGCCGACACCCCCAGCCTGCTGCCCCACGAGCAAGCCCAAATCACCCATCTCACCGACTTTGTCGTAGAAGCCGAAAAAACCGCCCGCGCCCATCTCAAACACATGGGCATCGCCGCCCCCATCCGCGAGCTCAACCTGCAAACGCTCAACGAACACACCCCCGCGCACGAAGTCGCCGCCCTGCTGCAACCCCTGCGCGACGGGCGCGATTTAGGGCTAATCAGCGAAGCAGGCTGCCCCGCCATCGCCGACCCTGGCGCCAACCTTGTTGCCCAAGCCCATGCCGCAGGCTTTGCCGTTCAGCCGCTGGTGGGCGCAAGCAGCATCGTGCTCGCCCTAATGGCATCGGGCGCCAATGGGCAGAGCTTCGCCTTCAAAGGCTACATCCCTGCCAACAAAGACGAGCGCATCAGCAGCCTGAAAACGCTGGAAACCCGCTCGCGCCAAGCCAACGAAACGCAAATCTTCATTGAAACGCCGTATCGCAACGATGCCCTGCTCGCCGACGCCATCGCCGCCCTGCACGACGAAACCCGCCTGTGCATCGCCTGCGATTTAACCCTGCCCAGCCAGCAAATCATCAGCCAAAGCGTGCGCCAATGGCGCAAAATGCCCGCGCTGCCAAGCCTAAAAAAACGCCCCGCGATTTTTGTGCTACACGCAGGGCAGTAAACGATTAAGCAACAAGCAGCCTGAAAACAAATGCCGTATCTGTTTCAGGCTGCCAACAATGGAGCATCGGCGGCTCGCCGACATTTCAGCAAACCCCCGCTTGCATTTCTCCGCCACACTCTGGCGACGAGCCGTCGCCACTCCACATCTACGTCATTTGATAGTGAACACTCGCCGTGCCATCTTGGCTTTCAGGCTGCCTGAACGCGGGCGGGATGTTGGGGCAGCCTGAATGGCAAACCGCGCGGGGTGCAGGGGCTTGCCCCTGCTCGTGGTAGGCGGCGAAACGCCTGCGCTGGCAAAAAATCTGCCATGCGCCAAGGCAGCCTGAAAACTGAATGTCGCAAGGAATGCGGCGGTGAATGCAAAACCGCTCAGCGCGGTAAAGGCGCAAGCCCACGAAACGCAAACGGATGTTGCCACACCATTACACCCAAAACCAAAGGCAGCCTGAAACCGTATGACCGATTTTCAGGCTGCCTTGGTTTGCGCCGATGTCTTTTAACTCGTCCTAATATTTTTTGCTTGCGCGAATGCCTGATGGCAAGGCGATTTGCAATTCGTGCTCAGTCAACAAAACACGACATCGGTTTGCCGTCAAAACAACGTTTCACGGCTTATGGCGACGGCTGCCAACAAACAATCCCCGTTCGTTTTTCAGGCTGCCCCGCACACCGCGCAGCCTGAATTTTTTTGGATTTTAAACGACTGCCATGCGCCGCTGAGCGCGTTGTAGCACTTCAACACGCCGTGTTCGCTGGGTAAGCCGATGATGATTTTCAACGCTTCGGCGGCTTGCATCGTGCCGATAATGCCCACCAGCGGCGCGAATATGCCAAAGGTGGCGCAGGCGGCATCGGGGCTGGGCGTGTCGGGTGGGAACAGGCAGGCATAGCAGGGCGCGGCGGCAAGGTCGGGGCGGTAAACGGCGAGCTGCCCGTCAAAGCGCACTGCCGCGCCCGACAACAGCGGCTTTTTCGCGGCAACGGCGGCGGCGTTAATCGCTTGGCGCGTGGTGAAATTGTCGCTGCAATCCAGTATCACATCGCAGCGCGGCGCAAGCTCTGCTAACGCGGCGGCATCTAGTTTGCCGTGCGTTTCTATGCGGCAGCCTGAATTTTGCTGCTGCAAAAATTGCTGCATGGCTTCAGTTTTCAGGCTGCCGATGTCGGCTTCGCGGTAGCTGATTTGGCGCTGCAAATTGGTTTCGTCCACGCGGTCGTGGTCGGCGATGATGAGCGTGCCGATGCCTGCGGCGGCAAGATAGGGCAAGGCAGCCGCGCCCAAACCGCCGCAGCCGATTACCAGCGCGGTGGCGTTAAGCAGTTTTTGCTGCCCTTCTATGCTGATTTCGTTGAGCAGGATGTGGCGGCTGTATCGCAAAAGTTGGCTGTCGTTCATGGATGGTGGGGCTAGGGGAAAGTGGTGCGCGGCGTTACGCGCGAAAATGGGAAAAAGGATTTTTAGGCTGCCTATCGTGCGCAACAAAAGGCAGCCTGAAAACGGGTTTCAGCGGAGTTCAAACCGCAGCAAAAAACGCTTTTGGCTACACGAAACGCCGTTTCAGGCTGCCTTAATGTTATTCGGCTTCCAGCGCGTCGTTTAGCCTGCGCTCAATCTCATCGGCATCAAACGCTTGGGCAATCAGCTCAAAGCGGCTGTCGCGCCGCCATGCGATTTGGTTGGCGCCCCATTGCCCGTCTGTCCAATTGAGCCAAACCCATGTGCCCAACACTTGAAACACGCCTTTGGCACGCACCAAGCCTTGCGTAAACTGCGGCAAGTCGTTGAAAAATTGGGTGAGTTTTTCACCGTCAAAATTGCGCCCAGCGGGGAAAGTGTAGCCTTGCGATTGGTAGCCCAGCGTGTTATCGGGCAGGGCTTGGATGCGGTAGCGCGATTTTTCGGCGGTGGGCGTGGCAAGCCATGCGATGTCTAGCTCGGCGTTGCGCACTTCGGCAACCAGCGATTTGGGCGGGAACAACTGGGCGGCTTTGGCGCGAAAGGCGGCGATTTGCTCGCTGGTGCAAAGGTCTAATTTGCTGGCAACCAACACATCGGCAACGCTGATTTGGTCGCGATAGAGCAGGTTTTGCGCGTAGTTGTCGTCAATAAACTGGCGCGGGTCTATCAGCGTGAACACGGCGGCGATGTCTAGCGTGTCGGCAAATTCGGGCGCGCGCAGCTCGTCAATAATGCCCGCCGCATGCGCCAACCCGCTGGCTTCAATCAAAATGCGCTGCGGCGTGCTTTTTTGCAGCATGGTGCGGATGGTGCTGTCCATTTGCTCACCCGCGCTGCAACACAAGCAGCCGCCCGAGATTTCGGCAACGGGAATGCCATTTTCCGCCAACACCGCGCCGTCGATGCCAATCTCGCCAAATTCGTTGACGATAATCAGCCATTGCTCGTTTTGCGGTTTTTGCGCGATTAGGCTGCGGATGGCACTGGTTTTGCCTGTGCCGAGAAAGCCTGTGAATAGGTGGGTTTGGATTTTTGGAGGCATGGAGATTCCTTTGATAGGTGGGATGAGGCAGCCTGAAATGGTAAACAAAGCTGATAATCGTATCAAATGGTTTTGCTGTGGCTTGTTTTAAATTTTAGTCTGATGAATCTTAATTTTTGGGGCTGTACTAGATAAGCAGTCATGTTAGACTGCAAAAATGAATATAAC
>CAUSAW010000076.1:0-9214 GCA_963529725.1 uncultured Kingella sp. | reverse complement strand
AAAGGGCATTTTTTGTGTTCAAAGGTTTTGACTCCGCTTAAAGCCTTGTAGCATAGGGCTTGCAGGGGGTTTTGGCAGTAAATTTGTTACTTACGCCGGTAACGCGGGATATGCCTACCTGCTTGGCGGCTTGGGTTACGCTAATGCCAAGCGCGGGCAGTATGTCCTCTCGTAGGGTTTCGGTGGGGTGGGGCGGGTTGTGCATTTTCAGGCGGTGTTTCATTTAAATAATCGCTTCAATGCCCTTGTTTTTAACCAGTGTAAGCAGCTTTAACGCCGCGCCGCTGGGTTTTTTTATGCCCCGCTCCCAATCTGAAACTTGGTTTTTGCCAATATTGAGATGAATGGCAAAGGCGGCTTGTGTAAGTTGCTCTTTTTCGCGTATGGCTCGGATTTCGTCGCCTGTTAGTGGCTCGGTACGAGTTAAGCAGGCTTCGTCAAAGTGTTTCATTTTTTCGTCTGATAGCAAGCCAGCTTGGTGTAAATCTTGTGCGGTCTCGTGTATCGCGCCCATTAGTTCGCTTTTGTATTTCATGGTTCTATCTCCGTTAATGCGCCTGTCAATAATGCTTGCTCTATTTGTTCAGGCGTATAGGCAAGCAGGGTGGTTGCTAATTCTTTCATTTCTGCTAGTTCGCGGCGGTCTATGTTATCGCGGTCGCTCTTGGCAAAGCAGTAAACGAAAAAGGCGCGGTCGCCTTGCTTGAAAAGTATGATGCTGCGATAACCGCTGCTCTTGCCTTGTCCTTGGCGGGCGATGCGCTGTTTAATCACGCCACTGCCTAAATCTGCGTCTATTAGCCCGTTATCTGCTCGTTGCACGGCTTCGCGCAAGTCGGCATCTGTTATGCCTTGCTTGGCGGCGTAGCGGTTCATGTATCTGTTTTTGAATATTCGCATGATGCCCCTTTTGTAATGCTTAGCATTATATGGCTGCTTGTTTGGTCGCACAAGGAGAATTAAGTAACATCTTAGGCAGCCTGAATGGTGTAGAAATTAACCGCGTTGTTTACACTTTTCGGATTTTGGATGCAGACAAATTTGGCGGGTTTCGCAGATTGTTAAGAATGCCGCAAGACACGGAAAAGACGTATGATTCTTGATAATCTGCGAAAGCTGCTAGATCATCATGCTGCCAAAAAATGGGTGGTGTCCTAAAAAGTATGCTGCTTGTTTTTTTAGTAATTTAAATTAGCCAAATTCCGCTGTTTTAACAGGAAATTTTGTACGATAGAAATGTCGTTATTGGCTTGACGTTTTATGTCAGCATACTTTTTAGGACACCACCAAAAAATGAAAGCTAGGCAGCCTAAATAAAGTGTAAACAACGCGGTTAATTTCTACAGTACTGCGTAGCCGTTACCCCACGCGGTAAAACGCCAAACTGCCAAGCAAATTAGGCAGAATTTCTACGCGGTGGTTACCTGTCATCACGGTGCGTTCCAGCACGCGGATTTGGTTTTTGGCGCACAGCTGGTCAAAGTCTTGCAGCGTGCACCAATGGATATTGGGCGTGTTATACCATTGATACGGCATCCGCTCGGACACGGGCATGTGCCCGCCCAGCGCAATTTGCAGGCGGTTGCGCCAGTAACCGAAATTGGGAAAGGTTACGATGGCTTGCTTGGCAACGCGGGTTAAATCGCGCAGGATGGTTTCGGTGTTTTGCATGGCTTGGATGGTTTGGCTGAGCACAATCACGTCAAAACTTTGGTCGCCGAAGGTGGTCAAGCCGCGTTCCAAGTCGGCTTGGATGACGTTGATGCCGCGCTCTATAGCGGCTTGCACGCTGGCAGGGTTGATTTCTATGCCGTAGCCTGTGCATTGTTTGCTTTGGGTGAGCGCGGAGAGCAGCGCGCCGTCGCCGCAGCCGAGGTCTAGCACATGGGATTTTTCGGGAATCCAGTCGTAGATGAGTTGTAGGTCGTTGCGTAGTGTCATGGTGGGTCTCTTTTGTTTGGTTTCAGGCTGCCTTTTAGTAGCGCAATAGGCAGCCTGAAAAATGATTTAAGGATAGATAGTCTTCACTCCGCCAATTCCCAAACCTGCTTGCCCGATTGCCAGCGCAGATAAGGGGCAACATAGCCGTCTTGGTAGCGGATTTCGTATTCGCTGGGGCTGTGGCGGATGTAGTTGGGTTGCCAGCCTTGTTTGTTGTGTTTGAAGCCGAGCGGGATAAGTTCGGCTTCGTTGTTTTCAGGCAGCCTGTGGTGGGTGAGCTGGAATTGTTGGATTTGGGCGATGATTTGGTTGCCAAGCTGGATGTCTTTGTGTCGTCGCCATTGGGTAGGCAGGTTGAGATAGGCGAAACCTATGGCAACGAGGATAACCATGCCCAGCAGGGTTTGGATAAAGGTTTTCATGGGTTATACGCTGATGTTGTTCATATAGGCGCGCACGGCGTTGTGGTATTGTGGGTCGTTTAGCAGGAAGGCATCGTGTCCGTGTTGGCTGGGCACTTCCACATATTGCACATTCTTGCGCGCGGCGATTAGGGCGCGCACGAGTTCGCGCGAGCGTTCGGGGGAAAACCGCCAATCGGTGCTGAAACTGGCGATAAAGTAATGGGCTTGGATGTGTTGCAGCGCGGCTTGTAGGTTGTCATTGTATTCGGCGGCGGGGTCAAAATAGTCTAGGGCTTTGGTCATCAGCAGATAGGTGTTGGCATCAAAGGTTTCGGCGAATTTGTCGCCTTGGTGGCGCAGGTAGCTTTCTACTTCAAAGTCAATATCGTAGTTGTAGTTGTAGTGTTCGTTGCGCAGTTGTCGCCCGAATTTGTTGCCCAAGCCGTGTTCGGCAAGATAGGTGATGTGCCCCATCATGCGGGCGGTGCGCAGCCCACGGCGGGGCTTGGTGTGGTGTTGGGCGTAGTTGCCACCGTGGAAATCGGGGTCGGTGATGATGGCTTGGCGGGCAACGTCGTTGAAGGCGATGTTTTGGGTGGAGAGTTTGGGCGCGGACGCAATCACTAGAGCGTGGCGCACGCGGCTGGGGTAGTCTATTGTCCATTGCAGGGCTTGCATGCCGCCCAAGCTGCCGCCGACTACGGCTGCCCATTGTTCTATGCCGAAGTGGTCGGCAAGCTGGGCTTGGGTGTTCACCCAATCGCGCACGGTTACCAGCGGGAAATCTGCGCCGTATGGCTCGCCTGTGGCGGGGTTGATGCTGGTTGCGCCTGTGCTGCCTGCGCAGCCGCCTAGGTTGTTGAGAGCGATCACGAAGAATTTGTTGGTGTCTATCGGCTTGCCTGCGCCTATCATGTTGTCCCACCAGCCTGCGTATTTGTCGTTGGGGTGGTGTCGCCCTGCGGCGTGGTGGTTGCCTGATAGGGCGTGGCAAATCAGCACGGCGTTGCTTTTGCTTTCGTTGAGCTCGCCGTAGGTTTCTATGATGAGTTGATAGCTGGGCAGGGTGCTGCCGTTTTGCAGGGTGATGGGGTTGGGGAATTGGATGATTTGCGGGGTGATAATCGTGGTGCTGGTGATGGTCATGACGATATGCGGTGGATAAAAATAAGGCGCGATTATAGCGCGAGATAGGCAGCCTGAAACGGTGTTGGACACGGCATAGTTATTCACGCACTGAAAAAATTGCATGTTTTACGCTACAATCTCGCCTTTTTCAGGCTGCCTTAAAGGAAACATCATGTCGCTTAAATTCAGCAAAATGCACGGTTTGGGCAACGATTTTATGGTGATTGACGGCATCAACCAAACGTTTACGCCCAACGCCGCCCAAATCGCGCAATGGGCAAACCGCCATTTGGGCATTGGCTTTGACCAACTGCTGCTGGTGGAACGCGCGCAAACAGCGGATGCCGATTTTCGCTATCGCATCTTCAATGCCGACGGCGGTGAAGTACAACAATGCGGCAACGGCGCGCGCTGCTTTGCGAAATTTGTGTACGACAAGGGTTTGACCGACAAAACGCACATCGCGGTGGAAACCGCTGCGGGCATCATCAAGCCGCAGATTCAGCCCGACGGCTTGGTAACGGTGAACATGGGCGCGCCGCACTTTGCGCCCGCAGAAATCCCGTTCAGGCTACCTAAAAACGCTGCGAGCGAAGCGGCAAACGCGCTCACGCAGCCGATTATTTGGGCGGATAATCAAACGATTAACGCCAGCTTGGTGAGCATGGGTAATCCGCACGCCGTGCTGCGCGTGGACGACACCGAAACCGCGCCCGTTGCCGAGATTGGCGCGGCGTTGCAGCGGCACGCGCAGTTTCCCGAGCGCGTGAACGTGGGCTTTATGCAGGTGCTCAACTCCACGCACATCGCGCTGCGCGTGTTTGAACGCGGCGTGGGCGAAACGCTGGCTTGTGGCACCGGCGCGTGCGCAGCGGTGGTGGCAGGCGTGCGGCAAGGCTGGCTGGTGGCGGGCGAAACCGTGCGCGTGGCATTGCGCGGCGGCGATTTGTTTATCCGCTGGAAAGAAGGCGAAAACGTGATGATGACGGGCGAAGCGGTGTTGGTGTTTGATGGGGTGTTGGGGGAGTAAGGTTGTGGCAGCCTGAAAATAGGCGGGCGGTTGAGCCGTCTTTATTTGCAATCTATTAAAACAACGCAGCCTGAAAGCGGTTTTTACTCCGTTGGCGCTTGTGGCTTTCAGGCTGCCGATTGTTGTTGCAGGTGTTTGGTTCAAACTGAAATGCTTGTTCAAACTGAATTTCTTGTTTAGCCAGCAAGCGGTCATGTTTATTTGATAACGCAAAGGCAGCCTGAAAACAAGCACAGCACATTCCAGCCACCTCAAAACCCACTACAGGCTGCCCTACCCCCCATAAACGAAACATCCACCCAACAAAAAAGAGTCTCCCCCATGATTAACGTCCACAAAGTATGGTTTTACAGCGCCGCCATGGCGGTGGTGATTGCAGGCGTGTATTTCAGCCTGCCCAGCGAAGAACAACAAGCCAAGATGCAAGCCGCCGCTGCTAAGAAAAAAGCCGAGCGCGCCGCCAAGAAGCAACGCGCCGCATCAGCACCCAGCGCATCCGCCCCTGCCAGCGCCACACCAGCGCAATAGTTTTCAGGCTGCATCTAATATTGTTGGCAAAACGTAGTAATCCATAGCGCACCAGCCTTGCCAACGCGCTCACAGCGTGCCAAAGATAAAACATCGCGCCAAACGCCATTAGCCATTCCGTTTTTCAGGCTGCCTTATTGAGCGCACCGCAAACCCAATCCCACGCCAATCAACAAGCCCAAAGGCAGCCTGAAACGCCAATCAACAAAGGCAGCCTGAAAATCCGATTAACCCCATTCCCAAAGCTGCCCTTTTTTCAGGCTGCCCACCCCATCCCCAACACCCCACCATGTCCCAAATCAACCTTTTCACCGCCAGCCTTTTCATCGCCCTATTCGTATTCCAAACCCTGCGCCATCGCCAATTCGCATGGCTTGCCCTGAGCATAGGGCTATTTATCGCTGTGCAATGGTATTTTCTGCACGATCTCTCCCGCTATGCCCTGCCCTTTGTGCGCCCATACAGCATCGCCGCCCATCTCTACATCGCCCAAGCCTACATCCTAATCGGCAGCATCGCCTACCGCCGCCCAAGGCAGCCTGAAAACGCCAGTCTCTATCTCACCAGCCTAATCCACGCCAATCTCGCCATGCACCTTGCCTTTTTCATCCTAATCGGCTGCTGGTGGGCGATTTATCCGTATGGCATTAGTCCCTATTTCAGCGCTATTCTCTATCAACTCTACGCGCTAGACCCCACCACATGGCTCAGCTTCACCGCCTTTCTGATGCTGCTCAACAGCGCCCACCAAATCCTATTTAGGCAGCCTGAAAACGCCCACCACAAACCCAGCCGTCGCCTGCTTTCCATCAGCCTATTGATCGCCCTCGCCATGCAAACGCTCTACATCCGCCAAACCCTGATAGACCTGTTCACCCAATTCCAATGACCCTAGCCGCCCTGCACCAAACCCAGCTCGCGCTTGCCCCGATGGCAGGCATCACCGACCTGCCCTTTCGCCAGCTCGCCCGTCAATTTGGCGCACAATGGGCAGCCAGCGAAATGGTAACCGTGAACCCCGATTTGCAGCACACCCTTAAAACCCGCCATCGCCAAAACCACGCAGGCGAAAGCGGCATCATCACCGTGCAAATCGCAGGCAGCGACCCCGCCCAGCTTGCCGCCGCCGCACAACACAACGTCGCCCTTGGCGCGCAAGTCATCGACATCAACATGGGCTGCCCCGTGAAAAAAGTCTGCAATGTGCTGGCAGGCAGCGCCTTGTTGCAAAACGAAAAACTCGTTGCCCAAATTCTTAACGCCGTTGTGCGTGCCGTAAACGTTCCCGTAACCCTTAAAACGCGGCTCGGCTGGGACGATGAACACAAAAACATTCTCACCATCGCCCGCATCGCCGAAAACGCAGGCATCGCCGCCCTTGCCATCCACGGGCGCACCCGCAGCCAAATGTATCGCGGGCAAGCGCAATACGACCTCATCGCCGCCGTCAAACAACAAAGCCGCCTGCCCATCTGGGCAAACGGCGACATCACCACCCCGCAAAAAGTCGCCGCCGTGCTGGCGCAAACAGACGCAGATGCCATCATGATTGGGCGCGGCGCACAAGGGCAGCCGTGGCTGTTTGCCGACATTCAACACTATCTGCAACACGGCACGCTGCCTGCGCCCATGCCGTTTCAGGCTGCATCCGCCATCATCCTGCGCCACCTTGCCGCCATGCACGATTTTTACGGCGACAACGCAGGCACACGCATCGCTCGCAAACACATCGGCTGGTATCTCGCCCGCATCCCCAACAGCCAAGCCACCCGCCAACACCTCAACCAAATCAATCACGCCGCCGAGCAATACGACTATCTTGCCCACTATCTCGCCGCGCAAGCCCAGCACCACGAATACTGGCAACGCGATTATTAAACAATCTTATTGCGCTTATTTAGGCAGCCTGAAAACTCATCGCGCTTGAAAATAAACAACAGTCCCCAGCGGCATCGTGTTACCCAAAACCGCGAATACTGAGCTTTCAGGCTGCCTTAATGCAGCAATTCTGTAACAAAACAACAAAACCAGCGCCAAAATGTTTAGATTTGCGAAGCAAAACAACGCTTTATTAACATAAAATAACGGTTATAATGCGCGCGCTTCTAATTTCGTAATAATCATACAAAATGACTTTAACACTTCTCTTCCGCGAATATTGCAGTTTGTGCCACCAAATGCGCCAAGCCCTGTTGCCCTATCAACAACAATACGGATTTGAACTCAACGTGGTGGATGTGGATGAAGACGAAAAGCTAGTCGCACGCTATAACGAGCTGGTTCCCGTTTTGCTGCATGGCGAACACGAAATTTGCCATTGGCATTTAGACGAAGTCGCGTTATCGGCGTATCTCAATCAGGTGGCGGGTTAGGCAGCCTGAAAATACATTATCGCGTGAACCTGCTTTCTATAAAGCCAATCCACGCGATGATAGGCAGCCTGAAAACCGCTTTTGTTTTATTTATTAGAAGGAGACTGTCAAATGACAGCACTTGTTGATTATTTAACAGCCAATCCTTTGTTTGCATTATTTGCAACGATTGCATTGGGTTACGCCGTGGGCATGATTAGCGTGCGCGGTTTATCGCTGGGCGCAGGCGCCGTGTTATTCGTTGGCTTGGCAATGGGTGCGCTTGCGCCCAAATCTGCCTTGCCAGGCGTAGTCGGCATCTTTGGTCTGCTGCTCTTTTTGTATGGCGTGGGCATTTCGTTTGGCGCGCAGTTTTTCAAAGGCTTAACCAGCCCGCTGGGCATTAAAGCCAACATCGCATCCGCTATCGGCGTGTTGCTCTCGTTGGGCTTGATGTTGCTGGCGATTAAATTGATTCCCGGTGTGAACTTTGCCGAAGCCATCGGCGCATGGGCAGGCGCAGGCACCAGCACATCTGCCTTGCAAGCGGCCATGGTGGTAACAGGCGACAAAATGCCTGCCACAGGCTATTCGGTTGCCTATCCATTTGGCGTTGCCGTGCCCATTTTGATTATTGGCTTGTACAACAGCTTCTTTAAGCCCAAATACACGCTAGAAGAGCGCACATCCTTGCGCGTGTGCGCCGTGCGCGTGGAAAACCCCGAAATCTTCGGCAAAACCATGTCGGATGTAAACAGCACCTTGCCCGACGGCGTGAGCATCACCACCACCAACCGCGGCGGCAAAGCCGTTGCCTTGGGGCATCTGGGCGAATTGCAACACGGCGATATTGTGTTGATTACCGCGGTGGACAACGCCAAGCTAGACCAAGCCGTGCCCACCATCGGCACGCGCGTGGGCGATAAAATCAACTTGGTGCAAGGCGAAAAAGAATACCAACGCCTGTTTATTTCTAACCCCAACTTGGCAGGCAAAACCATCCCGCAAATCCGCCAACTGATGACTCTTAACGTCAGCATTTTGCACATTCGCCGTGGCGATACCGATATGCCGCTCACCCAATCGCTGCGCATGGAAATTGGCGACCAAATCGGCGTGCTCGCCGAAGTGGGGCACACCAAAGAATTGCAACGCTTCTTCGGCGACTCGGTGAAAGCGGGTGGCGAAGTGAACTATCTGTCTATGGGCGTGGGCGCGGCTTTGGGCTTGGCGGTGGGCTCTATCGCCTTCCCTGTTCCGGGCTTGGGCAAAGTGAAACTGGGCTTGGCGGGCTTGTTGCTGGTGGCGTTGTATTTGGGCAAAGCGCGCAACACTTGGAAGTTCACATGGAGTATGCCAATTGCCGCATCGCGCGTGTTCCGCGAATTTGGCTTGGCGTTGTTTCTCGCGCAAGTGGGCATGGCATCAGGCTCAACCTTTGTGGAAACCGTTGCCAAAAGCGGCATGACTTATCTGCTGCTGGGCGTAGCGTTGGTGGCACTGCTCACCATCAGCGTGTTGCTGATTACCGTGTATGTGTTCCGTATCCCTTACGACATGGCGGCGGGCATTATTTCGGGCGCAACAGGCAACCCCGCCATTTTGGCGTTCAGTAGCAAAACGCTGGCTTCCGATAAACCCGATGTGGGCTATGCGATGATTTTCCCGTCGATGACGGTGTTTAAAATCTTGCTGGTGCAGATTATCGGCGCGTTTATGTAGCGGCTGCTGTTGATGCAATAAAACCCTTTGTGCTGAGTGGCATAAAGGGGTTTTTGGCGTAAGTAACAAATTTACTGCCAAAAACCCCCGCAAGCCTTATGCTACAAGGC
>CAUSAW010000075.1:0-9300 GCA_963529725.1 uncultured Kingella sp. | reverse complement strand
TTTTAAAACAACTGGTAAGAGATAATTTATCCTAGTTATCTAGGACAGCCCCAAATTCAAACCTGCGAGCAAGGCTTCCAGCACATTTTCAGGCAGCCTGAAAGCCGCCAGATTGGCGCGAATGTCCTCATCAGTTTTATACAGCGAAAATGCCGTGCCGATTGCGTCCAACAATTCGGGATTGCGGATGCGGTTTTCCCACTCGCCTTCCAAGCCCGCTTTTTTCAGTACATTTTTGACGGCATGATAGGCTTCCATTTTCATTAAAATACTCTTATCTTCTGCTTTCAAACCGTCTTCGCCATGCCCGTAGCGCAAACCTTTGAATACCGCACTTTCGGGCAGTTCCAAAATCGTTCGCACCTGTTTGTACGTCAGCTTGGCTTTTTGATACGGTTCGTCCAGCAGCAGCCGTCTTTCTGCCTCGTTCAACGCCCGCTCCTCGCCATTATCCTGAATCCGCAAATTATTCAGCTTGGTCAGCCACACGAAACGCTCCACGCTGTAAGTATTTTTTGCAGCTTTGTATTCGTTCGGCTCAAACGTGCAATGCCCCAACATTTTCAACACTGCCTCACCCTGCAATGCAGAACGTTGCTTCATCAGCAATTCATCAACCGCCATCTCCATTTCGGGAGATGTAAACGGATTGCCCAACATCCTCTGCCGCTCAAACAGCAAATGCAGCTCACGCTGTAAATCTTTACGATCAAAGGTGTGCGAATAATCACCGCCTTTGTTGCGCAGCGACCCTGCAAATTCTTTAACAGCCAGCTCTGCCGCTGTGCGATATTGATTGGATTGGTTCTGCAACGTCTCGCGATTGCTGTTCACCCCTGCCAGCAGCCTGCCTAATTCTTTGTCTTTGTCTTTGCTTTGTATTTCGTTTTTTCGCTGCGATAAATAGCCGCGATGCTTAACCAAATGCAACAAAACCGCCACCCATTCTTTATTGCTTAGCTTTCTATCCAATCCCGCCACGCGCAACGCCCATGCATCAATTGGCAAGCCTTGCACCAATCCATTTTCATTAAAATCCGTTGCCGACAGCACGCCCTCGCGTTTCAACAAACGGCGCAATCGCAACAAACGATGCGCCCTACGGCGGATCAAACGCCGCACACTTCTCGCCTGCCGTCTTGCCAGAGCCAGCGAATCACCCGTTTTTGGCACCTCCGCCCGCTCAAATGTCCGCACGCCGCAATCCAAAAGCCCAATGGGATGCTCTTTTTCATCCACCCAAACACACGCCCAGCCAACTGAGGCGACTCCCAAATCTAAACCTAAAATATAGCGTTGCGGTTTTGTTTCCATCATTTTCACCTTGTAATCAAACTGTTTAAAAAATATGAAATAAACAATATTTAACGTAAACTTGCATTACTTGACAAGCAATGTACATACCAGTATAGTAGTCAACGTTGTAGCTTAGTTTGTAACACTACGAGATAAGAGCCGTTGCTACAATAAGGCTGCCCTAAAAGGGTGTGCCGCGACGTAAAATACAGTAATGTATGAGCCCCTGTTTGGTGTACCAAGCAGGGGCATCGTCTTTATTATTCAAAGCATAACAAGGTTGTGTAATCAGTTTTCAGGCTGCCTATACCATGCAGCATTGAACTAAACAGCTTAAACAACAAACATCGCCATCATTCGTTTACAACTCCATCCAAGCCCTGTCCATCTTATCCTTTTCACACCAAGCCACAATAGGCAGCCTGAAATCCTGCAAAATCCGTTGTAAGAAATTCAGCCACCGTGCGTCTAATGGGTAGGATGGATTTGCATTGAGTAGCGCAGCAGCTAGATTTCATCCCCCTGCTCGCTCCTTAAAAATCGCCCTAGGCTACAATTGCTCAAAAAGCCGCTTGAATTATTTTTTAATTTTTAGCAACAAAGAGAAAAAATGGAGAAAAAAATGAAAGCACTATTCAGCAAATTTGTGAACAGCGATATGGATATGGCGGCATTGCGCTTTTCGGTGATTGCCGTGGTGATACTATTTGGCGTGTATAAATGGTTTGATTTTGAAGTGGAAGCCTTAAAACCGCTTATCGGCAGCACATGGCTGATGTTTTTATACCGTCTATTTTCGCCGCATGGTGCCAGCTATCTGTTGGGCGTCGCAGAAGCCGTTTCCTATATTGGGCTGATTGCGGGCTATTGGCATCCGCGTTGGGGCGTGGCGGGCAGTTTGATGACGATTTGCATCGGCGTGGTTATGATTAGCCTGCTGCCGCAGCTGGGCAAAATTGACAGCTTTATTGTGAAAGATTTGCTGCTAATCGGCGCGGGTATGGTGTTGCTGAAATACGATATGAAGCGAATTGAAACGATGGGATGATTGAAAAACAACAAAAGGCAGCCTGAAAACGGGTGAGTCATTTTCAGGCTGCCTTGATGGTTTAATGATTATTCTTCGGGCATTTCGCCGTCGGTTTCGTCCAAAGTGCCTTCGGTGATAATGGGGTTCACCAAGCCTTCGGCGCGGATTTTATCGGCAATTTCGTTGGCGATTTCTGGGTTTTCTTTCAACCAGATGCGCACGTTTTCCTTGCCTTGTCCAATCTTGTTGCCGTTGTAGCTGTACCACGCGCCAGATTTTTCAATGATGCCGTATTTGTCGCCTAAATCAATCAATTCGCCCTCCCAGCTGATGCCCTCGCCGTAAAGGATGTCAAACTCGGCGGTGCGAAAAGGCGGCGCAACTTTGTTTTTCACCACTTTTACTTTGGTTTCTTTACCAATCGGCATTTCGTCTTTATCTTTGCCTGCGGGCTTGATTTGGGTGGTGCCGCGAATGTCTAGGCGCACGGATGAATAGAATTTCAGCGCGTTGCCGCCCGTGGTGGTTTCGGGGTTGCCAAACATTACGCCGATTTTCATACGCAGCTGGTTAATGAAAACCACCAACGTGTTGGTTTTTTTGATGTGTCCTGTGAGCTTGCGCAGGGCTTGGCTCATCAGGCGGGCTTGCAAGCCAACGTGGCTGTCGCCCATATCGCCTTCAATTTCGGCTTTGGGCACAAGCGCGGCAACGGAATCCACCACCACCATGTCCACGCCGCCCGAGCGCACCAACATATCGCAAATTTCCAGCGCTTGTTCGCCTGTGTCGGGTTGGGAAACCATCAGCTCTTCCACTTTTACGCCCAGCTTGCGCGCGTAAACAGGGTCAAAGGCGTTTTCGGCATCAATAAAGGCGCACACGCCGCCTGTTTTTTGGCATTGCGCGATGGTTTCTAGGCAAAGCGTGGTTTTGCCTGATGATTCAGGCCCAAAGATTTCAATGATGCGACCGCGCGGCAAACCACCCACGCCAAGGGCAAGGTCAAGCCCCAACGAGCCTGTGGAAATCACTTGCAGCTCTTCTTGCGGCGTGCTGCCGTCCATTTTCATAATCGCGCCTTTGCCGAAGTTTTTTTCAATTTGCGCGAGGGCGGCTTTGAGCGCGGCGGCTTTGTCGGTGGGTTTATCGGTGTTTTTGTCGGATTTTTTCTCTGCCATGATGAGCTTCTCTTGTTGATTGTTGATAGGAGTTTTTGATGGGAGCGGATTATCGCATAGTTTTCAGGCTGCCTGAAATGGGATTGTGCGACGATTGGGCGTTTTGTTGATACCAAAGTTTTAGTTGTGCTGATGATTGTTTGTTTTAATTTATCATTGCAATTTTGCGGCGGTGCGTTTACCCGCCAAACGGATGCGAGATGAAATAAAACAAGGGATAATAGGCGCGATTTCCACTTTCAGGCTGCCTAAGCAAGCCTGTTGTTGTTTTGTTTTATAAACCTAAAAATGAGAAAGGAAATGAGGATGAAATCTTACCTTTATGCGTTAGCTGCTTGTTTTGGCTTGGCGCAATTTGCCCATGCCGCGGTGAACGCGGATGATTTATTGCCGCCCGAGCAGGCGTTTGTGCCAACGGTAACTGTGTCGGATAAGGGCGTGGATGTGCAGTTTAAAATTGCCGATGGCTATTATATGTATCAAAGCAAAATCACTGCGGATACGCAGCCTGAAAAGCTGTTGCGCGAGCCTGCCACGTTTAGCCAAGGCGAGCAAAAGGAAGACGAATTTTTCGGCAAGCAAATTGTGTATCACCACGCGGCGAATGTGAAATGGGATTACGCCAAGCCTGCGCCTGCGGCTTACAAAATCACGCTGCATTATCAAGGTTGCGCGGAAGCGGGCGTGTGCTATCCGCCTGTGGACACGGAATTAAACATCAACGGCTCAGGCGTGTATGCGCCTGAAAACATGGCGGCGGATAACGCTAAGGATATGTTTGTAAAGCCGCAGGGGGACATTCAGGCAGCCGCCGCGTCAATGCCAGCAATGGCGCAGAATGCTCCCCTTTCCTCCGACAATGCTGATAGCCGCTTTGTCTTGTCGCGCGACACGATTGGCAGCAATTTGCTGTGGTTTTTCGTGTTTGGCTTGGGGCTGAGCTTTACTGCGTGTATGTATCCGCTGCTGCCGATTGTGTCTAGCATTATTGTGGGCGATAAATCCAGCAGCAAAAAACGGGCGTTTGCGCTGTCGTTTGTGTATGTGCAGGGCTTAGCTTTGACGTACACGCTGGTGGGCGTGTTGGCAGGGGTTACGGGCGCGTTGCTCACCGTTTGGCTGCAACAGGCTTGGGTGGTGTTGGCAGCGGCTGGGTTAATGGTGCTGCTGGCGTTGTCTATGTTTGGTTTGTTTAATATCCAGCTGCCCAGCGGTTTGCAAAGCTATTTTCAAAACCAGAGCAACAAGCTATCGGGTGGCAAGGTCGCCAGCGTGTTTGTGATGGGGATGCTGTCGGCGTTGATTGTTGGTCCTTGCGTTGCGCCGCCGTTGGCGTTTGCCTTGGGCTACATCGGCAAAACAGGCGATGCGCTGTTGGGCGGGGCGGCGTTATACGCGATGGCGATGGGCACGGGCGTGCCACTGATTTTGATTGGCACGTTTGGCGGGCACATTCTGCCGCGCGCGGGCGATTGGATGAACGGCATTAAATACGCGTTTGGCGTGATTTTGCTGGCGGTTGCCGTGTATTTGGCAACACCGTTTTTGCCGTATCAATTGGTGGTGGCGCTTTATACCGCGCTCTTGGTTGCGCCTGCGTTGTATTTGTTTTACTGCGCCAGCAAGTTTTCAGGCAGCCTGAAAAAGGTTGCGCTGGGGCTGGGCGCGGTGTTGCTGGCGATGGGCGCGTGGTTTGGCGGGCAAAGCGCGCGCGGGCAATCTACGCCGATGCACGAATTTTTAACCTTGCATCAGCCTTCGCAAGGCGCGGCGCATGGCTTGAAAACCGCTAATGTTGCCGAGATGGAACAAGCGATTCAGGCTGCCTTTGCTGCCGACCCAAATCAACCTGTGTTGCTGGATTTTTATGCCGATTGGTGCGTTTCGTGCAAAGAAATGGAAGCGAAAACGTTTAGCGCAGCGCAGGTTCAGGCTGCTGTGCCGCTGTCGCGCTTAATCCAAATTGACGTTACCGCCAATTCGCCCGAGCATCAGGCGTTGTTGAAAAAATATGGGCTGTTTGGGCCGCCAGGCTTGTTTGTGCTCAAAGCCGATGGCAGCCACAGCAAAGGCTTGCTGGGCTACACGCCTGCGGATGAGTTTGTGGCTTGGTATCGGGCGCAAGCGAAGTAGGCAGCCTGAAAAAGGGTTGACCTACACCGCGTTAATTAAATTTCAGGCTGCCTTGATGTGCTTGGGGCAGCCTGAAATCTTGTTTACGCGTTTTCAGGCTGCCTTTGCGCGCCTGATAAAGGCAGCCTGAAACCCAAATCCCGCTATAATTCTCTCCTTTTCTAATCTCCCACACCACCATGTTCCCCAAACTTGACCGCCTCTGGCAAATCCCCGCCGTCTATTGCCTCCTGCTCACTGCCCTCGCGCTCGCTACCCCGCTTACCTTCGCCCCCTATTACCAATTCTGGCTGATGCCGCTGCTGTTTGGCGGCTTGGTGCGCCTGATTGAGCTGAAACCCGAGCGCAGCGTACGCTCTGCTTACTGGTTTGGCTTGGTTGGCTACACCGCCCAATTTTGGTGGATACATACCGCGCTGCACGACATCGCCAAGCTGCCCGAATATTTCGCCATTCCGCTCACCCTGCTGCTGCCCGCCTTTTTGGGGCTCTACCCCGCGCTCGCCTTTTGGCTCTACCGCCATTTCAGGCTGCCGCGCCATATTGGGCTAGGCATCGGCTTGCCCGTGCTGTGGACGCTCACCGAATTTGCCCGCGAACGCCTGCTCACAGGCTTTGGCTGGGGCGCGCTGGGCTATTCGCAAATCGCCGATAACAGCCCGCTGGCAGGCTTCGCCCCGCTGGGCGGCATCCATTTGGTTACCTTTGCCACCGCGCTGGTAAGCACATGGCTGGTGCTGCTGGTCAATAATCAACACGCCAAACAACGCATCGGCGCAGGCATCGGCATCGCCGCCGTCTTGCTTTCAGGCTGCCTCTTGCGCACCATCGCGTTCACCCAGCCCACAGGCAGCCCCACCACCGTCGCCCTTGCGCAAGGCAACATTGAACAGCGGCTCAAATTCCAAAACAACCAAATCCTGCCCACTTACCAACGCTATCTGGAACAAGTTGCCAGCACCCGCGCCCAAATCGTTATCCTGCCCGAAACCGCCCTGCCTGTGTTTTTGCAAAACACCCCCAGCGACATCATCCAAGAATTCGCCCAAACCGCGCGCCAC
This sequence comes from uncultured Kingella sp., assembly GCA_963529725.1. Taxonomy (GTDB): domain Bacteria; phylum Pseudomonadota; class Gammaproteobacteria; order Burkholderiales; family Neisseriaceae; genus Kingella_B. The sequence goes on along the minus strand of CAUSAW010000075.1, from coordinate 2,599 downwards.
AACGGCAGCAGCCTAGCCGTTGGCATGCCGATATTTACCCCCGATGGCGAAAATTATCTTAACGCCGTGGTCAATCTCACCGACTACACCCCCGAAAGGCAGCCTGAAACGCTCCCTGCCTACGCCAAAAACCACCTTGTGCCCTTTGGCGAATACAAACCGCTCAAACCCATCACCCAATTTCTCTACAACGCCATGAATATGCCCTTGGGCGATTTTCAACAAGGCGGCGCAGCGCAAGCCCCATTTAGCATGGCGAATCAAAAAGTCGCCTTCAACATCTGCTACGAAGACGGCTTTGGCGACGAGCTGATTGCTTCCGCGCGACAAGCCACGCTGTTGGCAAACGCCAGCAACATGGCGTGGTATGGCGATTCCAACGCCATGTGGCAACAGCTGCAACAATCGCAAACCCGCGCACTGGAGCTCGGGCGCTATATGGTTCGCGCCACCAACACCGGCGCTACCGCCATCGTTTCGCCGCAAGGCAGCATCGTGCAACAAACCACGCCCAACACCATCGCCGTGCTAGAAGGCAGCGTGCAAGGCATGATGGGCGAAACGCCGTTTATGAAACTTGGCGGCTCGCTGCCGTTGATTGGGCTGCTCGCTGCCATCGCTGCATGGCTCAAATGGCGGTTTAGGCAGCCTGAAAAGGGTTAAACACACGATTTCTATCAGCCCATATTTTCAGGCTGCCACACCACACACCAAAGGCAACCTGAAAACCATTAACCGCGTATAATCCGCGCCTTTGTTATTTTGAGTCACCACCATGTTTAGAACCCTACTCGGCGGCAAAATCCACCGCGCCACCGTAACCCAAGCCGACTTAAACTACGTTGGCAGCATCACCATAGACCAAGACTTGCTAGACGCAGCAGGCATTTGCGTAAACGAAAAAGTGCAAATCGTTAACAACAACAACGGCGCGCGCTTGGAAACCTACACCATCGCAGGCGAGCGCGGCAGCGGCATCATCTGCCTAAACGGTGCAGCCGCACGGCTGGTGCAAGCGGGCGATATTGTGATCATTATGTCGTATGTGATGCTGTCTGAGCCTGAAATTACCAGCCATCAGCCCAAAGTTGTGCTGGTGGATGCGGCAAACAAAATCCGCGACATCATTCATTACGAGCCTGCTAATACCGTTTTGTAGTTTTTGATAACCGCGGAAAGCACCCATCGGCAGCCTGAAAAATTTGTAAAACGCGTTTGCTCAACCAAAAACAAAAACACGTTTCGCCATTTAGCCAAACGTGTTTTCTATCTTTAAAACGCAAACCGCCCATCAGCGCCCAAACAACCGATACACCCACACCGCCGCAGGCGGCGAATTGCGCCACACCACCGCGTGCCGAAAGCTCTCAATCGCCGTATCCGCTGCCAACAACGGAATCGGATTTTTCAGCCCATAAGTAAACTGCACCAACACCGATTGCGGATTTTTGTGCAACTCGCTTTGTAAAAACACACCAATATCGCGCGCCTCATCCTTAGGCAAACTGCGAAACGGCAGCGAAGAAACAATCGTTTTATTGCCCGCCTCCTGCCAATGTGGCAAATCTTGCACCCGACAACACGCTACCTCAATTTCAGGCAGCCTACGCTGCAATTCCTGTGCAAACGACGGCAAAAATTCGCACGCCACCAAACGGTTTCTCCCCGCCAGCGATTGCGCCAACACGCGCGTAATCGCCCCATTGCCCGCGCCCGCCTCGATAAACAGCGCATCGCGCGCGCCATAGCTCAACGCCGCCGAAGTCATCGCCCGACCCAGCATTTTGGAAGACGGCAAGATGCTGCCCACATTGCGCGGATTGCGTGCATAGCGTTTCAGCCAAGCCGTCGCCTCATGGCTTTGCTGCGAAACATGGCTGAACAAACGGGAAACAAAACTGGGCTTCATAATAAAATGGACTAAATAAAATTTTTTACAATTATAACCTGCTCCGGCACAACACAGACGTACATCATTTAAGCAGCCTGAAAAGTCACCAATTACATCCATTAAGCAAATTAAGTTCCCAACAACCAAATCCCACCACTATTTTTGATATAGTAAGCCCCCACGCTCGTTCGCATTCCAGAAAGCGCATCATGATCAGCAAATCCGAATACCAAACCCAAGCCGCGCAAGGCTATAACCGCATTCCGCTGGTGCAAGAGCTGCTTGCAGACCTAGACACCCCCTTGTCGCTCTATCTCAAACTTGCCAACCAGCCTTTTAGCTATCTGCTGGAATCCGTGGTGGGCGGCGAGCGTTTTGGGCGCTATTCGTTTATTGGGCTGCCTTGCCGAGACTACATCAAAGTTGCAGGCAATCGCACCGAAATCTACCAAAATCACCAACTGATTCAAACTCACGATGGCAACCCGCTGGCGGTGATTGAGCAATACCACGCCCAATTCAAAACGCCCGAAATCCCCAGCCTGCCCCGTTTCACAGGCGGCTTGGTGGGCTATTTTGGCTACGAGAGCATTTATCATTTTGAACACATCGCCCATCGCTTACGGCAGCCTGAAAAAGACAATCCGCTGCATACGCCCGATATTTTCCTGATGCTGTCGCAGGAATTGGCGGTGGTGGACAACCTGA
>CAUSAW010000074.1:0-9327 GCA_963529725.1 uncultured Kingella sp. | reverse complement strand
CTTTGGCGAAGCAAAGAAAAGTAAGTGCCCCGTCGGCACGAGACGCATGGTTAAAACTACACCCAAAGCTAACCACAAAGCGCAAATCCCATTTTCAGGCTGCCTGCCCCCCAAAAAGGCAGCCCAAACCCCATCACACCCCCAAAAACCAAAACTTCGCCAGCCAAGCCACCGCCACAAACCACACCATCGGCGGCACATCCTTGGCACGGTTGCACAGCAGCTTCACCGCCGCATAGCTGATAAAGCCCATTGCAATGCCATCGGCGATGGAATAAGTGAACGGCATAAACGCAATGGTCAAAAAAGCGGGCGCGGCTTCGGTGATGTCTTTCCAGTTGATTTCAATGGCAGAGCGCATCATCTGCACGCCGATATACAGCAGCGCGGGTGCGGTGGCAAAGGCGGGAACAGCTTTGGCAAGCGGCGAGAACCACAAGCAAGCCAGCATCAACACGCCCACGGCGATTGCCGTTAAGCCTGTGCGCCCGCCTGCTGCCACACCCGATGCGCTTTCAATATACGGCGTGGTGGACGATGTGCCCAAGCCCGCGCCCGCCACAATGGCGATGCTGTCGGCAAACAACGCCTTTTTCAGGCGCGGCAAATGCCCGTTTTCGTCCAATAGCCCTGCGCGATGCGACACGCCCACCAGCGTGCCCGTGCTGTCAAACAAATCCACCAAGAAAAACACAAACACCACCGCAATCAGGCTGCCTGAAAACAAGTGGCTAAAATCCATTTGCATAAAGGTGGGCGCGATGCTGGGCACGCTGGACACCACGCCGTCAATCTGCGTTAAGCCCAAGCCAGCGGCAATGGCGGTAATCACAAAAATGCTGATGATGATGGCGCCGCGCACGCGGTAATAATCCAGCGCGATGGTTAAAAACAAACCGCCAAGCGTGAGCAACACGGGGTAATTGGGCAGCTTCGCGCCGCTTTGTTCTATGTATAAATTGCCCATTTTCAGCAGCGTGGCTTCGCTGGCGACCACCACGCCCGAGCCTTTGAGCGCAATCAGCGCGAGAAACAGCCCGATGCCTGCGGCGATTGCCATTTTCAAGCTCATCGGCAGCGCGTTCACCAGCATTTCGCGCACTTTGAACAAGCTAAACGCAATAAAAATGCAGCCTGAAACGAATACGGCTGCCAATGCCACTTGCCACGATACGCCCATGCCCATCACCACGCTGTAGGTGAAATAGGCGTTTAAGCCCATGCCGGGGGCGAGCGCGATGGGATAATTTGCCAAGCCGCCCATCACGAAGCAGCCGATGGCAGAGGCGATGCAGGTGGCTACGAACACCGCGCCGAAATCCATGCCCGCTTGCGACAACACGCTGGGATTGACGATGACGATGTAGCACATGGTGAGAAAGGTGGTGAAACCCGCCAGCAATTCGGTGCGGACGGTGGTGCCTTTTTCGGCGAGTTTGAACCAGCGTTCAAGTAAAGAAGTGTTTGGATTGCTCATGGTTTTGTTAAGGCGAGTGAAAAAACGGGGCGGATTATAGCGGTATTTACCGCGCGGCGTGCGAAACTTTGCGGCGCTTGATAGGCGATAGTGATTGATGTGTGATTAGTCTCACTTGGGATTTGCGCTTTGTTCATGCCTGCCAATCTGTTTTTGCTTCGCGCCGAGCCTGTAAACTCGTTTTCAGGCTGCCGTTAATCGCGCGGCATTGTTTTGCTAACAGCTTGGCACGCCTTGTTGCTGCGAAACGTTATTTGGCAAGCAAGCCGCGTCTCCATGCCAAACCAAAGGCAGCCTGAAAGCGAGTTTACGCGCTTCTGCCCAAGCAAAAGCGGTAACCCCATTTTCAGGCTGCCTAAACACTTAAAACCACGCGCGGCAAACTACGCTTGCGCTTTATCATAAATTTCCAAGTTTTCTATTCGTTGATTTTTATAAACAATTTGGCAAGCGATATTCATATCGGGCAAAAACAAGGGTGCGTATAAATAAACAACCATATCCGCCGCATAAGCGCCGATGTGCACAATCTGCAAATTCTGCGCCAACTCGGCATGGTCTGATGCGGTCGGGGCGTAATCGCTTTGCGCGTAACACGCTTTATTAACGTCTTTGGCAATCAAAAACAATAATTTATCCCAGTCGGCATCTCTAAAAAATTGCTCAACCTTGGCAACCATTGGCTTGATTTGTTCTAGGTTTTCAATGCCGTTGGCTTCATCGTCAAAAACAATATCTATCTGTTTTGTTTGGTTTTGCTGCGACAGCTCAATATTGCCTGCGGCTAAACCGTTTTCCAGCCTTAGATTTTTAACCATTATGGTTTGTTCCGTTGCGTTTGGCTTTTCAGGCTGCCTTACGTCCACCGCCAATTGCGCCAACACCCAATCCGCCAAATCGGGCGCAATCTGCGCGTCAATCGGCAATACCCAAATATTTGCGGGGGCTTTATCGGGCGGCAGCAGCTTGGCGGCATCTTTCTCGGTAACAAAAATATAGTCGGCGCTGGGCAGCGCGGCGATGTTTAGCGCGGCGTGGTCGGGCAGCGCGATGGTTTGCGCGATGGGGAAACCTTGAGCGGCTAGGCTGTCAAAAAAGCGCTGCGGACGGGCGATGGCGGCGATGGCAACACAGTGGGCATTGGTTTTCAGGCTGCCTGCATGCAGTTTTTCACTGGGCTGGGCATAGCGATAAGGCGCGTTGGCGTGGATTTGGCTGGTGAACAAGGCGATGTGTGGCGGCAGCCTGAAATGCTGTTGCGCGGCGGTGGCAACGGGCGGTGCGGCTTGGCTGAACACGATGGCATCCACTTCGCGCAAGCGGGCGATGGGTTCGCGCAGTCCGCCGTTGGGCAGCACGTCTAAATCGCTGCGGGCGGCATCGGCGGCGGGGAAGACGCAGATTTCTAGGTCGCGGGCTAGGGCGTAGTGTTGCAGGCCGTCGTCGGCGATGATGAGTTGCACTTCGGGGTGGGTGGCGAGCAAGGCGCGTGCGGCTTCAACGCGGCGGCTGGCAACGGCGGTGGGCGCGCGGGTGCGGCGATAAAGCAGCAAGGGTTCGTCGCCTGCTTCGGCGGCGCTGCTGTTGGCGGTTAAAACGTGGGGCGTTTTCAGGCTACGTCCGTAGCCGCGGCTGATGATGCCCACGGCGATGCCACGCGCTTGCAAGGCGGCAACCAGCGCGGCGGTGATGGGGGTTTTGCCTGTGCCGCCTGCGTGGATGTTGCCCACGATGACCACGGGCACGGGCAGTTTTTCGCTTTTCAGGCTGCCGGCCAGATAGCGCGCGCGGCGGCGGGCGGCGATTTTGCCAAACAAGATGGCAAGCGGGCGCAGCAATAGGCGCAGGATGGGATTGGGGCTTTGCCAATGGCGTTCTAGGATGGCGTGGAGCATTTTCAGGCTGCCTTTATGTATAATTTGCACATTTTAACCAAGGGAGTAATAAACATGATTATTTGGAGCGGCAGGGGCTTGTTGGTTGTGGTGGCGTTGATGTTGAGCATGGCTATCAATTTTTTGTTGCAAGACGCGCTGGCAGGTTCGGCTTCTTTTCCTGCAACAAAGCAAATGGACAGCATGATTTTCTTGCTGGCAGCGGTATTGAATTTTGCGTTGGCGAAATTTTTTGCTTCCGATGGTTCATCGTTATTTTTTATTCCAAACAAATACTGGACGCTGTTGTTTGCAGGCGTGAGCGTGCTGATGTTTTTGCGATGATGGAATGCGCGGCACAGGCTATGCAAAATAAGGCAGCCTGAAATAGCGCGAAATAAAAGGCGGGCAAGCAAGCTCGCTTTTTTTGTGCACAAGATTGTGTTTTTAGGCTGCCTGAATATGGCTTTGAATCAGCGTTTGCAATTCGTTGCGCTGTTTAGGCGTAAGCAAAAATAGGTTGATGCGCAGGGCGGGTTGGTTGTTTTTGCTGTGCACCAACAGATAGGGCAGCCTGAAAATGGGGACGCGGCGTGTTTCGGTGTGGCTGATGTCGCGCCATGCGAGAAATTGGGTGCCACCAAAGCCGACGATGCCGCTTGCGGTGCAGGTTACTTGGCGGCGTTGCCCGATAAAGCCAATAACAATAAACAGCGGCAAGTTGTTAATCATGGCTTTAACACTGCTTTTAACATCGCTCTCGCCCCAAAATAGCCAAAAAACAGTTATGTGAATAAGCGATGCGAGCATAACCGCAAACAGCATGAGCACAATCAACCGCATCAGCGACTGATTAAAGCCGCGAATGGGCTGCTCCATCGGCTGCTGTATCAACTGCTCATCTTCGGCAACGCCCGCAATGGGTATCAGGCTGCCATCCACCACTTCACCGTTCTCCACATAAATCTGTATGCGGCTGCCAACGGTGTAGGGCGCGTAATACAACTGGGCGCGCGTAACGGAATATTGCTCGCCGCTATCGGCTTGGGCGATGCCTTGTTCGCCGTTCCATGCGGTTAGGGTGGCGGTGTGGCGGATGGCGGTCATGGTGGTCTCCTTGTAAACAAAAATCATGCGACAAAGGCAGCCTGAAAATCGGCAAAACTCGCTTTCAGGCTGCCTTTTCGGTTTTCAGGCTGCCTAAATAAATCGCCAGCAGCGTGATGGCTGCGCCCAGCCATTGCAGCGCGGAAATCGGTTTGCTCAAAAAGGCGAAGTCTATCAACAGCGCGGCAACAGGCTCGGTGAGCAGCAGCAAGCCTGTTACGCTCAGCGACAGCAGCGGAATGCAGTAGGCAATCAGCCCCCATGCGAAGCATTGCATCGCTGCGCCGTAAACCAGCAGCCAGCCGATTTGCGCGGCGGTGGTAGGCAGCGCGTTGCTGGCGTTGAGCGTGAGCGCGGGGGCAATCAGCGCCGCCATGCCGCCGATGCTCACCAGCAACATCAGGGCAAAAATAGATGTTGGCTCGGCTTGGTGCGTTTTGCGGATAAACACCATAGACAGCGACAGCATCAGCCCCGATGCGATGCCCGACACAAAGCCCCACAGCGCGTGGCTGTTGTGCCCAAATTCGGGGCTGCCAATGATGGCGATGCCGATTACGGCAAGCGCAAGGCTGATGATTTGCAGGCGGCTGAGTTTTTCCTGAAACCACATCACGCCAATCATGCTCAGCCAAAAAATTTGCAAACAGTTGAGCAAGGTGGAAATGCCGGGCCCTACGGCGTAAATGCTTTCGTGCCACAGCGCCAAATCAAATGCCAAAAGCACGCCCGACAGCAGCGCAAAGCCAATGGCACGCGGGCTGCGGGGCAATTTTTGCGCGAAAAAGCGCATCAACAGCGTAAAAATCACAGCAGCAACGGCGAGCCGCCAAAAGGCGATGGCGTATGCGCCCATGTGCAAATGGGCAACAATCACGCTGCCCAGTCCAAAGACGATGCAGCCGATAATCAAGCCAAGCGAGGCGTTTTTGGGAGAGAGTGTGGGCATATTAGGCAGCCTGAAAAAACGGTTGAATGCAGTTTCAGGCTGCCTTGACGGGGTTATTCAAAGGCAGCCTGAAAACGGGTGTGCGGTCTTAGGCAAAGCAAAATGGTTATTCAGCCCATTCGCGGCGCACAAAATCCAAATCTTCTTGCGTGTCCACGCCTGTTGGCGGCGCATCGTTCAGCACTTCCACCGCAATAGCGTAGCCATGCCACAGCACGCGCAGTTGTTCTAGGCTTTCGGTGGTTTCCAGCGGCGATGCGCTCATGGCGGCGTATTGCTGCAAAAAGCCCGCGCGGTATGCATAGATGCCGATGTGGCGCAGCGGCGCAGGTTCAGGCAGCCTGAAATCGCCCGCTTGCATGATGTCGCGCGGATAAGCAATCGGCGCGCGGCTGAAATACAGCGCGTTTTGCGCTTGATTCAACACCACTTTCACGCAATTGGGATTTTGGAATTCAGCAAAATCGTGCAGCGGATGGGCGGCGGTTGCCATCGGCGCGTGGCTGTTGGCAAGCTTTTCGGCAACGCGGTTAATCAGCGCGGGCGGAATCATCGGCTCATCGCCTTGCACGTTCACAATAATCTCGTTTTCAGGCAGCCCTAGCAGTTGCACCGCTTCGGCAAGGCGCGAGCTGCCGCTTTGGTGGGCGCTGCTGGTAAGCATGCTGGTGATGTTGTGCACAGCGCAGGCAGCCTGAATATCGGCGTGGTCGGTGGCAACGATGATGCGGCTGGCGTTGCTTTGCTGGGCGCGCTCGGCAACGCGCACAATCATCGGCTTGCCGTGGATGTCGGCAAGCGCCTTGTTGGGCAAACGGCTGGACGACAACCGCGCAGGAATAATGATGCTAAACGGAGCCGCGCTCATGATTTGGCTTCCAAGTCGCTCAACTCGCGGGCTTCGTTTTCCAGCAAGATGGGAATGCCATCGCGGATGGGAAAGGCAAGGCGGGCGGTTTTGCTCCACAGCTCTTGTTTATCGGCGTGGTATTCCAGCGGTTTTTTGGTGAGCGGGCAAACGAGTTTGGCAAGGTATTTGGGTTGCATGGGCTGTCCTTTTTAGGGAAAAAATCAATCAGAAAAAGAGTTTTATCGTTTTCAGGCTGCCTTTGGGGCAACCGCCATTCAGGCAGCCTGAAAAGCAAATTGAACGCTTGGCATCGGGCAGATGCTGGGTGGGCGAAATAGATTTTCAGGCTGCCTTTGCTTGTGATGCAGCCTGAAAACTGGGTTAATACACATTTTGCGCGGGTTGTGATGCCGTTGTTTCGCTTGTTTCAGGCTGCCGCGTTTCTTGCAGCAGCTGTTGAAACTCGGGCGATTGTTTCACCAAAATCGCCGCCGCTTCTTTCAAATCGTTGATGCTCTCGCGCGGCAAGTAATACGTCGTTGGAATGTTCAACGCACGCACGCGCAATTTGGACTGCGGCAAATCATGCAAACTCAAGCTCACAAAATGCATCCGAATCGGCTTTTCCGCATCTTTTTGCGCCGCGTTCCAAGTGTCCACCATCGCGCGAAATTGCCGCAGCGATTCTTGCGAAGCCCGCGCAATCGGCACATCAATCGTGGCGTTAATCATCTCGCGGAAGGTTGGAATCGCCGCCTTTTGGCTAATCGTTTCGCTAATCTGATTTTGCGCGTTTACGCTCACAATAATCACACGGCTGATGTTTTTCGCTTCCAGCATCGCCTGCAACGAGCTATTCGGGTAAATTTCCTGCGTTTCCAGCAAGCTGCGCAGCCCCAAATTATCCGTCAAACCGCCGTCCACCAAATGCAAAAACGGGCGCGCCTTGCTATCGGTGTAATAATGATTGTACAGCATCTCATGGCGCGTTTTTTGCTGCAACGAATCCGCCGCATGGTCTGTGGCAGCCTGAAAATGCTCAGGCACGCGATAGCCGCAATTGCCGCTGTTGTTGTTCAACGTGAGCGGCGAAAACACCACAGGCACCGCGCTGGATGCCGCCACCGCTCGCGCCACGCGCAAATCCGACAAATCTAAACAAAATTGGTCAAAATTTTCCTGCGTAAAATCAATCCGCTGCCCCGATGCCATATCCGTGGCGCTGATTACAGCAAACGGGCCCTTGCGGTATTTCACCAAATCACCAAACGTCATATTGCCAAACAAAGTGTTCTCAAACTGCTCTTGCAGCAAATCGCCGCGCCCAAATTCGGGCGACACCAAGCGCGGCATATTGGCAAACGACAGCGATTGCTTGAACATCAGCCGCTGGAAATTCTGCTTCAAAAAACGTTCTTCAAAACGCGGAATCACCTGCTCGCCATGCATCGCATAATATGCCGCCAACACCGAGCCACCCGACACGCCAAACACCAAATCGCTACTCGCCGTTAGCGTGGTGCGCCTGCCGTTGAGCATCAGCGGATAATGGTTAAAAGCCGCCAGCACGCCATAGCCCAGCGCCGCCGCCCGCGTGCCACCGCCTGAAAACATCATCACCACCAGCGTGTTATCCTGATTACTGCGCTGAATGCTCTGCTCCAAACGATAGCCATCATTCTCGCGCACATGGTCAATCGTTTTGGTCGGCTGATATGCCACCAACGAACACGCCGACAACAATACAGCGCTTGCGCTGCAAAGTGCGCGTTTGAAGCAGCCTGAAAAAAATGCAAAATTGCTCATAACCCCTACCCAAAGCAGCCTGAAAACCATTTTCAGGCTGCCTTATTGAACTGTAATTGCTGATGCAACGACTGCGCGATGCGATACGCTTCATCGGCAGAATCCGCCAGCACAGTAAAATGCCCCATCTTGCGCCCCTTGCGCGGCTGCGTTTTGCCATACAAATGCAAATGCGCCTGCGGATGATTCAGCACCGCCGCCCAGTTTGGCTCTTCCTCATTCTCACCCCACGCATCACCCAAAATATTCGCCATGCAACATGCCGAGAGCAAGCGCGTATCCGCAGGCGGCAAACCACACATCAAACGCACCTGCTGCTGAAACTGGCTAGACGCACACGCATCCAGCGTATGATGCCCGCTGTTATGCGGACGCGGCGCCATCTCATTAACCACCAAACGCTGCTCATCGCCTACCACAAACATCTCCACCGCCAACACGCCCACATAATCCAACGCGTGCACCAAACGAATCGCCATCTCTTTTGCCTGCTGCTGGATATGTTCAGGCAGCCGCGCAGGCACAATGGAATACGCCAAAATACCATTTTCATGATGATTTTCCGCCGCATCAAATATCGCAATCTGTTCATCATTCAAACGGCACACAATCACCGAAATTTCCGCGCGCAAATCCACCCTTTTTTCCAGCACACACGGCACCTGATTAAGCTGAAAAAATGCCGCTTGCAATTCATCCAGCGAATGAACAACACGCTGCCCTTTCCCGTCATATCCCAAAGTTGCCGTCTTCAAAATCCCAGGCAAAAATTTTGCGCTTTCTGCTGTAATATCCGTTGGCTGTGTAATTGCTTGATACGGCACAGTTTCCAAACCCGCCTTGCGAATCCACGATTTTTCCAAAATGCGATTTTGCGCAATCGCCACGCAATCGCCGTTAGGCGAAACTTGTGTTTTGCAGGCTAAATCACGCATCGCCACCGCGTTCACATTTTCAAATTCCGTCGTAACCGCCGTACATTGCGCCAAGTCAGCCAAAGCAGTCGCATCATCAAATGGCGCACAAAGATGCTTATCCGCAAACCGAACCGCAGGCGCATTTTTATCAGGATCAAGCACGACCACTTGGTATCCCATTGTTTTCGCAGCCATCGTAAACATACTGCCAAGCTGCCCACCACCTAAAATACCCAATTTCGTTGGAGGATAAATAATATTCATCAGATTGCCGTTAGAAAGTAAAGTGCGAATTATAGCTTTAAACTTCGCTTCCCCAAACAAAAACCCCTTTGCGTTAGCAAAGG
>CAUSAW010000073.1:0-9557 GCA_963529725.1 uncultured Kingella sp. | reverse complement strand
GCCCGACCCTCTGGTTCGTAGCCAGATACTCTATCCAACTGAGCTACGGGTGCAACAAAGATGCGGATTGTATGCAGATTGCGGCAACTCGTCAAGCTGTTTCGCCGAAATTTTTGCGAAAATTGTATAATCGCGGCTCTTTTGTAAACGAGTAAACCGATGCCTTACGCTGCTTTTTCTCCGCTGGCGGATTTTTTTCGCACGCTGCCCATGCCTGTTGTGATTTTGGATTTGGAAACCACGGGCGGGCATTTTTATGCCGACCGCATCACGGAAATGGCGTTTTTGCATTTTTGGCAGGGCAAGATTACGGCGGTGCAGCAGCTGATTCAGCCGAATATGCCGATTAGCGATTTTGTGCGCGATTTAACGGGCATTTCGGATGAGATGCTGCTGGGCAAGCCAACGTTTGCTGAATTTGCGCCGCAGGTGTTGCCGCTGCTGCGCGGCAGTTTGCTGATTGCGCATAATAATCGGTTTGACTACACGTTTTTGCGCCATGAGTGCCGCCGCAATGGTTTAACGTTTGCCACGGCGGGGCTGTGCAGCGTGCAGTTGTCGCGCAAGCTGTATCCTGAATTTTTTAAGCATAATTTGGACAGCATTATTGAACGGCATGGCTTGGCGGTGGCGAGCCGCCATCGGGCGATGAGCGATGTGTGGGCAGTGGCGGAATATTTGCAACTGGCGTTGCGCGAGAAAGGCGCGCCGATGCTGGGGCAACTGATGCAGCAGTTAGCCAACCCGCCGATGCTGCCTGAAAACCTGCCTGCCGCGATTTTTCAGGCTGCCTCTGCCTTGCCCGATGAGCATGGCGTGTCTATTTGGCGCAATGCGGCGGACGAAGTGGTGGCGGGGCACACGCATATTCAGGCGTATCGGGAAGTGGCGGCGTTACTGCGCGGTGGCAAGGGCGCGGTGGCGCAGGCGGTGCGTTTGGAATTTGTGCCGACACTGGGCGAATTGCACAGCGCGGTGGTGAAAGGCAGCGTGTTTTACCGCAATCAGCTGCTGCCGACGGATGGCATTGTTCGCCATACGATTAAGCTGGACGACGTTTCAGGCTGCCTGAAAGCGCAGGTACGCCCGTTGAAAGCAGGCTTTTTGAACGAACCGCCGCATGGTTTGTTTGCCAACCCCAAAGCGGCGAAACGTGCGCTGGCGGCGTGGGCGAAAAAATTTGGGCTTTGCCCTACGCTGTTGGGCATTTTGTCCGATGAGTTGCCCAAGGGCGCGCCCTGCCCTGTTTCGCTGCTGGGCAAATGCTCACAGGCGTGCGAAGCGGGGGATGTTGCTGTGCATAATTTAGCGGTGCAGGCGGCGTTGCCGTTTTTGCCGCTGATGGATTGGGGGCGTGCGCCGCGCGTGAACGTGGTGGAGCGCGATGGGTTATCGGGGCAGGAAGTTGCGCTGTTGTGCGACAGTGGCGCGGTTTGGCTGCCTGAAAATGTGTGGTTTTGCGATAAGGAAGTGCTGGCGCTGATGAAGCGCAAGTTCAAAACGCAAAAGGAACATGGCGCGATTAAGGCAGCCTGAAAAGAGTTGGTGCGGCTTTTAGCTTGGCGAAACAAGTGTTTAAAGCTGTTTTAACTCCGTTGAAGCCTTCGGCTTTCAGGCTGCCTTTGTTGGATTGTGCTGAATTTTTAAGCAAAACAAAAAAGCGTTTTGCTGTGAACCATTTAAGCGACTTATCCACACATTATCCGAAACTTTGCACGGTGGATTTGTGTAAAAAGGGTGTTGCGATTGCTGATTTACGCCTAATATGCAAGCGGCGTTGCCATTTGGCGGCGCATAACCCTTTGTGATAAGGAGTTGTCCCATGAAAACCGATTTTGAAACACAAAAACAAACCTTGTTAAACGAAATCCGCACCGTGTTAAGCGAAGTGGAAAACTTGTATCAAGCAGGCGCGGAGCGCAGCGCGGAAGAAACGCAAGAGCTGAAAACCCGTTTGCAAGCGCGCTTGGGCGTGGCGCAAGAAAAGCTGCAAAACTTGGAAACGCGTGCGGTGGAGCAAGTGAAGCATCATGCGCAACGCGCGGATGAATACATCAACGAGAAACCGTATTACGCCATGGGATTTGCGGCGCTGGCGGGCTTGGTGGTGGGCGTGTTGCTGAACCGCAAATAAGCGATGCGATTTTCAGGCTGCCTTGATGCTGGGGCAGCCTGAAACGCATTAAGTGGCTTGAATTTAAACGGTTGCGCGCAGGTTGGGCATTCGTTTAAATCCAGTCCATTTTGTCAACCATATATTTAGTGAACACAAAGGCAGCCTGAAAATGGGTATCAAACAAGATTTGGCAACGTTGAAAACTTTGGCATCGCAAGGCAGCGAATTATTGCTGCTGCGGCTGCGCGTGCTGCAAATGGATGCCAACGAGCAGCTGCGCGGGGTGTTGATGATTGTGGCGCTGATTGCGGCAGCGGCGGTGGTGATGCTGGTGATGCTGGTGGCGCTGCTGCTGGGGCTGAATGTGGTACTTTCGGCGCAGGCAAAGATTTGGCTGTTTTTTGGCGTGGCGGCGGCGGGCTTGCCTACGATGTTGATTTTGCTGCGGCGCATTCCGCGCATTTGGCAGCGCGATACGGCGCAGATGCAGCAAACGCTTGCCGCTTTGCAACAAGATTTAGCGGCGCTTTCAGGCAGCCTGAAAACGGATAACGCCGCCCATGCAACCGAAACCACAGGAGCGATGCGCGATGCTGAGTAAACAAGAACAACGAGAATTATTGTTGCTGCAATGCGATTTAGCCCGCGCCAAACTGCGCTACACGCAACAGCAAGCCGCACAGCGCAAACAAGCGGCGCAAGCAAAATCCAACGGCATGGCTTGGCAACTGGCGGATGCGGCAGGCGAAGTGGCGCGGAACACGGATAGCTTGAAGCTGGCGATGCTGCCTGTCAAATGGAAACATCGCGCAGCGGTGTTGCTGGGCTTGCTGGCATTGGAATGGGTGGAACGCTGGGCGACGGGCAAGCGCGGGAGATAGCTTAGGGATGGGGTTTCAGGCTGGCAAATGGGATGAGGCAGCCTGAAAACCAAAAAACCGCCTGAAAGATATTAGAGGACAAAATATTAATGAAGCTAAATTGCAATCAATTCGTAATTAGATTCAAAATAAAGTGGTAATTTAATTAAACGTAAAAATATCACATTTATAAGATAGAGGTTATTATGAATGAACATGTTGGTTTTACAGGGGGTGCTATTTTAATGGATGTTG
The DNA here is from genome assembly GCA_963529725.1 of uncultured Kingella sp. Classification (GTDB taxonomy): domain Bacteria; phylum Pseudomonadota; class Gammaproteobacteria; order Burkholderiales; family Neisseriaceae; genus Kingella_B. The sequence continues at coordinate 6,326 of CAUSAW010000073.1, read as the reverse complement.
GCACAGAATATGATTTTTTATTATTTTTTGAGTGCATCAACTCTTTTGTAGCTAAAAAATATCCAAATAAAAATTGGAATATTATTACTGACAGATTATATTGTAAATATCTAGCATCCAACGAGTTAGATATAGCATATTTATTAATGAATGAAATCCAAGTTGAATTTAGAAAAATTCCAATTAATGCAATCCGCATAGATTGCAGCAAATCTAGATTAAAAAAAAATAGAAGATGGATACTTATCTGATTTATTTTATGATTTTTTTCGCTGTTTTTTTGATTGTTTGGAATCATCAAAATATAGTCTTGAAGAATCTAGAAACAACGAAGATTATAGATACGAGCCTGTTTTTACCATAAATGCCCAAATTCCATTTTATATTATGGATAAAATGAAAAATTTAACAGAATACGATAGAAATGAGGGGCATCCTTTTTGGTGTAGTAAGAATTAGATTTCTTTATATTTTAATGGGCTTGTCAAGTTCCGATTGCGCACTTTCAACACATCTTTCTTATCATCATAAGTCAGTCGGTAATCAGGCAAATCATTACTGGCAACCAATGAACGAACAGCACGGCGGAACTCCCGCAATGTAGCCATGCTGCCCGATTTTTTATGCAGTAATTCAAGAGAAAGCGTGTATCGCTGCGCCAAACCCGCGCTTCAAGGCAGCCTGAAACGCCATCCCCCCATTTTCAGGCTGCCTTAACCTTTGCCCGCCCCCACCCCGCGCGGTACAATCGCCACCCCATCCCACACGGAGCAAAAAATGCCCAATTTCATGCCCACGCTATCCCGTTTTCAGGCTGCCAAAGTGCTGGTGGCCGGCGATGTGATGCTAGACCAATATTGGTTTGGCGACGTGTCGCGTATCTCGCCCGAAGCCCCCGTGCCCGTTGCCAAAATTGTGCAAACCGAGCATCGCGCGGGCGGCGCGGCGAATGTGGTGCGCAATATTGCCGCGTTGGGCGGGCAAGCTGCGCTGTTGGCGGTGGTGGGCGAAGACGAAGCCGCCGATAACCTCGCCCAACTGCTTGAGCAGGACAACATCGCCAATCATTTAATTCGCAGCCACGATGCGCCCACCACGCTGAAACTGCGCGTTTTGTCGCGCAATCAACAACTTATCCGTTTGGATTTTGAAAAAACGCCCGATTTAGGCAGCCTGAAAAGCGTGCAGCAACGCTATGCCGAGTTGGTTGCGCAATACGATGCCGTGATTTTGTCGGACTACGGCAAAGGCGTGTTGCACGAAGTCGCCGCCATGATTGCCGCCGCTCGCGCCGCTGGCAAGCCTGTGTTAATCGACCCCAAAGGCGCGGATTTCAGCAAATATGCGGGCGCAACGCTGCTCACGCCCAACCGCGCCGAATTGCGCGAAGCCGCAGGCGGCTGGGACAACGAAGTGGGCTTAACCGCCAAAGCGCAAGGTCTGCGCGAAACGCTGGGCTTGGACGCGCTGTTGGTAACGCGCAGCGAAGAAGGCATGACGCTCTACCGCGCCGAAGGGCAAACCCACCAGCCCACCCGTGCGCAAGAAGTGTATGACGTATCGGGCGCGGGCGACACGGTAATCGCCGCAATGGGGCTTAGCCTTGCCGCTGGCTACACGCTGCCCGAAGCCATGCACACGGCAAACGCAGCGGCGGGCGTGGTCGTTGCCAAGCTGGGCACGGCGGTGTGCTCGTTTGGCGAGTTGGAACAGGCGTTGGGCGCATAGTTTTTCTGATTTCAGGCAGCCTGAAAACCAAATCCACCATGAAACCTGCATATTTGTTTTTATTGATGTCCGCACTGGGCAACTGCGCGTATCACATCGGGCAAAAATCGCTCAACAACACACACACCAATCCCCTGCTGATGCTGAATCTGATTTACGGCACAGCATGGCTGCTCACGCTGCTGCTGATGCCACTATTTGGCAAGGCATCTGTTGCTGATGCCGCCGCGCTGGCAGGTAGTTGGAAAATTTGGCTGGTGGCAGGCGGCACAATGATTATTGAGCTGGGCTTTGTGCTGGCATATCAATCGGGCGGCGCGGTGCAATGGTCTGGCGCGGCGGTGGCGGGCATGGCGGCGCTGATGCTTGCGCCTGCGGGCGTGTTGCTGTTTGGCGAGCCGTTTTCTTGGCACAAGGCGTTGGGCGTGGTGCTGACGCTTAGCGGGCTGGCGTTGATTGCGCATCAATAAGGCAGCCTGAAAACGGGATTGGTCGTTTCAGGCTGCCTAACGCTTCACAACTGCTTAATGCTGGCAACCCTCTCCCCATCCGTGCAGCCGAGCAAAGAAAGTAAGTCGCCCGCCGCGATAAGGCACATGGATAATCTCTCCACCCACATTAACCGAAGCACAACCACCATTATGCAAATATAAAACGCCATATATCATCAAAGAATAGAATGGCACCGTTTACAAAAAATGTTTTCAGGCTGCCTTTTAAAACAGCCAAGGCAGCCTGAACCCCCCATTCCCTTTCATATCAAGGAGCAACAAAATGACCATCATCGTAACAGGCGCAGCAGGCTTTATCGGCAGCAACATCGTCAAAGCCCTAAACCAACGCGGCATCACCGACATCGTCGCCGTGGACAACCTAACGCGCGGCGACAAATTCAAAAATCTCGCCGATTGCGACATCGCCCATTATCTAGACAAGCATGAATTCATCCGTCAAGTGCGCGAACACATCTTCCCGTTTGACAACATCCGCGCCGTGTTCCACGAAGGCGCGTGTTCCGACACCATGAACCACGACGGCAAATACATGATGGACAACAACTATCAGTATTCATTGGATTTATTGGACTGGTGCCAAGACGAAGCCATCCCCTTTTTATACGCCAGCAGCGCCGCAGTTTACGGCAAAGGCGAAACCTTCCGCGAAGAGCGCGCGCTGGAAAAACCGCTCAATGTTTATGGCTACTCCAAATTCCTGTTTGACCAAGTGGTACGAGGGCGCATCGCGCAAGGCAACCGCAGCCAAATCGTCGGCTTTCGCTATTTCAACGTTTACGGCATGCGCGAGCAACACAAAGGGCGCATGGCATCCGTCGCCTACCATCATTTCAACCAATACCGCAACCAAGGCTATGTAAACCTATTTGGCGCATACGAAAACTACGGCAACGGCGAGCACAGCCGCGATTTCGTCAGCGTGGAAGACGTTGCTAAAGTCAATCTCTATTTTTGGGACAACCCCGAAAAATCAGGCATTTTCAATTTAGGCACAGGGCGCAGCCAGCCGTTTAACGATCTCGCCGCCGCCACCGTAAACGCCTGCCGCGCCGCCGAAGGCAAGCCTAAATTATCGCTAGCCGAATTGGTGGAGCAACAGCTTATCCGCTACATCCCCTTCCCCGAAGATTTAGTCGGCAAATACCAATCGTTCACCCAAGCCGACACCACCAAACTGCGCGCCGCAGGCTATGCCAACGATTTTTACACCGTAGAACAAGGCGTAGAACGCTATGTGGCTTGGCTGCTGGAAAACGCAGAGTAATGTGCCCAGCGAAAGGCAGCCTGAAAATAGGAAACATCGTTTTGGCTTCGCCGAAGCTCGTAAACTCGCTTTCAGGCTGCCTAAACATCCGCGAACATAGAGATTGAGGCAGCCTGAAACCTCGTTTTCCCGTTTCAGGCTGCCTCTTTGCCGCCAATAATAGGCACGCGATTATTTACAAGTCTCGTTCAACCACGCCACAACATCCATCCCTTTTCAGGCTGCCTGAACACAGAATAAATGTTGTCTCCTTTTTGTTGTCCCCCTTTTTATTTCACGCCCCACTATGCTACTTCGCCGTCTTTACACGCTGTTCACGCTGCTGCTGTGCTTGTTTCTTGCCTACACCATCGCCAGCAAAAATTGGCTGCAAACCGATTTAACCGCCTTGCTCCCCGCCGAGCAGCAACCCGATGCGCTGCTTATCGCCGCCGACCAAGCAGGCGAAGCGCAGCTCAACACGCAAATTGTGTTGCTCGCAGGCAGCGAAAACGCCGAAACCGCTTTTCAGGCTGCCGCTGAAATCGCCCAACAATGGCGCGCCAGCGGCGTATTCGCCTCTGTGGACAGCAGCATCACGCCCGATTTAGACCGCGTGCGCGCCGATATGCAACGCTTGGCGTTGGCAACCTTGCCGCCAGAGCAAGCACAGCTGTTGCTGAGCAACCCCAAACAATATTTCCAAACACGCGCCGAAGATGCCGCCAACCCCTTTGCTGCCGTCTCGCCCTTGTCGTTGGAGCAAGACTGGCTGGGCTTCGGGCGCTTTGTCGCAGCGAAAGCTAATCCGCAAAGCCGTTTGCAATGGAATATGGATAACGGCATGCTGTTCACCGAAGCGGACGGCAAAACATGGGTGTGGCTGCGCGGCAAACTGGCGGCGAGCGACAACTTTTCGGGCAACGACAAACTGCTGCCGCTGATCAACAACAGCCGTGCCATCGCGCAAAAACACGGCGCAGAAACGCTTGCAGCGGGTGGTGCGCTGTTTGCCGCTGCATCCAAAAGCACCGCCGAGGCAGAAAGCCGAAACATGAGCATCATCGGCACGCTATCAACGTTTGCGCTTTTGTTGTGGGTATTTCGCAGCGCGCGCGTGTTTTGGCTGGCGCTGCCACTGGCGGCAGGGATGCTCACAGGGCTGGCAGCGGCGTTGGCGGTGTTTGGGCAGGTGCATATTTTAACGATTGTTATCGGCACGAGCTTGGTGGGTATGTTGGTGGATTTTCCGCTGCATTGGCTTGCGCCTTCTACTTTCAGGCAGCCTGAAAACGATAAATGGTCATCTGAAAGCGCAATGAAACACGTTTTGCCCAGCTTTGCCATCAGCCTGCTGATTACCGTGCTGGGCTATGCGCTGTTGTGGTTCACGCCGCTTGCCGTGTTGCGCCAAACCGCTGTGTTTTCAGGCTTTGCGCTGTTGGGCGCATTCGGCGCAACCGTGTTGTGGCTGCCACCGCTGTTTCGCCGTTATCAGGCGCGTGCCACGCCGTTTGCAGGTTTGGTGCAAAATTTGCGCCAACTGCAAATTCGCCTGAATGCCCGCCCGCACCAACTTGTTTGGCTCGCGCTGGGCGGTGTTTTCGTGGCGATGGGGCTGTGGCGCAGCGATTGGCGCGACGACATCCGCCAATGGGTCAATATGCCGTCTGAAATGCTGGCGCAAGTGCAACGCATTGGCGAATTAAGCGGCACCGATTTTGGCGGGCGATACATCGTTACCGAAGCCGCAAGCGAAGACGCGCTGCTTGCTAAAAGCGCCGAACTTTCCCGCGCCTTGCAACCGCTGATTGCCCAAGGCAAGCTGGGCAGCACGCAATCGCTAGACCAATTTATCGCCCCCGTTGCCACGCAGCAGCAATGGCAAAACCGCCTGCGCGAACTGGCAGGGCAGCCTGAAAACTGGCAAGCGCTCACCGACATCGGCATCCCCGCAGAAACCATCCGCCAAGCCCTTAACCAAGCCGCCAACACGCCGCCGCTCACACTTTCAGGCAGCCTGAAAACCGAGCTTGCCCAAGCATGGCAACCGCTGTATCTGGGCGAAGTGGAACGCGGGCGCTACGCCGCTATCGTGCGCCTGAATGGTTTAACCGACGAAGCCGCCGTCCGCACCGCCGTGCAGAATATCGCAGGCACGCATTGGGCAGATAAACGCGCCCATCTCAACGCTCTATTCCACCACACGCGCAATCAAGCCGCATGGCTCAAACTCGCCTCCTATGCGCTGGCGTGGCTGCTGCTGTGGAAAATGTTTGGCGCAAAACGCGGCAGTAAAATCCTCGCCGTGCCGCTTGCCGCCGCCGTTTGCACCGTTGCCGCGCTCGGCTGGCTCGGCATTTCCATAAGCCTATTTGCCATGTTTGGGCTGCTTTTGGTTTCCGCCATCGGCGTGGACTACGCCGTTTACGCCGTAACCGCGCAACACAGCGCCGCCGCACGCTTGGGCGGCATGCTGCTCGCCGCCGCCACCACCGCCATTTCTTTTGCCCTGCTGGCATTAAGCAGCACGCCCGCCGTTGCCGCGTTTGGGATAACAGTAACGGTGGGTGTGGGGTTTAATCTTTGGCTGGCGGGGATGTTGCTGGAAGATGGATAAAAGGCAGCCTGAAAACGTGAAATTGGCTTTCAGGCTGCCTTTATGCTTAATTTTGTTCAACCATTAGGATAAGAATTGCAATAAAAAACACCCAAATTTATGAAAGACTGAAAAGACTCAATCTGCAAATTGAAGCCATGCGCTTAGAAAAAATCAAAACTGAGCTTTAGGTGTAGAAATTAACCGCGTTGTTTACACAACAGGTTGAGAAAAATAAGCC
>CAUSAW010000072.1:0-9676 GCA_963529725.1 uncultured Kingella sp. | reverse complement strand
GCAAAATATACCGGAGCAAGTAAAACCGCGGTTTGGGGCGCGTTTATCGGCGGCGTTGTGGGCGCGTTTTTTGTGCCAGCGGGTTTGATTCTCGGGCCATTACTGGGCGCAGCCATTGGCGAATTTGCCGACAAACGCAACCTGTGGCTGGCAGGCAAAGTGGGCATCGGCGCGTTGGCAGGCTTTATTGTCGGCACCGTTGCCAAAGTGGGCGCGGCGCTGGGCATCGTGTTGATTATCTTGGCACAATATATTGTGTACTGGCTCGCTTAGGCAGCCTGAAACCTTATTTTTATCGTTAAAGCCATGCCCACCTACCGCCTCTCCATCAACGATTTGCTCCGCGCCTATGCCGATTTAGACCAAGCCGCCGAAGAAATCGCCTATTTCGCGCAAGCCCACAGGCAGCCTGAACCCACATTTGATTTAGACACACAGCACAGCAACCCGTGGTATCACGCGCTTGTGGTGCAGTTTCCCGTGCTGGATACGGCGCAGCAAAGGCTGTGGCAGCAATATCTCGCCGAGCGCGATATTGAGATTTTTGCCCCCGCAGAATAGTTTTCAGGCTGCCTCAAACAGCCCAACACGATAACCCTTTTCATGGCGTTGTGCCGCCATACCCACGCCGTGTAGCCCAAACATCCGCAGATTAAACCCGCTTTTCAGGCTGCCTCAACCACCTGATGCAGCCTGAAAACGGTTAATCCCAAAACACAACCCCTTTTCAGGCTGCCTAACCTCCTTTCAACTCCCACCCACCATGACCACCCTCCACACCCTAGCCCAACGCCACATCCCCCAAATCACTCACCTCCCCGACGACACCGAAGAAACCCTAGAAGCCGAATGCACCCTGTGGGCAGCCGACAGCACCCTGCTGATTGACAGCGACACCGCCCCCAGCATCGCCGCGCTAGAAGCTGTCTCCGCCCAACTCGCATGGCTAGACCAGCACCAAAGCGACATCCTGCAACTTATCGCCGCAAACAGCCGCCTCGCCGCCCCCAGCCAGCCCCAAATCGCCTACGCCGCCTTTTGGTTGGAAGACGACACCAGCTTTTGCGACTTCGCCGTTTGCGCCGCCAACTGGGGCGAGCAGCTTGCCGAATGCGCCCTAGAAAACGGCGCATTAACATTCAACCAAATCAGCACCCCATAACACCCAAAGGCAGCCTGAAACCCATTAACCACACACAAAGGAAACCATCATGCACACAACGCAACTCCCCTTCTTTGCCGTTATCCGCGCCACAGGCGACGATGCCGCCGATTTTCTGCACAACCAGTTCTCCAACGACATCAAAAATCTGCCCGCCAACCAAGCCTGCTACGCCACCTACAACACCCCCAAAGGGCGCGTGATTGCCAACCTGATTGCGCAAAACACAGGCAACGAAATCCTGCTCGCCCTTGCCGCCGATTTAGCCGAAGCCGTGGTTAAACGCCTCAAAATGTATGTGCTGCGCGCCAAAGTGCAATTGGAAATCCTGCCCGATTGGGGCGTGGCAGGCAGCCTGAAAAGCAATGCCCAGCCGCAACGCCCCAGCGAGCCGCAACTGGCGTTTGCTGTAAACGAACAAGGCGAAATCCAACTGCCGCACGCAGGCAGCCTGAAAATCGCCCCACGCGATGAACTGCCCGCCTACGATGCCACCGCCGAAGCCGCATGGCAGCAACACGAAATCCTAAGCGGTTATCCGTGGATTTGCGCCGCCACCAGCGAAACTTGCGTCGCCCAAATGCTTAACCAACACACCATCGGCGGCGTGCATTTCCGCAAAGGCTGCTACCCCGGGCAAGAAGTCATCGCCCGCGCCCAATATCGCGGGCAAGTCAAACGCGGGCTCGCCATCGCCAGCAGCCCCGCCGCCCAAAGCGCAGGCGCAATCGTGCAAGACGAAGCAGGCGCAGAAGCAGGCATCGTGCTCAACACATCAGGCAGCTTGAATTTGCTCGTCATCAAACACAGCGCCGCCCATAGCTCCTTGCGCGATGCGGCAGGCAACGCCTTTGCCGTGCAACATCTGTTCTTTGCCGCTGAAAATTCCAGCGAAGACAAGGAATAATCATGGCAGCCCTTCCCCGCAAACTCCCCAAATCCGCCGCCACCCTGCGCCGCCGCATGAACCTATGGGCACCGCTGCGCTATTCAGGCATCGTGGTTACGCATATTTCGCCCGATTTCACCCACCTGCGCGCCAAATTGCGCAACCTGCCCTACACCCGCAACATGAACGGCAGCCAATTTGGCGGCAGCCTGCTTTCCATCACCGACCCCATCTATTCCGTAATGCTGCTGGGCGCGCTGGGCGACAACTATTATGTGTGGGACAAATCCGCCGCCATTGACTTCATCAAACCAGGTTTTGGCGAAGTGTATTTGGATTGCAAACTCAACTACGACGACGTAGAACGCATCCGCGCCGCCACCGCAGGCGGCGAAAAATACTTGCCCGAATTCACCGTGCGCCTGTTTGACCAAAACGACGAAACCATCGCGCTCGCCACGCGCGTGATTTACATCCGCCTGAAAAAAGAACTTCGCCCCTAAGCGTTTTCAGGCTGCCTTTGGCGTATCAATGGCAGCCTGAAAATGCGTATTTGTATTATGAAAAAATCACTCTTTGTTTTGCTGGTTTACAGCACGCTGCTCACATTAAGCGAACTTGCCTACCGCGCCATCTTTTATATTCCCCAGCTCAACGCCAGCCAAATCGGCGAAACCTTCGCGCTGATTGCCGCCTTTGCCGCCGCCTATCTTTTCGCGCAATACCGCATCAGCCGCGTGCTGATTTTCGCCTTTTTCGCCGCCAGCATGATCATCAACAACATCCACTACACGGTGTATCAAAGCTGGATAACGGGCATCAACTATTGGCTGATGTTTAAAGAAGTAACCGAAGTGGGCAACGCAGGCGCATCCATGTTGCAACTGGTTTGGCTGCCTGCATTGTGGGGATTGGCGGAGAGCGCGTTGTTTTTCAGCCTGAGCAAATTTCGCCGCCAAACGCATCGCGCCGCCGATTGGGTGTTTTTCCTTGCCATCGCGCTAATCGTTGGGCGCTCGTTCAAAACCACGCAAGAGCACGGCATTTCCCCCAAGCCCACATACAGCCGCATCAAAGCCAATTATTTTAGCTTTGGCTACTTTGTCGGCAGAATCTTGCCCTATCAAGCCTTTCATCTGAGCAAAGTGCCCGTTTACCGCCACGCCGCCCCCGCCAAAACCAGCAGCGAAAACAGCCCGCAAAACATCATCCTGATTATGGGCGAGAGCGAAAGCGCATCACATCTCAAAATATTCGGCTACGTGCGCGATACATCGCCGTTTATAGGCAGCCTGAAAAACCATCCCGATGCCATCGTCATGCCTGCTTATTCGGCAGGCATGATGACCGCCGTTTCGCTGCCCAGCTTTTTCAACGCCATCCCCCATGCCAACGGCTTTGAGCAAATCAGCAGCGGCGACACCAATCTATTTCGCCTAGCAAAAGAGCAAGGCTATCAAACCTATTTTTACAGCGCGCAAGCCAGCAACGAAATGGCGATTTTCAACCTGATCGGCAAGCGCTGGATAGACCACCTGATTCAGCCCACCAATATGGGCTACGACGGCAGCCAAAATATGCCAGACGAAAAACTCATCCCCTTGTTTCAACAAATCAATTTGCAACAAGGCAAGCATTTTATCGTGTTGCACCAGCGCGGCTCGCATATCCCGTATGGTTCGCTGCTCGCCCCGCAAGATAATGTGTTTGGCACGGCAACGGTGCTGGATAAATACGACAACACCATCCACAAAACCGACCAGCTCATCCAAACCGTGTTGGCGCATTTGCAGCGGCAGCCTGAAAACAATTGGCTGTTTGCCTACACATCCGACCACGGGCAATACGTTCGCCGCGATGCCTACAACCAAGGCACCAACCATCCCGATAACTACACCGTGCCGCTGGTGTTATACAGCCCGCATCCGCCCACGCAGCAGCTGGTGCAGCAAACCTTTGCCGCTTGCGAGACCGCGTTTCACCAGCAACTTGCCACGCTGATGGCGCACAGCATGGGCTACGATATGCCGATTTCAGGCTGCACCGAAGGCTATGTTACGGGCAACTTGCTCACAGGCGATGTAGGCAGCCTGAAAATTGAAGGCAAGCAAGTGCAGTTTATTTATCCCAAATAGGCAGCCTGAAAATGGTTTGGGGCTTGGTATAACGCTTTCAGGCTGCCTTGGGCGCAGTAGCAAAGGCAGCCTGAAAAGCATTGTTCACATCGGCAGCTCAATAAAACGGCAGCCTGAAAACAAATTCACACCGTAGGTCGTGGCATTTATGCCCGACAAATCCCGTCCACAAAAATTCAGACACCAATGCCTAAGCTGCAAACTTTACGCCTTGCATAACGCTTTCAGGCTGCCTTAGGCGCAACAGCAAAGGCAGCCTGAAAATCATCAACCCCACATTGCCAGCCAAACACAACGGCAGCCTGAAAACGGAGTTCGCTAAACCGTTTTCAGGCTGCCGTTATCGCGTGCGCGGCTGATGGCTTACTGCGCGAGCAATGCCCGCCAACGCGCCACTTGCGCTTTAACTTGCTCGGGCGCGGTGCCGCCGATGTGGTTGCGCGCGTTCAGGCTGCCTTCGGGGGTGAGAATTTGGTAAACATCGTTGTCAATCAATGGGCTAAACCCTTGCAATACAGCAAGCGGCAAGTCGGCAAGATCGCATTTTTGCGTATCGGCATGGCGCACGGCTTGGGCAACGACTTCGTGGCTGTCGCGAAACGGCACGCCTTTTTTCACCAGATAATCCGCCAAATCGGTGGCGGTGGCGAAGCCTTGCAACACGGCGGCGCGCATATTTTCGGGCTTAACGGTGATGCCGCGCATCATGTCGGCATAAATGCGCAGCGTGTCTATCAGCGTGTTTACGGTGTCAAACAGCGGCTCTTTGTCTTCCTGATTGTCTTTGTTGTACGCCAAGGGCTGCGATTTCATCAGCATCAGCAAGCCCATCAAATGCCCAATCACGCGCCCCGATTTGCCGCGCACCAGCTCAGGCACATCGGGATTTTTTTTCTGCGGCATGATGCTAGAACCCGTGCAAAAGCGGTCGGCAATATCTATAAAACCAAAGCGTGGCGACATCCACAAAATCAGTTCTTCGGATAGGCGGCTCAAATGCACCATCACCAGCGAAGCGGCAGCGGTGAACTCTATGGCGAAATCGCGGTCGGACACGGCATCCAGCGAATTTTGGCAAATCTGTTCAAAATCAAGCAGTTTAGCGGTGGTTTCGCGGCGGATGGGGAAGGTGGTGCCCGCCAGCGCGGCAGCGCCCAACGGCATGCGATTCACGCGGCGGCGGCAATCTGCCATGCGCTCGTCGTCGCGTCCCAGCATTTCTACATAGGCGAGCAGGTGGTGGCCGAAGCTGACGGGTTGGGCAACTTGCAGGTGGGTGAAACCAGGCATCACAGTGGCGACGTTTTCGGCGGCTAAATCCAGCAGCGCGGTTTGCAAGTCTTTGATGAGACTGCGAATGGTGGTGATTTCGTCGCGCAACCACAGGCGGATGTCGGTGGCGACTTGGTCGTTGCGGCTGCGCCCTGTGTGCAGGCGTTTGCCTGCGTCGCCGATTTTGTCGGTGAGACGGCGCTCAATATTCATGTGCACGTCTTCCAAGTCCAGCGACCATTTCAGGCTGCCTGCTTGGATTTCGGCGGCGATTTCTGCCATGCCACGTTGGATGGCGGCTAGGTCGGCTTCGGATAGGATGCCTGCTTCGTGCAGCATTTTGGCGTGGGCGAGCGAGCCTTGGATGTCCCATTGGGCGAGACGTTGGTCAAAGCTGATGGAGCCTGTGTATTGTTTCACCAGTTCGGAGACGGGCTCGTTGAAGCGTCCTGACCATGTTTTTTGTGGGGTTGTCATGGGGTGTCCTTTTGTTGTCGGGGGATGGGGTTGGCTGTGGCAAACGGCGTTTCAATCTTGCGCGTTGCGCTGCGATATACCCCTTTGTAAACCCAATCAAAGATTGGGACAAAGGGGTAAGGCTGCCTAAAAATGAGTTTGCGATAAAAGATTAGGGCGCGCTGGCGATGGTTTCGCTGGCTTCGTTGCCAACAACCTGCGCACATTGCGCCAAATCGGTGCAGTAGAACGGATAAGTGCCCGAGAGCGCTTGACGATAGACAATGATTTCTTCGGGCGCGCCACAGCCGTTGGTAAAAATCACCAGCTGGGGCAGGTCGGCGCGGCGTTCGGGGTTGCTCCAAATATGGAAGGCGATGGGTTGGTAATCGCTGGCTTTGGACGATTTTTGTTCGCACAATGCGGGCTTGATTTCTTCGGGCAGGCGGATGGCATCGGGCTGCGGAAAGCCTGCGGGCAGGGCGTATTTGTTGCCATCGCCGCCTAGGTTGTAGCGCTTGCCGCTGCTTTTGGCGATTTGGATTTGGTCGGTGTAGTTGTAGGTGAAATCGTTGGGGCTAGGCGGCAGGCGTTTGATATAGAGCGCGGTTTGTTCCCTGTCGTAGGCGAGCATTTCGTCAAACTGCGCGTCGCGCTGCTCTTCGCTTTGGTTGCGGTAGTCAAACACTTTCAAGCCCCATGCGGCTTCTAGCTCGGCGCTGCTGAGATCAAACAGGCAGCTGCTGCCCAGCTCGCCGCGAATTTGTTGCAACAAATCGTCGGTGGTTTGAACGCGTTTCAGGCTGCCGCATGATTTGGCAACGGGCTGGGCATTGCTGGCAGCGGCGGCGTTGGATGCGGCGCTGGGGGTGTGGGATTGCGGATGGCAGGCGGCGAGCACTGCTAGGGCAAGGAGAGTGAAGGGTGTTTTCATGATGATGTTGGGGGATGGTTTCAGGCTGCCTGTTAGGCGTTCAATTAACACATCAAAGGCAGCCTGAAAACGCAATAAACAAGGCTTGCCGTTATTTTCAGGCTGCCTATGCAATCAATCGGCGCTCTTGCGTGCCAAGATTTTGCGCTTGCCTGTGTGGTCGGCGGCGGAAACGATGCCGTCAGCTTCTAGCTGGTCAATAATGGTGGCAGCTTTGTTGTAGCCGATGCGCAGGTGGCGTTGCAGCGATGAAATGGTGGCTTTTTGCGTGCGCACGATAACTTCAACGGCTTGGTCAAACAGCGGGTCTTTTTCGTTGCTGTTGCTGCTGGGGCTGCCGTCAAAGTTAAATTCGGCTTGCTCGGGCGATAGGATGTCTTCCACATAATCGGGCTCGCCAAATTGTTTCAGATAATCCACCACGCGGTGCACTTCTTCGTCTGCCACAAATGCGCCGTGCACACGCTGCGGATAGCCTGTTCCGGGGGGCAGGAACAGCATATCGCCTTGCCCCAGCAGGTTTTCTGCGCCCATTTGGTCTAACACGGTGCGGCTGTCAATTTTGCTGGACACTTGGAACGCAATGCGGGTGGGAATGTTGGCTTTGATTAAGCCTGTAATCACGTCCACGCTGGGGCGTTGCGTCGCCAAAATCAGGTGGATGCCTGCGGCGCGGGCTTTTTGCGCCAAGCGGGCAATCAACTGCTCAATTTGTTTGCCTGCCACCATCATCAAATCGGCGAACTCGTCCACCACCACCACGATAAACGGCAGTTTTTCCAGCGGTTCGGCATCATCGGGCGTGAAGCTAAATGGGTTGGCAATTTTTTCGCCCCGCGCGGCGGCTTCGGCGATTTTTTCGTTGTAGCCTGCCAAGTTACGCACGCCCACATGGCTCATCAAGCGATAGCGTTTTTCCATTTCGTTCACGCACCAATTGAGCGCGTTGGCGGCGTGTTTCATATCGGTTACCACGGGGGCGAGCAGGTGCGGAATGTCTTGATACACCGAAAGTTCCAGCATTTTCGGGTCTATCATAATCAGGCGCACATCTTCGGGCGTGGCTTTGTAGAGCATGGACAGTATCATGCTGTTTACGCCCACGGATTTGCCCGAGCCTGTTGTGCCTGCCACCAAAAGATGCGGCGCTTTTGCCAAATCGGTTACCACTGGCTCGCCTGTGATGTCTTCGCCCAGCGCAAGGGTTAATTTGCTGCTGCTGTTGGCAAAGGCGGGCGAGTCAAACACTTCGCGCAGGCGGATGGTTTGGCGTTTGGGGTTGGGCAATTCCAGCCCCATGCAGGTTTTGCCGGGGATGGTTTCCACCACGCGGATGGCAGTTACGCCAAGGCTGCGCGCCAAATCTTTTTCCAGATTGGTTACCGAGCTGCCGCGCACGCCCACATCGGGCTCAATTTCATAGCGCGTGATCACAGGGCCAGCATAAGCATCCAGCACCTTCACTTTCACCTTGTATTCGCCCAGTTTTTCTTCAATGGTGATGCTGTTTTCCAGCAAGGCTTCGGGCGTTTGCACGGCGGCGGCATCGTGTTGCGCGGGGGAAAGCAGGCTTAATGGCGGCAAAACGTAGCCTTGGCTGGGGTCAATTTCAGGCTGCCCTTGTTGGGCGTAGTAATGGGCGAAATCGGCTTCGGTGAGCGTGATTTCGCTGCTGTCGTGGGCGATTTCGGGTGCGATTTGCGGCGCGGAAGATTGCGGTGCAGCAGCTGGCGGCTGCTGGCTGGCGGCAGGCGGCGCGGAATAAAACTGAGCAGGCTCTATGATTTCGGGCGCAGGCAGCGGCGAAGGCTCAACAATAGTGGGCGCAGGAATGGCAACGCTGGCAATTGGCGCGGCGGCAGCCTGAAAATGGCTTGGGCTGGCGGCGCTGCCTTTTTCGGCAGTTTTTTCGGCGATGGGCAGCGGCAGGCGGTTGGCTTGGGTGGTGAAGCGGGGGGTGTTTTCGGCTTGATGCTTACGCGCGGCGGGAGTGTCGGTGTGGGACAGGTTTGCCCAGATTTCGCGCTCGGGGATGGTTTTGATTTCATTGAAGCCTTTGGCTTTTGGGCTGCGTTTGTCGTCAAACGTGCTTGCCCACGGCTGCGGCTCGGGCAGCGGCGCGAGATTGCCAGCAAGGGCGTTTTGCTCGGCTTGTTGTTTGAGCAGGCGGGCGGCTTGCTGCTTGGCAAGGCTGCTTTGGATGTCGCTGAAATCAATGGTTTCCAAATTGGCGGCAGGCAGGGTGATTTCGCTGTCTGTGGCGAGATTTTCAGGCTGCGGTTGACTGGCGGCGATAAAGTTGTTTTCCAGCAGATGATTGACTTCGTCTTGCGGCGTGGTGGTTTTGGCGATTAGGGTTACATCGGGCGCGGCAATGGGCGTTTCGCTGTCGCTTAGGGCGCGATGCTGCAAGCGAGTGGCTTCGCTGGGCGTGATGATTGCGGCGGCTAGGTTGGGGGTTTCAGGCTGCGTGTGCGTGTGCGTATGCGTTTGCAAGGCGCTGAAATCCAGTTGGATTTCTTCGTCTAATGGGTTTTCAGGCTGCCTTTGGGGCGCAAATGTTTGGGGTTCGTGGGATGGATATTCGGTTGGATTTTCGTGGGATGGATTTTCGGGCGCGGCGCGGTTTTCGTCTTCATCGGCGTGGCGCGGTTCTACATGATGGAAGCGGTGGTCAATCAGGATTTCAGGCTGCTCGGCGGCTTGGGTGGCGGCGGCGCGCAGCATATTGCGCGTGGCTTCTTCTAGCGTAATAACGTTTTCGGGCGGCAGCGGCGCGGCTGGCGCTTCGGTGGGCTGTTCAGGCGCATCGTCAATCAGCGTGAAGG
>CAUSAW010000071.1:0-9948 GCA_963529725.1 uncultured Kingella sp. | reverse complement strand
CCGCTCCCCAACGCCCGCTGCGGCGAACCCTACCGCGCCGCCCTGCCCGCCGATGCCGCCCATGTCAAAATCACGCCCGAATGTGGCTTAGTTTGGGATGCCAAGCACCACCAAATCAGCGGCACGCCCAGCCAAGCAGGCGACGTAGAAATCCGCTACACCGTTCCCGAATACGGCGCGCACACCCCCGTCCGCCAAACCCTCTACATCAACCCCAACCCCAAAGACCTGTGGCAAAACAAACCCAGCGACCCAACCGCCCCCTTTACCAAGCCCGACACCGCCCACGCCCTTATCGCCACCGCACAAGGCAGTCTCATCGCCGCCCGCGTGCGCGGACGCAGCCATGCCCACAACGGCACGCATTGCGACGACGACTACCGCATCGCCTACCACAAGCGCACAGGCTTGCACTTTATCGCCGTTGCCGATGGCGCAGGCAGCGCCGAATTCTCCCGCTATGGCTCGCAGCTTGCCGTCAATGCCGCCGCCGATACCGTATGGCAACTGCTAGACAACAATGAAAATTTTTTCAGGCTGCCTGAATCCGAACCAAAAGATCCAAAACACGCATTGGAAAACCTAATCAGCAACGCCGCCTATCAAGCCTTTGTCGCTCAAAAAAACGCCTCCGAAGCAGAACAAATGGACATCAAAAAACTCGCCTGCACCCTGCTGATTGCCCTTGCCCTGCCCCGCGCATATGGCACATGGCTAATCACCGCCTATTGGGTGGGCGATGGCGCCGCCGCCGTATGGCAGCCTGAAAACCAAGCAATCACCCTGCTGGGCGAAAGCGATGGCGGCGCATATTCAGGCGAAACCGTGTTCCTATCCGCCAGCGAAGTTAGCCCAGAAAATCTCAGCAAGCGCATCCGCAGCTGGCAAGGGCAACACCCCCCCGTGTTGATGCTGATGACCGACGGCGTTTCCGACCCCAAATTTGAAACCGATGCCAACCTTGCCAAAGGCGAAAAATGGGCAGCGCTGTGGCAAGAATTGCAACCCGTCTTCCAAGCCGAGCAGCCCGCCGCCGCGCTAGAAGAATGGCTGGATTTCTGGTCGCCAGGTAACCACGACGACCGAACGCTCGCTCTGTTCTTGCCCACAAAGACAGCCTGAAAACCATTAAGGCAGCCTGAAAGCGAGTTTACGAGCTTCTGCGAAGCTAAAACCCAACACCCAAACCGAAAGCCCACCATGTCCAACATCATCACTCTCACCGCCACCAACGGCGAAACCATCCAATTTGTTGATGAAATCAAAGCGCAAGGCGGCATGAAAGACGTCATGTTCTCGCCCAATCGCGACTACGTTATCGCCTTCTTCCGCGAAAAAGCCGATGTCGCCACCCGCGAACGCCTAGAACAAATCACAGGGCTTTACCGCGAGCGCATCTTCAACCAAGAAGGCGGCGAATACCTAAAAAAACTCTACTGCTGGCCCACCGCCGTGGTGGAACACAACGGCAAACTCGGCGTAGTCTCCCCGTTTTACCGCGATTGCTTTTTCTTTGAATACGGCAGCCGCAACAACGATATGCTCGGCATCAAAGGCAAAGACAAAGACGGCAAATGGTTCGCCAGCGCATCCAACCGCAACAAATTCCTAGACCCGCGCGAACTGGGTGACTGGATGACCCACCTTAAAATCTGCATCATGCTCGCCCGCGCCGTGCGCCGAATGCACATGGCAGGGCTTAGCCACAGCGATTTGGGCTACAAAAACTGCCTAATAGACCCCACCAGCGGGCAAGCCTGCCTAATCGACATCGACGGGCTAGTCGTGCCGGGCAAACATCCGCCCAGCGTGGTTGGCACACCCGATTTCATCGCCCCCGAAGTCGTCGCCACCGCCCATCTGCCCAAAGACGACCCCCAGCGCAAGCTGCCCAGCCGCACCACCGATTTGCACGCCCTCGCCGTGTTAATTTATATGTATCTGCTCTACCGCCACCCCCTGCGCGGCGACAAAATCCACGACCCCAACGACAGCCAACGCGACGAAGAACTCAGCATGGGCAGCCAAGCCCTGTTTATAGAACACCCCACCGACCCTAGCAACCGCATCAAAATAGACCAATGCAAGCCCAGCGAGCTGCCGTGGAAAGACACGCAAAAAATCCCCTATACCGTCTGCGGCGCATACATCGCCGAGCTATTTCGCCGCGCCTTTCTTGACGGGCTACACAACCCCGCCGCCCGCCCCACCGCCGACGAATGGGAACACGCGCTGGTGAAAACCGTAGATTTGCTGCAACCCTGCGCCAATCCACAATGCGAGCAAAAATGGTATGCCTTTGATAACAAAGTCAAACCTGCCTGCCCCTTCTGCGGCACACCCCATTCAGGCAGCTTGCCCGTGCTCAATCTCTACTCCGCCGCGCCCAACGGCAGCTACCGCCCCGACAACCACCGCATCATGGTGTTCAGCGGGCAATCGCTGTTCAAATGGCACGCCAACAGCAATATCTTCCCCAACGAACGCCTAAAACCCGAAGACGCACGCCGCGTCGGCTACTTTGTGCAACACAACGGCGATTGGTATCTGGTCAATGAAAACCTGCCCGAAATGCACGACGTGGTAAACAAAACCCCCGTCGCCATCGGCGGCAAAATCAAGCTGGAAGACGGCGCGCAAATCCTGCTGGAAAAAGGACAAGGCGGGCGGCTGCTGATGGTGCAAATGGCGGGTGGGTAGTTTTCAGGCTGCCTTAAAGCAATCAAGACAGCCTGAAATCTAAAATGGAGCGGTAGTAGCTTGCCGTAAAATGGCTTATTAAACAGAGCATTACTGGTTTACCAAAATGTCGGCGAGCCGCCGACGCTCCATCGGTTGCAGCCTGAAAACACAAAACCCTGTAAACAATACTGTTCACAGGGTTTTGCCATGCGCCGCGCGCTTATTTTTTCTTATAAATTGCTTCCAAGCGGTGCCGTTGCGGTTCAAGGTTAATATTGGCAAGGCTGGCGGCCTTAATCAGGCTGTTCACTTCCACGCCGCGGCGCGCTTGGTTCAACGCCCAAAGCATGGTGGAACGCGTGCCCGTGCGACAAAACGCCATAATCGGCGCTTCGGAATTGGCAACGGTGGCTTGGAAATGATCCAGCGTTTCATCGGTGATGCCATCCATCACCACGGGCATATAGATAACGTGTTCAATGCCGTTGGCGTTGAGCCATGCTTTCACTTGCTCAAAGCTGGGCTGGTCGGGTGCTTCGCCATCGGGGCGGTTGCAAATCACAGTTTTGATGCCATAAGACGCGGCGCGTTTGGCAAAACGCTCGTCTTTCAGTTGGTCGGATACATACAAATAATCGGCAATTTTTTCTATCATTTTTAACTTTCCTAATGTTGTTTTGGTTGTGTTACGGCGTTATTTTAAACCGTTTTGGGGCAGCCTGAAAACGAGTTCACGAGCTTCTGCGAAGCTAAAACGAGTGCAGCGCGTTTTGGCAAAGCTAAAACGTTGTAAAACGGTTTTCAGGCTGCCTTTGCCCGCTTGGCAACGCCCAATTCACCTTATTTTTGCGCCAACCATGCTTGCAAGTGTTGCGCGTCTTCAATTTTCAAATACGCGGTGCTGGCGGCTGCAGCTTGCACGGTGAGCATGGTTTCGTGTAACACGCCGTGGCGGAAATAATGGATGCGGTGCGTGTCGCCGATGGCGGTTTCGGTTTGCGCGACGAAATCGGTGCAGGCATAGCCGTTGATGGCGATGATGCTGTCGCCTGCTTTGAGCGCGGCGTGTTCGGCGCTGCCGTTGGCAAAAACATGGCTGATGCTGGCGCGGTCGGCTTGTTGTTTCACGCGGCAGCCGATGTCTGGACTGGGCGCAGCTGCGGGAAATTCGTTCACCCATTTGCCCAAATCGCTGCGCGGCGTGCTGTACCAGCGCAATGCAATGCCCAGCGTTTTCAGGCTGCTTTCTAGTGGCAAGTCTGCGGTGCTGTATAAGGCAGCCTGAAAAAAATCAGCAAGGTTGATTTGCGCCACTTCTTGCGCGAAGGCTTGCCATTGTTGCGCGCTGAAATAACGCCCATCGCGCAGCGTTTGCACGTGCAGGCTGTGCATGATGTTGTCCAGCGTTGGGCGCTGATTGCCGCGCAAATAGGCATCTAGGCAGAGCGCGGCAAGTGCGCCTTGTTGGTAATAGCTGGTGATGGCGTTGGGGCTGTTTTCGTCTTGTTTGTAGTATTTATGCCATGCGGCGAAGCTGGATTGAGCGAGCGTTTGCTGTTTGCGCCCTGCGTTGCGATGCACGCGGGTGATGTTTTGCGCCAGCAAATGCAAATAGGCTTCGGGGCTGATCACTTGGCTGCGTGCCAACACCAAGTCGTCGTAATACGACGTGATGCCTTCATACGCCCAAAGCTGCTCGGTGTAGGCTTCTGTGTCCAAATCGTAGGGCACAAATTCGGCAGGCTTAATGGTTTTCACATTCCATGCGTGGAAATATTCGTGGGAAATTAAGCCCAACAAGGTGGCGTAATCCGCGCTGGGGTGCGCCATATTACGCGATGGCAAGGCATGGCGGTCAGCGTGCAGGGCGGTGCTGTTGCGGTGTTCCAAGCCGCCGTAAATGTTGTCGCCCAGATGCAGCAAAAAAAGATATTGCGCAAACGGCGCGTTTTCCACGCCAAACATCGCCAGCTCGTGTTCACAAATTTTTTGGCAATCATCTAGCAAGCGCTGGCGGTCAAAATCGGGGTAATGCCCGCTTAACGCGATGCGATGCGGAATGCCATGCGCGGTGAAATGCAAGGTTTCCATATCCGTGCCCAGCTCAAAAGGGCAATCGGTCAACTCGGCATAATCGGCAGCCTGAAAACGGTTTTCTGCGTTTTCAGGCTGCCTTAATGTGGTCTCAATGCGCCAGTTTTCGGGCAAACCATCAAATTGCACTTGACAGGCTTCATCGCGCCGCTCAGGCAAATAAAGAAACAAACACGCGCCGTCAATAAAGCCGCGCTCGTTGTCCAGCAAGCTGGCGCGCACGGATAAATCGTTGGCATACACCGTGTATTCAATTTGGTAATCGCCACTTTGCGCGGGCGTGCGCCATTCGTTTTTACTCACAGGCGTTAGCGGCACAGGCTGTCCATTGCACTTGGCTTGAATGTTGATGATGTGCTTGGCAAAGTCGCGAATCATATAGCTGCCCGCCACCCAATTCGCCAGCTTGATGCTTTGTGTGGCATTTTCGCCGTGGTGAAATGTAAAGATAACGTGCCATTGATGCGCATTCGGGCGTGGTGTGATGGTGTAACACAACATAATATTTTCTTTCTATTTGATTTTAATGCAGTTTTTAAAACATATTAAGTATAACAATAAGCGGTTTAGTATATAACTATCTGTATCTAAAAGTAGATTGTTTGATGCTAATCAGGTAACATTCCGCCGCTTTTGGTAACCTTACGATAAATAAGGTTTTGATGTTTTAAGAAGTGTTAATTGATTCATTTTAACGGCTAAAAGCATCAAGAGTAAAACAAGCGATGGCGATTTTCAGGCTGCCATAAAACGCCAAGGCAGCCTGAAAAGCCACCCATCGCACAAATAAAAGAAATATTTTCAACGTATGGAGTTGTTATGGAAACGCAAACCTATAACTATAAAGTGGTGCGCCAATTTGCCATTATGACGGTGATTTGGGGCATCATTGGGATGTTTGTGGGCGTGTATGCCGCCGCAGAATTGCGCTGGCCCGCGCTGAATATGTCGGAAATTGCACCGTGGTTTCACTTCGGTCGCATCCGCCCCTTGCACACCAATGCCGTCATTTTCGCCTTTGGCGGCTGCGGCTTGATTGCCACGTCTTATTATGTGGTACAGCGAACCTGCAATGCACGGCTGTTTGGCGGCAATTGGCTGCCCGCGTTCACATTCTGGGGCTGGCAATTGGTAATCGTGCTGGCGGTGATTACCCTGCCTCTGGGCTACACCCAAGGCAAGGAATACGCCGAGCTGGAATGGCCAATTGATATTCTGATTACCGCCGTGTGGGTGGCGTATGCCATCGTGTTTTTCGGCACGATTGCCAAGCGCAAAATGAAGCATATTTATGTGGCAAACTGGTTTTACGGCGCGTTTATCCTTGCCGTGGCGCTGCTGCATATTGTGAACAACATCGCCATCCCCGCAGGCGGCTTCAAATCCTATTCTGTTTACTACGGCGCCATTGATGCTATGGTGCAATGGTGGTACGGGCATAATGCCGTGGGCTTTTTCCTAACCGCAGGCTTCTTGGGCATGATGTATTACTTTGTGCCCAAACAAGCCAATCGCCCCGTTTATTCTTATCGCTTATCGGTTGTCCACTTCTGGGCATTGATTTTCACTTATATGTGGGCGGGCCCCCACCACTTGCACTACACCGCGCTGCCCGATTGGACGCAATCTTTGGGCATGGTGCTGTCGCTGATTTTGTTTGCGCCTTCTTGGGGCGGCATGATTAACGGCATCATGACCTTGTCTGGAGCGTGGGATAAATTGCGCACCGACCCGATTTTGAAATTTTTGATTGTGTCGCTGTCGTTTTACGGTATGTCCACTTTTGAAGGCCCGATGATGTCTATCAAAAGCGTGAACGCATTGAGCCACTACACCGACTGGACGGTGGGACACGTTCACTCAGGCGCATTAGGCTGGGTGGGCTTTGTAACCATCGGCTCGCTGTATTACATGATTCCCCGTTTGTATGGCAAAAAAGAAATGTTTAGCGTGAAGCTGATTAACGCGCATTTTTGGATTGCCACTTTGGGCGTGGTGTTATACATCACATCCATGTGGGCATCAGGTGTGATGCAAGGCTTGATGTGGAGCCAGCTCAACCCCGATGGCACGCTCACGCATTCATTTATCGCATCGGTTAGCCGTTCTATGCCGTTCTATCTCATTCGTTTCTTGGGTGGTGTGTTGTATTTAAGCGGTATGTGCATCATGGCGTATAACGTTTATCGCACCGTTGCCGATGCCCAACCTGTTGAAGCAGAAATCCCTGCTTTGCCCAAAACTGAACACTAATAGAAAGGACGCTAAAAATGAAATTGCAACAATTAGCAGAAGAAAAAGTGGGCTTTCTGATTGTGTTCACGCTTATTGTGGTAAGCGTGGGCTTGATGGTGGAAGTTGTCCCCTTGTTTGGCACCAAAGAAGTGATTACCGCCACCAAAGGCGTGAAACCCTATTCGCCCTTGCAAGTGGCGGGACGCGATATTTTTGTGCGCGAAGGCTGTTACAACTGCCACTCGCAGCAAATCCGCCCTTTCCGCGCCGAAACCGAGCGCTATGGGCATTATTCTGTGGCAGGTGAATCGGTGTATGACCACCCATTCCAATGGGGTTCAAAACGCACAGGCCCTGATTTGGCGCGCGTTGGTGGGCGCTATTCTGATGGCTGGCATCGCGACCACTTAATCAACCCGCGCAGCGTTGTACCCGAATCTAATATGCCCGCATTCCCTTGGCTGGCGCGTAATAAAGTGGACGCTGATGAAGTGGTGCGCCACATGAAGGCTTTGGAAAAAATAGGCACGCCTTACACCAAAGAAGATTACGACAAAGCCGCCGAAGAGCTAAAAGACAAATCTGAACTAGACGCAGTAGTCGCCTATTTGCAAGGTTTGGGCTTGGCATTGAAAAACAAAAGGTAAGAAATCATGAATATGGCTTGGGCAAATAGCCTGTTTACCATCGGCATATCCGTTAGCTTTGCTGTGATACTGTTTATCGTGTTAAACAAACGCAATAAGCAAAACTATCAAAACATCGCCAACAGAATTTTGGATGATGACGACAACCCCAGCGATAGCAAAGATGCCCAAACCCATCATGAACACGGAGCATAATTATGGAATCACAATTCACATCCCCATTTTGGCACTACTACATCGTTGCCATCGTGGTTGCCAGTTTTATTTATGTAACATGGCTGCTGCTTTCGCAAGACAAAGTGAAAGTTAAAAAAGGCGAAGAAGTTAAAACCACAGGCCATTCTTGGGACGGCATTGAAGAATACAACAACCCCATGCCACGCTGGTGGTTTTGGATGTTTGTCTTCATGATTTTATTCAGCGCAGGCTATTTGGTTGTTTACCCTGGTTTGGGCGACTACAAAGGCGTGTTTAACTGGACCAGCCACAATCAATACGAAAGAGAAGTTGCCGCTGCGGATAAAACCGTGAATGCGCTGTATGGCAAATACAGCAAGATGAAGGTGGAAGATGTTGCCAAAGACCAAGCGGCAATGACCATCGGTAAAAACTTGTTTGCCACCTATTGCATCCAATGCCACGGCTCGGATGCGCAAGGCGCGCGCGGCTTCCCCAACTTGACCGACAGCGATTGGATTTACGGCGGCACGCCCGAAAAAATCCACGAAACGATTTCCAATGGGCACATTGGCGTTATGCCCAAATGGGGTACAAACTTGGGCACAGACGGCGTGAAAGATGTGGCGCATTATGTGATGTCGCTCTCCAAAGGGCGCGCGCACGATGAAGACCGCGCCGCACGCGGCAAGGAAATTTTCCAAGCCAACTGCGTTGCCTGCCACGGCGCCAATGGTCAAGGCACAATGGGCATCGCCCCCACGCTGAACGACGACACATGGTTATGGGGCGGCAGCGAAAAAGCTATCATTGAAACCATCACCAACGGACGAGAAAGCCAAATGCCTGCATGGAAAGACTTCTTAACTGAAGACAAAATCCACTTGCTCACGGCTTATGTGTGGGGCAAATCGCATCCGAAAAACCAAGCCCTGCCCACCGACAGCACGCACGAGCCTGCCCAAGCGGCTGCGGCTAAACCTGCGCCCGCGCCTGCGGCTGCCCCAGCACCTGCTGCTGCATCTACACCAGCATCTGCGCCTGTCGCTGCTTCTGCGGCTACACCTGCCGCTGCCAGCGCAACAGCCAGCGAACCTGCGGCAGACCAAGCTGATGTGGCTTATAAAGATGCGGTTGCCACGTTCTACTTTGCAACAGGCAAAAGCGATGTTGCCGCCAACGCCGATAAAGTGGTTGCCGACTTGGTTGCCGCTGGCAAAAACGGCAAAAAATTGGTGGTAAGTGGTTACACCGACAGCACAGGCAACGCCGCTGCCAATGCCGAGCTTTCCAAAAAACGCGCCCAAGCGGTGCAAGCGTTCTTGGAAAAACAAGGCGTGGATAGCAAAAACATTGAACTGCGCAAGCCCAAAAACACCACCGCCGCTGCGGGCAACAACGCCCAAGGTCGCCGCGTGGAAGTGAAAGCGGAATAGGCGTTGTTGTGATAGATGAAAACCACTCGCTGCTTGGGGCGAGTGGTTTTTTGTTTTCAGGCTGCCTTGGATGGTTTGAGGCAGCCTGAAATAAGCTGCACGGTGGGGTGTTGGCGACCCGCTGACATTTTCCGTTTAACGCACCATTTTGCCTTTTCAGGCTGAAACCTTTGCAAAACCTAAAAACGCCACAAGAAATAGTCAATTCTCCGTCATTCCCGCGTAGGCGGGAATCTTGGTTAAATTTACACAATAGCTTGTTTATACACATATTTTTGAATATCAAACAAGATTCCCGCCTACGCGGGAATGACGGCATTTCTTATTTTTCAGGCTGCTGTTAGTGGGTTTTGCAAAGGTTTCAGGCTGCCTATTGATGGCGCATAGGCAGCCTGAAAATGGGATTTGCGCTTTGTGATTGGCTTTTAGTGTAGCTTTAACCATGCGTCTCGTGCCGACGGGGCACTTACTTTTCTTTGCTTCGCCAAAGAACGAGAACCTGCATTCGCTATCTACACGGCTGCTTTTGTATTCATTGAACACGCCTACTGCGTTGGCAAGCCAAGTTAATAGAACCACTATTAACTTGTCTCACCGCCTTGTATTCGTATCCACTGAATACAAAAGGGGCTGTACTAGATAAGCCCTAAATACCACACCATCTACGCAGCACTTTA
>CAUSAW010000070.1:0-9975 GCA_963529725.1 uncultured Kingella sp. | reverse complement strand
CCAAAGGCAGCCTTGCCCCTTTGTCCAAATCTTTGATTTGGGTATTAAGTAAGCATCTAAATCTTTGATTTAGCCATGCGAACTTATGCAAAGCTAAGGGGTATACCGCAGCGCAAAGTGCAAGGTTGAAAACCGCGAAAGCCCATCATGACCCAACAGCTCACCATCGCCCTATCCAAAGGGCGCATCTTTGAAGAAACCCTGCCCCTGCTCGCCGCCGCAGGCATCGTGCCCAGCGAAGCCCCCGAAAGCTCGCGCAAACTCATCATCAGCACCAACCACCCCCATATCCGCCTTGTTATCGTGCGCGCCAGCGATGTGCCTACCTATGTGCAATACGGCGCCGCCGACTTTGGCATCGCTGGCAAAGATGTGTTGATTGAACACGGCAGCGAAGGGCTGTACCAACCGCTTGATCTCAACATCGCCAAATGCCGCATGATGGTTGCCGTGCAACAAGGCTTTGATTACGCCCACGCCTCGCAAGCAGGCAAACGCCTGCGCGTTGCCACCAAATACCCCAGCATCGCCGCCGAACACTTCGCCGCCAAAGGCGTGCACGTGGACATCATCAAACTCTACGGCTCAATGGAACTCGCGCCCTTGGTTGGATTAAGCGATTGCATCGTGGATTTGGTCTCCACAGGCGGTACGCTCAAAGCCAACAACCTAGAAGCCGTTGAACACATCGCCGATATATCCAGCCGCCTGATTGTGAACAAAGCCGCGCTTAAAACCAAATATGCGCTGCTGAATCCGATTATTGAAGCGTTTGCTGGGGCAATTCCAAATTGAACGTGTTGAATGGGCTAATGAACGAGTAAGCAGCCTGAAAATACGTTTGCATGGGTATTGTTTACATCGTGTTTAAGAATAAGAGCATCAAACATTGCTTGATCGCTTTTTCAGGCTACCTACTGCGCGATAAATAGAAATAGCAAACAAAGCGCAAACTGATTTTCAGGCTGCCTCAACCATCGTCTCGCTATAAAAAATAGGCAGCCTGAAAACCACATAAGCTAATCTCACAACCAACGCTTGCCACAAAGCACCAACTCCATTTTCAGGCTGCCTCAATCATTAGCCACAATAAGCAGCCTGAAAAACCAAACCAATCAATCCCCCACCCCACAAAGGAGCCCCCCCATGCCCCACCTCCTACTAGACCTCGCCCAAGCCTCCACCCCAAAACGCAAAATCCCATACCACCGCGCCAAAGTCGGCTTATTCGTTACCCTCAAAGCCGCCAAACGCATGCTCGCGCCCGAAGAGCCCCACAGTCTCTACGTCTTGCCCAACAAAAAAGCCGCCCGCAGCATCGCACAAGCCGCCGCCGACATCCTGCAACACCACCCCAGCGCCCAAATCGCCATCGTCTCCCCGCGCAAAAAACTGCGCCCTTATTTGCACGAACTCCACATCAAATACCCCCAAGCTCGCCTGTTGCACAAGAAAAAACTCGGCAAAGCCATGCGCCAATTTCTCAAACAAGCAAGGCAGCCTGAAAAAGCAAACACGCAAACAGAACAACAGCTTATTGAACACGCCGCCCAAAGCGTGCAACAAGCCGTTGCCCAAATTGCCCCAGCGCCTACTTTCGCCCCAGCGCCCAGCCCCAGCAGCAACATCACCACCGCGCTCGCCCTGCTGAAAAAAAATCGCCCCAAGAAAAAACACGATCTCTTACGCCTGCTAACCGAACACAGCAACCCCAAACTTGCACAAGAAATGCTTGCAGCATTGCAAAGCACAGGCAAAATCCAGATAGATGCCGCCGAAAACGTGCGCTATCAATAAACCGCCCCACCTTGCAAACTCATCCCAAGGAATCCCATGACTAATTACTACAAATTCCTCCGTCTTCCGCCCAACGCCAGCCTAGCCGACATCCAAGGCAAGCTCAAACTCGCCGCCCAAAGCGGCAAAGTGCCGATTGAAGTTTTGCACGAAATCCGCGACACCCTATACGACAACGAAAAACGCCGCGCCTACGATGCTGCCTTGCGCCAAGCCGACCCCGCGTTTTTCCAACCGCCTGCCGCCGCGCCTGCCAAATCGCAATCGCAGCCGCAACCGAAGTCAAAATCCAATCCGCAAGCCCAACGCAAAGCGCAGCCTGCCAACAGCGACCGCCGCGCCAACGCATCCCGCGCCGCGCCTGCCCTTGCCACCCCCCCTGCCCTGCTTTCCAGCCGCAACATCATTCTCGCCCTATGCGCCCTCGCCATTCTCACATGGCTGCTGCCGTGGGCAAGCACGCCGCTCAAAAGCTATCTGGGCATCTCGCTCAACTTCCGCCTGCTCGCATGGGTGAACACCATCATCTTCGCCGCCACCGCCGCCAAAGTCTGGCTGGACGACAAGCAAGAAAAAGCCCCAGCCTACAACGAGCTAATGTTCGCCGCCCTTTTCGCCCTGCTGGTTCACGCGCAATACTATCTGCGGGTCAAGCCCTTTTTTGAACGGCTGGGCACGCCCAAAGAAGTGCTGTCTTACGGCATCGGCTTATACGCCCAAATCATCGTTGCCACGCTGCTGCTGATTTACATCCTGTTTCTCAAAAAAACCGAGCAATAGTTTTCAGGCTGCCTCTCGCGCAAAAGGCAGCCTGAAAACATTAAACCCCATCCCAACCCTTTTTCAGGCTGCCTAACGCCCTCGCATCAAGCTCACCCATGATTCCATCCAGCTTTATCGACGACCTGCTCGCCAAAACCGACATCGTGGACATCATCGACCACTACGTCCCGCTGAAAAAAAGCGGCGCCAACTACATGGCATGCTGCCCATTTCACAAAGAAAAATCCCCCAGCTTTTCCGTTAGCCCCAGCAAACAGTTTTACCACTGCTTCGGCTGCGGCGCGCACGGATCCGCCATCGGCTTTGTGATGGAACACCAAGGGCTCAGCTTCCCCGAAGCCGTGCAACACCTTGCCGACCGCGTGGGCATGAGCGTGCCACACGACAGCAAAACGCAGCCTGAAAACGCCGCCGAACGCGCCGCGCGCAAACAGCAACAGCAAACGCTGGAATCCACCGTGCAAGCCGCCGCCACCTTTTACGCGCAACAGCTGCCGCTATCCCCCTCCGCCCAAGCCTACACCGCCCAGCGCGGCTTATCGCCCGAAATCATCGCCCACTACAGCATCGGCTACGCCCCCGACGGCTGGACACCACTCGCCCAAGTCTTCCAGCCCTATCCCAACGGCGAACTCATCGCCAGCGGCATGGTGATAGACCAAGACGGCAAGCAATACGACCGCTTCCGCCATCGCCTGATGTTCCCCATCCGCAACATTTCAGGCAGCATCATCGGCTTTGGCGGGCGCGTATTAGACGACAGCAAACCCAAATACCTCAATTCGCCCGACACCCCGCTGTTTGACAAAGGCAAAAACCTCTACGGGCTATACGAAGCCCGCCAAGCCATCAAAGACGCAGGGCGCATCCTCGTGGTGGAAGGCTACATGGACACCGTTGCCCTTGCCCAATACGGCATTGGATACACCGTCGCCGCGCTGGGCACCGCCACCACCGCCGAACACATCAAAATTCTGTTCCGCCAAACCGACAACATCTATTTCTGCTTTGACGGCGACGCAGCAGGACAAAAAGCCGCATGGCGCGCGCTAGAAAATGCCCTGCCTCAGCTCAAAGACGGCAAAGCCCTGCATTTTCTCTTCCTGCCCGCCGAACACGACCCCGACAGCTTCGTGCGCCAATTTGGCAAAGCCCAATTTGAAGAAGCCCTATTGCACCAAAGCCGCCCGCTATCGCAATACTTTTGGGACGCGCTCACCGCCGATTTAGACATCGCCAGCCAAGAAGGCAAAGCCGAGCTGGTCAAACGCGCCACCCCCCATCTCGCCCAAATCAGCCAAGCCCCCACCCTCGCCTACCTGCTCAAACAAAATCTTAGCGAGCAAACAGGCATAGACCCCACCAATCTCGCCTATCTAATGGGACAAGCCGCGCCGCAACGCCACGTTACCGCCAAGCGCTACGCCCTGCCGCGCGAAAGTTTCAGGCAGCCTGAAACCGCCACCCTTGTGCAACGCCAAATCCGCACCCTGCTGCTCAACCCCCAATGGGCAGAACACGTCGCCATCCCCGACTACCTGCCCGCGCAAGGCGACTTCGCCTGCCTAATCGCCCTTGCCCACAGCTACCAAAGCCACCCCAACATGACTGCCGCCCAAGCCATTGAACACTTCCGCGACACCCCCTTTGCCCACACCATAGACCACATCTTCCGCAACGCCCTGCAAAGCAAAGAAGACCTAGACGACAGCAGCGCAGAAAAACAACAAGAATTCCAAGACGGCATCGCCAAAATCATCACCGAACTCAAAAACAAACAAATCGCCCAACTCAAACAACGCCTCTCGCAGCCCGAAACCAGCGACGCAGAGCGCAAACGACTCTCGCTGTTGATTGTGCAACTGCTGGCGATTAAGTGATGAGAACAAGCAAGGCAGCCTGAAAACCCAAAAAAGACCGAGCAATCTTAATCACTCGGTCTCTTTTCATTTCACATCACACAATCAACGATTCTGCGATTTCTCCTTATGCTGCAACAACGCACGGTCCAATTTATCCGCCATATTATCAATCGCCGCATACATATTATCGCCATTTTCCAACGCCTCAACGTGAAAATCCTTACCCGCCAAATGCACTTGCGCCGTCGCCTTGCTTTGTACTTTTTCCACAGAAAGCGTAATTGTTGCCGAAATCATGCCGTCGGTGTGGCGAGCAATACGTTCTAATTTCTCGGTTACGCGCGCTTTAATGGCTTCGGTAACATCAAAATTGAGACCAGTGATTTTCAGA
Organism: uncultured Kingella sp.; assembly: GCA_963529725.1. Lineage (GTDB taxonomy): Bacteria > Pseudomonadota > Gammaproteobacteria > Burkholderiales > Neisseriaceae > Kingella_B. Next base: position 5,142 of record CAUSAW010000070.1, on the reverse strand, counting down.
TTCATGATGCAACTCCTTATACAGAGTGGTTAGGAAAGGCAGCCTGAAAATGCAGGGGCATTTCCAAGCGCGAAAGAAACTTATTCACGACGCTGTTGCACGGTAGGAATGCCAAGTTGTTCACGGTATTTTGCGACGGTGCGCCGCGCGATATTGATGCCTTGTTGTTGCAGCAAGCGATGCAAGGAGCAATCGCTGTGGGGCTTGCTTTTGTCTTCATGTTCAACGATTTGCGCGATAACCGATTTGATGGCGTTGGCGCTGATGGCATTGCCTGTTTCGCTGTCGTTGATGGCTGCATTTTGGCTGAAAAAATAGCGCAATGCAAATAATCCTTGCGGACAAGCCAGATATTTATTGCTCACCGCGCGCGAGATGGTGGATTCGGCGAGTTCCAGATGTTTCGCACAATCTTTCAACAACATAGGCACCAAACCAATCTCGCCAAAATAGAAAAAATCTTGTTGATGAGCAAGGATGTATTCCGCAACGCGCAAGATGGTGCTTTTGCGCTGCTGCAACATATCAATTTTTTGTTTCGCGCCGTTGATTTTCTCGCGCCAAATCGGGTCTAAATCGCTGGTTTCTTGCAACTCCTCCACAAATTCGGTGATGATTTGAATTTGCGGCATCGATTCATCATTGCTGATGGCGTACCATTCTCCCTTGTCGTTCTTTTGCACAAACACATCGGGGCGAACGTATTGCGTGGGCTCTTCGCTGGCAAAACCATAAGAAGGGTAAGGGCGCAGGTCGGTGATGATTTTCAATGCTTCGCGCAAAATAGTTTCGTTGTACTCAGGCAATAATTTGCTGAATCGATTGATGTTTTTGGGCATATTTTGCGTGATTTGGTCTAGATGGCGCGTGACGATTTGCGCGGCGCAACGACGAGCATCGGATAGCGGCAAACGATCCAGCTGATACAGCAGCGATTGGGTTAAATCGGGGGTGGCGATGCCTGCGGGGTCAAACGCGCGTAGGTGTTCCAGCGCGATTTCCATGTCGTCTTCTTCCAGCATCCATTCCAGCGGCGTGTGTTCAATGATTTCTTCTATGGATTCGGTGAGATAGCCTTTTTCGTCCAAAAAATCAATCAGAATATGCACGCGGGCGGCTTCGGATGGCGTGAGCGGATGCTCGGCAACTTGCTTGTGCAAATAGGAATTGAGCGTTTCTTCTTGCGCAAGGTTTTCCCACGCGCTGCTGTCGTCATCATCCAAGCTAACGCCGCGCTTGGCGATGTCCACGGTGGTTTGCGGTGGTTCGTATGTTTTTTCAGGCTGCTCTACACGGTCAAGCAGGGGGTTATCGGCGAGCCAGTCTTCTACTTCGCGTTCAATTTCAATGCCCGACATCTGCAAAATACGCAAGGATTGCTGCATGTTTTGGCTGAGCTGCTGGGTTTGCCTGAGTTTGAGTTGGATGTTTGTACTGCTCATAACTTATTATTGTTGTTGTGTTAGTAATCAAAATTTTCACCGAGATAAACGGCTCGGACTTGTTCGTTATTCACCAGCTCTTCGGGTTTGCCTGTGGCAAGCACGGTGCCATCGCTGATGATGTAGGCGCGGTCGCAAATGCGCAGGGTTTCGCGCACGTTGTGGTCGGTGATGAGCACGCCGATGCCGCGTTCTTTCAAGAATTCAATGATTTTTTGAATATCAATCACGGCGATGGGATCGACGCCGGCAAAGGGTTCGTCTAACAAAATAAATCTTGGCTGCATCGCCAGCACACGGGCGATTTCTACGCGGCGGCGTTCACCCCCTGATAGGGCAGGCGCAGGGCTGTGGCGCAGGCGTTCAATGTTGAGATCGGCGAGCAGTTTGTTGAGCTGGGTTTCAATTTGATGCTTGTCGCGCAGGCGGATTTCCAAAATGGCACGGATGTTTTGTTCTACCGTCATTTTGCGGAAGATGGAGGCTTCTTGCGGCAGATAGCCGATGCCTGCTTGGGCGCGTTGGTGGATGGGGCTGTGGCGCAGCTCTTCGCCGTTGAGCGTGATGCTGCCTGCATCGGCGGCAATCAGTCCCACAATCATATAAAAGCTGGTGGTTTTGCCCGCGCCGTTGGGCCCGAGTAAGCCGATTACTTCGCCGCTGCTGATGTCTAGCGAGAAGTCTTTAACAACTTGGCGTTTTTTGAAGGTTTTTTGCAAACCTGATACATGAAGATGGGAGACTTGGGTCATGGTTGGGCTCGAAATGGCTTTTCAGGCTGCCTTAGGCTGATGATTGCTGCGCGATAAAGGCAGCCTGAAAACGTTGAGATGCGATGATGAGATGTTAAGTGGACAAGATGTCCAGCTTATAACATGAATATGGGTTAGGCAGCCTGAAAATCAATACAAGGCTGCGCACCGTTATTTTTTCTTATCGCCTTGCGCGGTGGATGGCTGGATGATGATGTGCACGCGCGGATTGTCTTTACCGCCTGTGGTTTTGCCGCCCAGCACGGTGTAAACCTCGGTTTTGGTGTTGTAGCTGATGGCGTTGCCTGTGGCAACATCGCCGCCACGGCGCACTTTGGCGTTGCCCACCAGCTTAACGGTGTTGTTGGTGGACGTGTATTCGGCTCTATCGCCCCAGCCTTCGGCAAGCCCTTTGTTGTCGTCAAGCTCTTGGCGGAAGTAAACAGGCGAGCCTTGGGCGTTGATGGTTTGATTGCCGCTTTGGTCTTTTACCAAGCGCACAACGTTGGCGCGCATATTGAGCGTGCCCTGTGTGATGATGACATTGCCTGTGAACACGGTTACTTGGTTTTTTTGATCCAGCGAGCCTTGGTCGGCATCAATGGAAATGGGCTGCTGGCGGTCGCTTTCTAGGGCGTGGGCGTTCAGGCTGCCTAAGGCGAGCGCGATGGCGAACAATGCGGTTTTATTTGAGATCATAGATTTGTGCTTTCACTTTGGATTTGAGATTGAGCAAGCCGTTTTTGTTGTCGTAGGTTAAGCCTGTTGCCGTGCCTTGCGAGCGTCCGTATTCATATTGCACGGGGGCATCGGTTTCGGCGATTTGGGTTTGCGTGTCCACATTCAGATAATCGGTTGCCACTTTGCCTGCGGGGCGCTCGGCATCGGGATTTTTGATTAGGACAACGTTTTGTTCAAAAAAGACTTTTTTGCTTTCAATTTCGTAGCGGGCGGTTTGGCTGGATACGGTGTATTGCTCGTTGTTGTCGCGGTAGGTTTTCAGCGTGGGCTGTTGAAAATAGACGTTTTTTTGGTCGGGCAACTGCCATGCACGCGGGGCGGTGAGATCTTGATTCAGGCTGCCTGAAATATCGTAGCGGATGCCGTGGATTTGCGTCATGGTGTATTGCGGCTGCGCGGGGTCTAGCTTGACTTCTTCAATCACCACTTCGCTTACGCGCCCGAGCCACGAAGTTAAGCCGCCCAAAATCAGGGCAAGCGCAAGGGGGAACAGAAGGCTGCGAAATCGGTTCATTTGGTGTACTCGGCTAGGGCGTCGCTTAATGTGTTTTGCGCGTGCATGATGAGATCGGTGATTTCGCGCACTGCGCCGAAGCCGCCACTTTTTTGGGTGGTGTATAGCGCGTGTTCTTTAACATAAGCATGGGCGTTGGCAACAGCAAATGGGAAGCCGCAGCGCGTCATGACGGGCAGGTCAATCACGTCGTCGCCAACGAAGGCGGTTTCTTGTGCGGCGATTTGGGTTTGCGCGCACAGTTGGGCGAAGGCTTGGTGTTTGTTTTCTACGCCGTGCAGGTAGTGGCTGATGCCGAGCTGCTCAGCGCGGTGAGCGACGGCGGGGTCGTTGCGTGCGGTGATGATGGCGGTTTGCACGCCTGTGTTTTGCAGCATTTTGATGCCGTGTCCGTCTAATGTGTTGAATGCTTTGATGATTTCGCCGCTGCTGCCGATGAAGAGTTGTGCGCTGGTGAGCACGCCATCTACGTCTAGGATGAGTAGTTTGATGTCGCGCAGGCGTTGTTGGCGTTCGGGGGAAAGGGGGGTAAACATGGTTTGTGGCAGCCTGAAAGTGGGATATTTAGGCTATTTTAACAGATTGGGGCGGGATAAGCATTTTTTGTGCCAAACGGGGGTGGGGGAAGGTAAAGGTATTTTTGGAGCAGCCTGAAAAGGGGGATGTGCAGTAGTCCCAAGCATTTGTTGTGATGAGTTGATCAAATGATGCAGCCTGAAAATGTAAACAAGATGAGATAAGCTAATGCGATGTTAAGCCGTTAAGCGTTTTCAGGCTGCCTTTGGAGAATCTTTAAGGCAGCCTGAAAACAAGCAGGGCGCGCAGCTACGCAATCTCCATCGGTGCAAACGATTTCACCACATCGTCCACCGCTTTCACGCGCACGAGGAAGTCTTCTAGCTGGGCGAGTGGCAGGGCGGATGCACCGTCGCACTTGGCTTGGCTGGGGTTGGCGTGGCTTTCTAAAAACAAGCCTGCCAAGCCTGTTGCCATGCCTGCCAGCGCAAGGTCTAGCACTTGGCTGCGCCGTCCGCCTGATGCAGCTGCGCCGCTTTCGCGCTGTTGCAGCGCGTGGGTTACGTCAAAAATCACGGGTAGATTGCCGCAGGTTTTTTTCATCACGCCAAAGCCGAGCATATCTACCACCAGATTGTCGTAGCCAAATTGTGCGCCGCGCTCGCATAGGATGACTTTATCGTTACCGGCTTCGTGGAATTTTTCCACGATGTTTTTCATTTGGCTGGGGCTTAAAAACTGGGGTTTTTTCACGTTGATGACGCGGTTGGTTTTTGCCATTGCCGTTACCAAATCGGTTTGTCGGGCGAGAAAGGCGGGCAGTTGCAAGATGTCGCACACTTCGGCAACGGGGGCGCATTGGTAGGGCTCGTGCACATCGGTGATCACGGGGCAGCCGAATTCTTGTTTGACCTTGGCGAAGATGCGTAAGCCTTCGTCTAGCCCCACGCCGCGATAGGAATGGATGGACGAGCGGTTGGCTTTATCAAACGATGCTTTGAAGATGAAGGGGATGCCGAGCTTTTGCGTTACTTCTACATAATGCTCGGCGGCGCGCAGCGTGCTGTCTAGGTCTTCTAATACGTTGATGCCGCCAAATAGGGCGAAGGGAGCTTGGTTACTGAGGGTGATGTTGTGTTGGGAAAGCATGGGGTGTCCTTTGGGTTATGTTTTGCGC
>CAUSAW010000069.1:0-10243 GCA_963529725.1 uncultured Kingella sp. | reverse complement strand
CCTAAATGTCTTGGTGGGAATTTAGGGGATTTTGGGGGAATTTTGCAAAGGTCTCGGGAAAAACATCAATCCAGCGCGTCGCCAGCGAAATAGTTTTCAGGCTGCCTCAACGCGGGCGCACTATGAGGCAGCCTGAAAACCATCCCCGCGCCTCTACGGCTTGCTTGCAAGCCGTGCTCTTGCATCCTATTGAATGACGTGGGGTGATTAAGCAGGCTCATCATTCGCCACGGCTTCAAAACAGCTTTTCAGGCTGCCTCTGGCGTGCGCCAATCAACCAACCAACGGCTGAACCCACATCCCAAAGTTCAGCCGTTTTAGCATTTGAAAAAATATGAAAACCCCCACCCGCCCTACTAGACAAACATAAACACTAAATTTATGATGCCGCCCGTTGCAAATCCTTGCAGCAATCAACCCATTTTTCCGCAAAGGACAAAACTATGAACATCGCAAAAACTTTGAGCATTTTGGCTTTAACCGCTATCGCAGGCAGCGCAATCGCCGCCCCACGCGGTCCGATTAACGCGAAAAAAATCACCAGCACACAAACCGTAAACTACACTTGCCAACAAGGTCGCGTTGCCGTGAAATACAACTTTAACGGCGCAGGCATTCCCGTTACCGCCGCCGCTAAATTGAACGGCGCAACCCGCGTGATGCAATACGATTTAAACAAATCCGACAACGTGGACACCATCTTCGGCGGAAGCGGCTACGGCATCAGCATGGAAACGCTTACCAGCAAAAACGCTCGCAAAGCCAACATCGCCACCATCACTTCGCCCAACGATGAAATCTTGTTTAAAGATTGCGCCCCACGCTAATTTTCAGGCAGCCTGAAAATGCAAAACACGCCCGCAGAGCTTTGCGAGCGTGTTTTTTGTTGCGCGGTTATTTGATGATTTGCACAGGACCGTGGTCATCGCAATGGTCGCCGTGTTGATGATGCAAACGACCGTTTACTAAGTAATCCACATGGTCGCCGTGTGGCACGGCTTCGTGTCCGCAGCCTGCGCCGTGGCGGTGTTCGCCGCAAGTGTGCACGGGGTGGCAGCCGACTGGGTTGGCATCGGTTACGTCTAAGCGGTGTTCATCATAATGCTCGGCGTGGGCGTGGTGCAGATGCCCATCGTGTAGATAATCCACATGGTCGCCGTGTTGAATGGCGGTGTGTCCGCAGTTTGCGCCGTGAACGTGGGTGTGGTTAGCATGAGTTTGGCAGTCGGTCATTTTGTGTACTCCTATATGGGATGGTTGAAAATTTACTGCGTGCGCATTGTAAACATTTGCTAAGGTAAAATCAATAACTTCTTGAAATTTAATTATTTTTATTTTGGTATAGCGTAACAACGTGTAAACAAAAGCATTTTAGCTTCGCCCTACGCAATGCCATCCGCCCAAACAAAACAGGACGATTCAAAAGAACCGTCCTGCCATTTTTTTGCTTGTTGTCTGTTGTAGCTGCCTTTGCCTTTTTTGTTGCGCTCTATTTTGTGGCGGAAGAGATTGGATTTGACTAGGGCTTTTAAGGCGTTGTCTTGGATGGTGCCTTTGTTGATTTGAACTTTTCGGCTCATGTTGGGTTTCCTTATTGGATGGGCAGCCTGAAAATGGGTTTCAGGCTGCCTTGGGTTTACAAATTATTTGCCTTTTTTGGCGGCTTTTTCGTCTATCGCGGCGAAGCGGTTGGCGATGTGTTGGTGCAATAGCTCGCGTTTTTCCCAAAAGAATTTTTCAAATTTTGCCAGCGAGTAAATTTTTTGTACCATTTTTGGGAAGCCGCCGTGCAAGATGGCGGCGATTTCTTTGTTGGTTTCTTCGTTGTCCATGCCTTCGCGCAGGTTAATGTTTTTGCTTTCCAGATAGACGGTTAGCTGGTTTTTGGTGTAGGGGTTGATGTCAAATTGGTTAATCATGGTGGTTCTTTCTTTGTGTTGAATGAAAAGGGGATTGTAGCTTGCAAGCAAGTGGGTTGCCAACTTTGTGGCAGCCTGAAACGAAGTTCAGCGGAGCTAAAACGGGTAACGTAGTTTTCAGGCTGCCTCTATCCGCGCTCATTGCTAATCAAAGCGTTTGATGTATTTCAACTCGCCGCCTGATGAAAGCGTGCCCACGCGAGCGATGGCTTGGAAGGCGCGGCTGAGTTGATACACCAGCTTAACGGTTTGGTTGGCTTGCCCCAGCCCGACTTCGTAGCCGAGATAAAGGTCTTGGCTGAGCTGTTTGCCAAAGGTGAGCACTTGTTGGGCGGGGTTGAGTTCGCCCGTGTCGGTGTTGCGGGTTTGTTGGGTGGTTAAGCCAAAGTCGTCCACAAAGCCCATTTTGTCGTTGAACTTGCCTGCCAAATAGGCGCTAACGGCGGTGGCAAGGGCGGCGTTGTCGCTGTCGCTGCCTGAGCTGGCACGGTTGAGAATCAGCCACGAGAGCTTGTCTTTTTCGCTCATCGGCTCATCGGCAACCAGGCTTACGCGTGGAGCTTCTAGGTTGCCCAACACTTCTACGCCTGCGCCCACGGGGGATGCACGGCGTTCGGCGCGGATGTTGAGATTAGGCTTGGTGAGCGGGCCAACAAACGAGATGATGCCTTTTTTCACCACCAAATCTTGTCCGTAGGCTTTGTATTGCCCGCGTGTGATGTAAATGCTGCCAACGGCTTGCACATCGGCGGTGGTGTGGGAAGTGAGATTGAGCTTGCCGCCGAGCGACACGCGCAAGCCTTCGCCAACGAAGAATAGGCGATCGTTTAGGTCAAATTCTAGGTTGAGTTTGAGCGGCATCGGCGGCGCAGGCGCGGGTTTCACTTCGCCTACGATGATGACATCATCATCCAGCGTGGGCGCGCTGCTTTCTTGGAAGCCAAAGCGCCCCATATCGGTTTTCAGGCTGCCTGTTAGCGTGATGCCTTCGCTGTTGTAGCTGATGTCGGTGTTGCCTGATACGGTTAAGCGGCGGCTGGCTTGGTCTAGGATGGGGTATTGGGCGACGGTAATTTTGGCGTTGACATCGGGCGCGCTGTTCACATAGGCGGCATCGCCTGTCAGGCTGATTTTGCCGCCTTTGCGATCAAAGGTGAGCGAATCAATGTGCCAGCGTTGTCCGTCTAAATGGGATTTCAGGCTGCCGTTGTCCAAAATAATGCCGACTTGGCGATTGCGGTAATACAGATTTTCGCCGTTCACCGTGCCACTGAGTTTGGGCGTGCTAACGGTGCCTGCGATTTGCGCGGTGGCAATCAGCGAGCCTTGGATGATGTGTCCCACGGGCATCATGCTTTTTAGGCTTTCTAGGTTGTCGTTGCTCACTTGGATTTTGCCACTCACGGGGGCATCAACAATTTTGCCGTTGCCAAAGGCTTGCAGGATGGTGTAGTCGCCTGTGGCTTTGCCGTAGCGGGTATCGGCGCTGATGTTGTTGTGGATGCCGCGCCCGTCTAGCGTGGTTTTAAGCACGAAGTTTTGCAGGTTGAGCGGCTGTTTGCGCGCGGTGGGCAGAGTGATGTCGCCGCCTTGTTGGCGCAGGTTTAGGTAGCCGCGTGGGCTTTGGGTATAGCTTAAATCCCAGTCGGCGGCGATGGTGAGATTGTGCTCAATCGGCGGGGTGTAGAAGTTGTGTAGCTGTTCTAGGCTGAGATTATTGGCGCGTCCTTTGGTAACCAAGCCTGTTTGTTTGCTCCATGTGAGCTGATCTAAATTCAGGCTGCCGCCAAGTGCTTGCCAGCTTGCGCTGCTGAGGATTACGCGCTCTGCGCCTGCTTCTAGCCGCATGGTGTTTTGCAGGCGTAGGTTGAGCGCGCCTGCGATGTTGAGTTCGCTGATGTTGCCTTGCCATTGGATTTTTTCGTTTAGCCCGCCGTTGGCGCTGGCGCGTAGGGTGAGTGGTTTGTTGTCTATTTTCAGGCTGCTTTGGGCTTTGAATTGGTGTTGGCGTTGCGTACCGTTTAGGCTGGCGGTGATGTTGTCTATGGCTACGCCGCCTGCGCTGATGTGGTTGCCGTTGAGTGTGATGTTGAGCGGGGCGGTGGGGCTGGGGCTGGCTTGGATTTTGAAGTCTAGGTTTTGGATGCGCAGGGCTTCGCCGAGGGCAAAGCCGTGGGCTTGTCCGTTGAGGTTGGCATCCACTTGGGTGTAGCCGTTGGCGGTGGTTTTCAGGCTGCCTTTGGCGGTAAGTGCGCCTTGTAGCCCGAAGCCGAATAGGTTGAGATTGGGGGCGTTGATGTCTAGGGCGAGCTGGTCGCCTTGTTTGCCGTATGCGCCTTTGGTGTTGAGGTGGTTGTTGCCTAGGCGGATGGCGAGGTCGGCGCGGCTGAGGTGGTTGTCTTGGTAGTCCACGATGCCGCTGCCTAATAGGTTTGCGCCCGATAGGGTGGAGGGGGCAAAGTTGAGTTCGCTGTGGATGCGTTGTTGGGCGATTTCGCCTGTGGCTTGGATTTTGCCGTTGATGTTGCCTTGCGGAAAGCTGGGATAAAGCGCGCTGGGGTTGAAGTTTTGGCTGGATACTTGCAGCGCGAGTTTTTGGTTTTGGAAGAGTTCCAGCTTGCCTGCGAGTTGCACTTCGCCGCCGTTGTTGGCTTTGATGCTGCCGTTTTCTAGCAGCAAGGTGCGTTGGGCGTTTTTGGTGTCGGTGGCGATTTTCAGGCTGCCTTTGCTTTGGGCGTTTTCGGTGGCGAGCTGCCAGTTGATTTGTGGGTCGGCGAAGGTGCCTGTGGCTTTGATGTCGCCGTTGAGCGTGGGCTTGAGCGCGGTGCTGATGATGTCGCTGCTGTTGAGCTGGGCGATGTGGGCGGTGAGATTAAGCGTTTGCTCGGCGGCGCGGATGTCGCCTGATAGTTTCAGGCTGCCTTTTTGCAGCAGGTTGGCTTGGATGTGGTCAATGCTGACGGTGCCGTTGTCGTCAATATTAAATATGCCGTTGAGCAGTTTAACGGGGATGCCGTTGTTGTCGGCGGTGAGCGGCAATTCGTTGCGCAGGTTAAGCGCACCGCGCAGCGTGGTTTTGGTGTCGTCCAAATCGGGCGTGATGCCGAGCGTGAAATACAGGGAGGCTTCGGGCAGATTGGGCATGAAGGCTTTGGGGTTGATGCCTTGCCCGATGACGTTCACTTTGCCGATTAGGTCGTCAATGCGTTTGGCAAACGGGCGCAGTTGGGTGTTGGCGTGCAAGCCGATGCCGTTGCCCACTAGGGCGGTATTGACCATGATGTTGTTCAGGCTGCCTGATAGGTTGAGCCCATTGGTTACGGCGATGCCGTCTAGCTCGCCATCGGAGAATAAATCGCCTGATAAGGCGAAGGGGGCGGCGGTGCTGGCGGCAAGTTCGCCTTGGGTGCTGGACCAATAGTTTTTCAGGCTACCTACTTTAAGGCGGTGTTCTTTGTGGTCGTAAACATAGCTGGCTTGGACTTGGCGTACGAGTTCGGTTTTGCGTTTACCTTGGGTGATGCTGTTGATGGTGAGATTATCCAGCGCGATGCTGATGGGCAGGTTGATGCTGGTGGGCGCATCAGGGCGCGGGCTTTTGGGCTGCGGCGGAGTTGGCTTGGATTGAATGTGAACATCGCCCGCGTTGATTTGGTTGATGTGCAAATGGCGCTGCCACAGCTGGCTAGGTTGCCATTGGAAATAGAGGCTGCTGATGTCAATATCCGCGCTGGGGGTGATGATGCGCAGTTCATCGGCGTTGATGCCTTGCAACACGCTGCCAGTGAGCGTTTTGGATGTGATGTGCACATCGGCGAGCTTGGGCAGTTGATACACGGCAAAACGCAAGCCGCTGTTGGTATTCAGCAGCCATGCCGCGCCGCCTGCGCTTGCGCCCAGCAAAACAACCACCGCGCTGAAGGTGTATTTGAGCAGGCGGCGGGGTTTTTTGGGTTTTTGGGGAGCGGGGGATGGCGATGGCGAAACGGCGGGGTTTTCTGTTGCTTGGGGATTGGGGGATGGTTCGGTCATGATGTTTGGGGTGGAAATGGGGTTTCAGGCTGCCTTTGGGGATGGGGGTTTAGCTTCGCTGGACAGCGTTTCAGGCTGCCGATGTGGTGAACAATGATGCGGGCGGTTAGGCAGCCTGAAAATCAAAATGGGGTGCAACCGATTTTCAGGCTGCCTTATGCTCAGAACCGCGTGCCCAAGCTAATATGCCAGCGCAGCTTTTTATCGCGATGCCCATAGGCAATATCAAACGAAAACGGCGCGGCGGGGCTAAACCAGCGCACGCCAATGCCTGTGCCGTGGTAGAGCGTCATGTCTTTGATTTTATGGGCAACGCTGCCCATGTCGTGAAACGCGGCAAGGGCGAAGCTGCCTTTAATCGGGTATTGGTATTCCGCGCTGGCAACAAACATGGCGCGTTCGGGCAAGACCGCGCTGCTGGGCGGCACTTTTCTGCCGATGCTGTTGAGCTCATAGCCGCGAATGGAGCTTGCGCCGCCCGAGCGGAACATCAGCGATGATGGCACATTGCCGTCTTCAAATTTTTGGTTGGTGTGCACATAGCCAATTTCGCCGCGCGCCACCCATGTGCCGAGTTTTTTGTTTTCGGGCGTGTAGTAATAGCCTGCGCTGCCGTGTACGCGAATCATGGGCGCGGATGAAAGCAGCTTGCCCATTGTGGTGCCGATTTTGCCGCTTAAATAATAGCCATTGGCGGGACGCAACAGGCTTTCTAGCCGTTGGCGTTTCCATGCGGCGGTGAGCATGGTGGCGTAGCTGCGCCCAAAATTAACATTGCTATTGGGGATGCGGCTGTCTTCGGCGATAAACTCAATGCCCACGCGCGATTCAATGCCATCACGGTCGCGCACGCGCCAAAAGCCTGATGTGATGCCGCGTTTTTCTAGGTTTTGCGTGGTGCTGCGGTTGTAGGTTACGTTGGCGGTGTTGAAATAGCCCGAGCCTTTGCGCGGCTGGCTGATGCCAACACCGAGCTTGGTTTGGTATTTATCCATTTCCCAAGCCAGCGAGCCAACATAGCCGCGGTTGAAAATGTTGTAGTGTTCGTAGCCCAGCTCGCCGCCCAAGCCGTATTCGGAATCAAAGCTGATGCCTGTTTCAAATTTTTGCCGTTTGGCTTCGGATACAGCAACTTTTACGGGCACGCGATCGCCTTGCAAATTGTCAAAATCGGCTTGCACGGATGCGCCCGAATAATGGCTGTCGTTTTCTAGGGCTTGTTGGTAGTCCAGCAGTTTGTCTAGGTCGTACACATCGCCTGTTTTAAACTGCGCCATGCCCGAAATCACGCTTTGTGGATAGCGTTGGTTGCCTTTGATTTGAAATTCGCCAAAATAAATTGGCTTTTTGCTGTCCACGGTTACGGTTAAATCGGCTTTTTGCGTTTGCGGGTTCACCGCCGCTTGCGTGCCTGTGAACTGGGCGAGTGGGTATTTTTTGCGGGTTACGGCGGTGAGCACGGATGTTTTGCTGCCGCTCCAATCTTCTTGGCGAAAGGGCGCACCCACGGGCAGTTGCCAGTTGGAAAAGGCATTTTTGTAGTAGCTGCCGAGCGTGTCGTCTTGCAGGATGTCACCCAAAATGGCTACGTTTACATTGTCAATGGTGGTGCGCTTGCCTGTGATGACTTTCACGCGGTAGCCCTCGCCCTCGGGGGTTACGCTCACTTCGCTGTTGAAATAGCCTTCGGTTTTCATCATGTTGCGCGCGTCGTTGGGCGCATCTTCGGCAAGATAGGCTAGCTGCTCTTTGTCTAATTCTTCTTTGCGCTGGTAGGCAATCAGCGGCAAATGCTGCGTGAGCATGGCTTGGATTTCGGGGTTATCGGCTTCAATGATGATGGGGTATTTGGGGGTGAGTTCTTTTTCGTCTTCTTCGTTAGTTTGCTCGCTTTTGCTGCGGTCTTTGCGCGGGGAGATGTCGGCTTTTTTCAGCGGCAGCGCGTGTTTTTCGGCTTGGCTTTCGCTGTTGGCAGGCGCAGAGACAGCAGCGGCTTCGCGGGCGGTTTGCGTTTCGGCGAAGGCGCTGCTGCTGATGAATACGAGTAAACAGGAAAACAAAGAAGTATGGCGAAAAGTCATAATGTGAATGGGCGTTTTAGCTTCGCAACTCCGCTTTGCTACGCAGCTGCCTTAGGTGTTGGAATACAGAAAGGACGGCATTTTAGCATAATGCGGATGAGTGGGATTTTCAGGCTGCCTTGGCGCATTGCGGCAGCCTGAAAACGGGGAGGCCGTTGCCATCTTGGGTTGAATGCTTTTTCAGGCTGCCTTGGCGCAGCGCAAGCATTCTAATCATGTCCTAATAATGCGGCGGCACTTCATCCGCTAGGCTATACGGCTGATTTTGCCCGCTCTCGTTTTGCTGCTGCATTTTTTGGTACAACACGCGCAGCTGCGCCTGCTGCAAATCCAGCGTGTTTTGCATTTTGGCAACCGTGTCGTTCAGGCTGCCTACCAGCTCGTCTTGCAGCGCCAGGCGGATTTCCAGCTCAACGATGCGGTTTTCCAATTCTTCCATAAGCCCCTTTCGTCCCATATCTCGCTCAATAAAGGCAGCCTGAAAACCCGCGCCGCTATATGGCACGGCACCGCATTTTCAGGCTGCCTATCTTGTTTACAACATAATTGCTGCAATCCAGCCCGCAATAAACAGCGGGATGTTGTAGTGAATAAAGGTGGGAATCACGCTATCGCGCATATGGTCATGCTGCCCATCCACATTCAAGCCCATCGTAGGCCCCAGCGTAGAATCCGAAGCAGGCGAACCCGCATCGCCCAACGCCCCCGCCGTGCCAATAATCGCCACCGTTGCCAGCGGCGAAAAGCCCAAGCTCACGCACAGCGGCACATAAATCGCCGTGATAATCGGCAGCGTGGAAAACGAACTGCCAATCCCCATCGTAATCAGCAAGCCCACCATCAGCATCGCAAACGCCGCCATCGTTTTGTTGCCCGCAAACATACTCGCGCTTGCCTGCACCAAAGGCTCAATCTGCCCCGTCGCCTTCATCACTTCCGCAAAGCCCTGCGCCGCAATCATAATAAAGCCCACCATCGCCATCATCTGCATCCCACGATTAAACACCGAATCCGCTTCCGAACGGCGCACCACCCCCAGCATCATAAACACCGCAAAGCCCAGCAACGCCCCCAGCATCAGCGCATCCTTGTACACCAACTGAATCGCAAAGCACACCAAAATCGCCACCGCCGCCACCGCGCTGCGATAAGACGACACCACAGGCTGCCCCACCGCATCATCAGCCGCATCCCAATCCACCTGCTGATTTTGATACACACGCGGCTTGCGATAATGCACAAACGCCAACAGCAAGCCCGCCACCATCCCCAGCGCAGGAATCGCCATCGCCTGCATCACATTAATATGCTGCACGCTCATCCCCGCCTTCTCAATATTGCCCAGCAAAATCTTATTCAAAAAAATCGCGCCAAAACCATAAGGCAAAAACATATAAGTCGTAACCAAGCCAAACGTCATCACACACGCCAGCAAACGGCGGTCAATTTGCAAACGGTTAAACACCAGCAACAAAGGCGGCACAATCATCGGAATAAACGCAATATGAATCGGCACAATATTCTGGCTCATCACCCCCATCGCCAGCAACGCCAACAGCAAACCCCACTTCACCCCATTGATGCCAGACGGAATCGTATCCTGCGTTTGATTGGTAGAAATCCGCCGAATCATCGCCCCCGTCATCTGCTGCGGCAGCCCAGAATGCGTAATCGCCATCGCAAACGCCCCCAACATCGCATAAGACAACGCAATCGTTGCCCCATTCGCCAAGCCATCCTGAAAATGCGACATCACCCCCTTGGTAACCACATTGCCCGCCGCATCGCTCACATCCGACAACGGCAAACCCGCCGTCAGCCCCGCCGCAAACGCCCCAATCACCAAGCTCAACACCACATGAATCCGCGACACCGACAACACCAGCATCACCAAAACACCAATAATTACCGCATTCATTGCACAACAACTCCCGCCGCCCAGCAATAGGCAGCCTGAAAACAAAAAAAACGCATCATACCTTAACATCCCTTAACATAACAAATCAAAAACCCCCGCCAGCCTACTCTTTACACACTTTCAGGCTGCCCTGCCCCACCTTGCCAACAGAATTTCATTAAAAATCAACCCACCCCCAGCGCAAACGCAAAATTTCATTTGACGAAAAAACCCAAGCCCAGTATAGTGCGCGACTTCTCACGGCGAATTAGCTCAGTCGGTTAGAGCAGAGGAATCATAATCCTTGTGTCCGG
>CAUSAW010000068.1:0-10399 GCA_963529725.1 uncultured Kingella sp. | reverse complement strand
AATCAGGGGGTCGCGAGTTCGATTCCTGCCGCCGGCACCAATTCAAAAAACCGCTAAATTCAGCTGCTTTTTTTCATTTGTCGCACAAATAAAACGCTTTTCCCTAAAAAACTTTACATTTGATAAGAGAAAGTAACACTCAAAGCGAGATTTGGTATAATCACCCAAGAAATTTACAGTTTAACGCAACAAGGCAGCCCGAGGTTTTTCAGGCTGCCTAATTAAGCATAAAAATAAACAGGAAGCAGCATGAGTATTGGTTTATTGCGTATTTTGGTACAGCAAAAACTTGTTCCACAAGACAGTATTGAAAAATATCAAACAGCAGTAAAGGCGGAAAAACCCGTTTTACCCCTGCTTTTTAACGACAAAATCATTACGCCAGAAGCGTTGGCAGAATTGTGCGCCCGCTTGTTTAATTACCCTGTTTTGGATTTGAACTATTATCCGCGCAGCCGTGTGATTAAAGACGTAATGACATCGGAACAAATGAAAGAGTTCCGTTGCATTCCATTATTGAAGCGAGGGCGTTCTTTATATGTGGGGGTTTCCGATCCTACGCAAATCCAAAATGTGCAAAAACTGGCGTTTGCATCGGGCTTGCAAGTTGAGCTGGTTGTGGTGCGCGATGATCAATTAACCAATGTGCTGGATTGGTTTGGTCAAAGCAACAACGAATTGCTTAAAGAGATGGATGTTGCCGCCGCGCAGCTGGAAAGTGGTCAAGCTCCTGCAATGATTGTGGATGGTGTGGAAGAAGAGGATGGCCCTGTTGCCCGCTTCATCCAGAAAATTCTTTCAGACGCTGTTCAGTCAGGCGCATCCGATATTCATTTTGAATTTTATGAATTTATGGCGCGCGTTCGTTTTCGTGCCGATGGTCAGTTGCGCGAAGTAGTACAACCGCCACTTTCCGTGCGCAACCAGTTGGCATCGCGGATTAAGGTGATGGCAAAAATGGATATTTCTGAAAAACGCATTCCGCAAGACGGACGTATCCAGTTACAATTTTCCAAAAACACTAAAGCCATTGACTTTCGTGTGAATACCATGCCTTGCCTGTTTGGCGAAAAAGTGGTGATGCGTATTTTGAATTCTGATGCAGCTAGTCTGAATATTGATCAGTTGGGCTTTGAGGATTTCCAAAAAGAGTTGATTTTAGAAGCTATTCACCGTCCGTACGGCATGGTGCTGGTAACGGGGCCGACAGGTTCGGGTAAAACGGTTTCGCTTTATACTTGTTTGAATATTCTCAATACTGAAGACATCAATATTTCCACTGCGGAAGACCCTGCGGAGATTAACTTGCCGGGGATTAATCAAGTAAACGTGAACGATAAACAGGGTTTGACATTTGAAGCAGCCTTAAAGGCGTTCTTACGGCAAGACCCGGATGTCATCATGATTGGTGAGATCCGTGATCTGGGTACGGCCGATATTGCGATTAAAGCGGCGCAAACAGGTCATATGGTGTTTTCAACCTTGCACACCAACAATGCTCCTGCAACGCTATCGCGTATGTTAAATATGGGTGTTGCTCCGTTCAATATTGCTAGTGCTGTGAATCTGATTATGGCGCAACGTTTGGCTCGTCGTTTGTGCACTGCTTGTAAACAACCGATGGAACGTCCGCCTAAAGAAGCATTATTGGATGTAGGATTTACAGAAGAAGATTTGGCAAAAGAATGGACTATGTACCGTCCTATCGGTTGCGATGCTTGCAAAGGTAAAGGCTATAAAGGTCGTGCTGGCTTATATGAAGTAATGCCGATGACAGAAAAAATGAAAGCCGTCATCATGAAAGGCGGTACAGAGGTTGATATTGCTAACATCGCCTATGAAGAAGGATTGGTAGATTTACGCCGTTCTGGATTATTGAAAGTTATGCAAGGAATTACTTCCTTGGAAGAAGTAATCGCAACAACCAATGAATAATTGATTAAATTGAAGGAATAATTATGGCATCTCTAGCAAAACCTGCTAAAAAAGCAGCAACAAAGAAAGTCGTAGCTAAAAAATCGCCTGCTGCGAATGTTAAAAAAGTAGAAAAAGGCAATCGCTATCAATTTGAAGGTAAAAGTCTTCAAAGCGATTCTATTGTGCGCGGTGAAGTGGTTGCAAAAACAGAAGATGAAGCTCGTCAGAAGTTGGCACGTCGCCAAATTAAAATCATTCAGCTGACAAAAATGAAGAAACAGCGTCAGAAGAAGATTACTTCTGCTGATATTACTGTGTTTACGCGTCAGTTATCTACTATGATGAAAGCTGGTTTGCCGCTGATGCAAGCATTTGATATTGTGGCAAAAGGTCACTCTAATGCAGCAATGACTAATCTGTTGTTGGATGTGAAAAATAGTGTTGAGCAAGGTAATTCGTTGGCAAGTTCATTTTCGCAACATCCAAAATATTTTGATAAATTCTATTGTAACTTGGTTGCAGCAGGCGAAGCAGGTGGTGTGCTGGAGGGTTTGCTAGATAAATTAGCGACCTATATGGAAAAAACCCAAGCGATTAAGAAAAAAGTAAAAAGTGCACTCACTTATCCGATTGCTGTGATGGTGGTTGCTATTGTTTTAATCTTGGTAATGATGATGTTTGTATTGCCATCATTTAAGAAAATTTATGAGGGCTTAGGTGCAGAATTACCAGGGTTAACACAATGGATGATGAATTTATCTGATTTTTTTGTAGCGCAAGGATGGATAATTATTCCAGTATTGATTGGTGTGATTGTTGGCTTAATTCAATTTCATAAACGTTCTCCCGCATTTCAAAAACGTGTGGATGGTTGGCTTTTAAAAATGCCTATTTTTGGTGAAATTGTACGTAAAGCAACGATTGCGCGTTGGTCTCGGACAACTGCCACCTTGTTTACTGCGGGGGTGCCATTGGTAGAAGTATTGGATTCTGTTGCAGGTGCATCAGGTAATATTATCTATGAAGAGGCAACTTATGAGATTCGCAGTAAGGTAAACCAAGGTATTTCACTCACATCTGGCATGCAGGCAGCAGGTATTTTTCCTAATATGGTTGTGCAAATGACATCTATTGGTGAAGAATCAGGTGCACTAGATGATATGTTGAATAAAGTGGCTGAATTCTATGAAGATGAAGTGGATACAGCTGTAGCAACGCTTTCATCTTTGATGGAACCTATCATTATGGTGGTATTGGGTAGTATCGTAGGTGTGATTTTGGTTGCGATGTACCTGCCATTATTCAGCATGGGCGATGCAATCGGTTAAGGAACAATCCTTGGATATTATTGTTATTTTTGCTGTTATTGTTGGCTTATTAGTCGGCAGCTTTCTAAATGTAGTCATCTACCGCTTGCCCGTGTGGCTTAATAATGTGTGGACACGGGCAGCGAGAGAGCATTTAGGGCTAGAAGCTGTTGAACAACCTACTTTTAATTTAATTACTCCTCGATCACGTTGTGGTAACTGCGGGGCAAGTGTTAAGCCTTGGCAAAATATTCCCATCATTAGTTGGTTGATTTTGCGTGGTAAATGTTATTCTTGCCAAACACCGATTAGCATTCGTTATCCTTTGGTAGAGTTGTTAACAGGTGTGATGTTCGGGTTGATGGCGTGGCAGTATGGTTATTCGTTGGAAACCATTGCTGCGTGTGTGTTTACCGCGTACATTATTGCGATGACGTTTATTGATGCGGATACGCAATTGTTGCCCGATGAATTAACCTTGCCATTGATGTGGTTTGGTTTGCTGTTTAACTGGTACACAGGTTTTGTGCCATTGGATCAAGCAGTGCTTGGCGCGATGGTTGGCTATATGAGCTTGTGGACATTGTTTCATGTGTTCAAACTGCTTACGGGCAAAGAAGGCATGGGCTATGGCGATTTCAAATTGCTGGCAGCAATTGGCGCTTGGTTGGGCGTTGCTGTTTTGCCTATTGTTTTGCTTATGGCTTCTCTTGTGGGCATTGCGGCGTTTTTAGTGAAACGCATTGCGCGTAATACGCCCATGGCATTTGGTCCATGCTTGGCAGTTGCTGGCTGGTTTGTGTTTTTGTTTCATGGCTCGGTCGGTGGATTTATTCGTTGGTGGCTAATGAAATCAGGCTTTTAAGATGACTGTTTGGATTGGACTAACAGGTGGAATCGGTAGTGGCAAGAGTCAAGTCGCTGCCGATTTTTCTGCTTTGGGTGTGCCGAGAATTGATGCGGATGCGATTTCGCGGCAGCTTACGCAAACGGCGAGTAGCGTGGCATTACAGCAGATTCGCCAGCAGTTTGGTGAGAATGCGATTACGCTTTCAGGCTGCCTGAATCGCGCTTATATGCGCGAGCGTGTGTTTGCGGATGGGCAAGAGAAGGCGAAATTGGAGGCAATTTTGCATCCGTTGATTTTTGCGGAAATTCAGCAGCAGCAAAAGGGTTTTCAGGCTGCCTATGGTGTGGTGGAAATTCCTACTTTGATAGAACATCCTATTTTTCAATCGCTTGTGCAGCGGATTTTGGTGGTTACTTGCCCTGAGGAGATTCGTGTGCAGCGTGTGATGGCGCGCAATGGTTTGACAGAAGCAGCTGTTCGCGCCATTATGGCTAGCCAAGCGAGCGATGAAGTGCGTGTGCGTGTTGCAGATGATGTGATTGCCAATATAGGCAGCCTGAACGATTTGCAGCAAGCGGTTGAACGGCAACATCGCGCGTATTTAGCGTTGTTTCAGGCTGCCTGAAACGATGTTTTGCTAGTGAAACACAAGGAAAATCAGATAGATGTTAAATTTTGACCACCCATTGACTGAGCGCGTTCGCAGCTTGATTCGCATTGAGCATTTGTTCAACCGCTTCAACCATGCCACCTCTGGCGATGATAAATGGTCGCACCATATTGCGTTAAGCACGTTGTTTGAGATTATGGAAAGCTCGTCGCGAGCGGAATTGAAGTTGGATATTTTGCAGGAATTAGAGCGCCAGCGGCAAAGTAGAAAATATCAAGATGATGCGCCGATGTTGGAGCGTTTAAATCAAACGGCGCAAAATTTGCAGGAAGTACAGCAAAAATTTGGGCAGCATATTCGTGAAAATGAATGGTTGATGGCGGTAAAACAGCGGATGCTGGTGGCGGGCGGAACAACGCCTGTTGAGCTGCCGAGTTATTATTTTTGGCAAAAGGTTGATGCGGCAAAGCGCAGGCAGGATTTGCATCGTTGGAGCGAATTTATGATGCCAACCTATCATGCGGTGCATTTGCTGCTGGAAATTTTGCGTAGAAATCAAGTTGTTGTGCAATGCCATGCCGAAGCAGGGCATTATGAACACAGCAAAATGGAACAAAATATTCATTTGCTTACGATTGAAATTCCGCAAAGTTTAGGGGTGTTGCCTGAGGTGTCGGCGAATAAGTATTTCACGCATATTCGCTTTGTGCAGGCAAGCCAAGAGGGGATGCGGGGCGAAGTTATCCCGTATGATATTGATTTTAAAATGATTGTGTGTAGTTTTGAGGGTGATTTTGCTATGCGTTAGGCAGCCTGAAAACTGCGCCCTGAACCGAGAACATCATGACACGACTTGAATACATCGCATCCGAATTGACTGCGCGTAAACAAAAAATCACGTGTGCCGAATCGTGCACGGGCGGGCTGTTGGCGGCGGAATTGACCAGCATTGCGGGCAGCTCGGCGTTTTTTGAGCGGGCGTATATCACGTATTCCAATCAAGCAAAAGAGCAGTTGGTGAATGTGAACGGCGATACGCTGCGGCATTATGGTGCGGTGAGCGAAGAAGTGGTGCGCGAGATGGCGCTGGGGGCGTTGATTGCGGCGAAAAGCGATTACGCGCTGAGCGTTTCGGGTATTGCGGGTCCTGATGGTGGCACGAATGATAAGCCTGTTGGCACGGTGTGGTTTGGCTTTGCTACCAAGCAGCGCATTTGGGCGAAGCAGTATCATTTTAAGGGCGATCGCAAGGCAGTGCGGGAACAGGCGGTGCAGTATGCGTTGGCGATTTTGGAACATTATTTGAAAACAACAAAATGATTTTCAGGCTGCCTGATGCAAAACGGCAGCCTGAAAACTTTTATCGTTGATTAAAATCGCAATGGTATGGCGTTGCCGCCTTGTCGCATTTTTATTTTAATCAACGAATAATATAAGGAATAAACCATGACTCAATTTTTTACGATTCATCCCGATAATCCGCAAGAGCGCTTGATTAAGCAGGCGGTGGAGATTGTGCGCAAGGGCGGTGTGATTGTGTATCCCACCGATTCGTGTTACGCGCTGGGCTGCGCGCTGGGCAATAAAACGGCGATGGAGCGGATTTTGGCGATTCGCAAGATTGATTTGAAGCATCATTTAACGCTGATGTGCGCGGATTTGAGCGATTTGGGCACTTATGCCAAGGTGGATAACAGCCAGTTTCGCCAGCTGAAAGCGGCAACGCCGGGCAGCTACACGTTTATTTTGCAGGCGACTAAGGAAGTACCGAATCGCACTTTGCATCCGAAGCGCAAAACGATTGGGCTGCGCGTGCCCGATAATGCGATTGCGCTGGCGCTGTTGCGCGAGCTGGGCGAGCCAATGTTGAGCAGCACGCTGATGCTGCCCGAAGATGATGAACCTTTGACCGATCCGTATGAAATCCGCGATCGCTTGGCGCACGCGGTGGATGCGGTGATTGATGGCGGCTGGTGCGGCACAGAGCCGACAACGGTGATTGATATGACGGATGGGGTGGCGCTGGTGCGGCAGGGCAAAGGGGATGTGGCGTTGTTTGGACTGTGATGCGTGCAGTAAAAGGCAGCCTGAAAACGATTGGATGCGTTTTCAGGCTGCCGTTTTGGCATAAGGCAGCCTGAAACTTTGTTTACAGCACTTTTGCTAACTGAGCCGCTAAGCCAGATAGCGTAACAAATGTGAGTTGATACATGCTGCTCAGCGACTTGGCTTGCGCTTCGTCCATGTTAGTAACCAGTAGGATGAAATTGTCGGCAGGAAGATTCAAGCGTTTTCGCAAATTCAGATATTTATCTAAGCTTTGGCGGTATTCGCCCGTTTTGCATTCAATCACGATGGGCTGTTTGCCGTGCGGCAGAAATAATACGTCCAATTCGTGCAAGTCTTCGTTGGCAAAGCGGATTTTTGCGCTGCGGGCGCAGGAGAAAGAGTAGTTTTTGCCGCGTTGCTTGGCTGCGGTGAGTATTTCGTTGAGCGCAAACCATTCTAGCCATGTGCCGTTGAAAAATTGGCGGATGGGCGTGGCGGATTGCAGTTTCAGGTGTACCAGCTTGTCTTGCTTTTGATAGGTGTAACGCGCAAACAGGGTGTGGCTATAAAATTCTCGGCAGATGTTGTTGATTTGCTGGGCTTCTTTTTGGCTGTATTTTTTCAGGTCCAGATTCAAGCCGCTGTGGTTGTTGCGGTAGCTCCAAGCAATTTTGCCGATAATGTCTTGGAATACGGCGAAATTTTTGCCGATTTTTTCGGCGGCTTCGTCAAAGTAGCCACTCATGTCCACGGCAGCGTAATCAAACTCGGGGGTGATTTGTTTGCGGGCGAACCAGTCGGTTAGCGGTTTGTGCTGTTCGGCGTTGGCTAGGATGTCGGTGTCGGAAAGTTTGACATTGCCCAAAGGATTGCTTTGGCTGTCATCCTGCGCCTGTTGCTGTTCGGCTTGCTCACTGTCTTGGTTTTTCAAGGCATTGAGCTCGCGCACAGCGGCTGTCCAGCGGCTGATGATGTGTTGGATGAACGGCACGGTTTCGTACACGGTTACATCTTGCCCGCAGTTAGCACATTTGGTTGGTGGCATACTGCGGTGGATGATGTGTTCGCTGATGAATTTACAATGGTTGCAACGATAAACGCCCATTGAATACGCTTTCTTTCTAATTGGGGGGATTGATGGAATACTGGCAACCGTTTTCAGGCTGCCTTTATTTACGGTTTCAGGCTGCCTCTGCGCTCACAGCGTCTCAAACGCTTCCTTAAACACTTCTGCCCGATGGGCGTAGCCTTTGAACATATCGTAGCTGGCGCAGGCGGGCGAGAGCAGCACGATGTCGCCCGTGTGCGCGGCGGCATGGGCGGCGGCAACGGCTTGCGGCAATGTTTCGCAAAATTGGTGGGCAACGTTTTGCGCGGCGAGTTCGGCGGCGATTTTGGGCGCATCCACGCCAATCAGGAACACGGCGCGGGCTTTGTCGCGCAACACGGCGGCGAGTGGGGCGAAATCTTGCCCTTTGCCTTGCCCGCCTGCGATGAGCACGATTTTTTCAGGCAGCCCTGCGATGGCGGCAACGGTGGCACCCACATTCGTGCCTTTGCTGTCGTCGATGTAAACCACGCCGTCTTTTTCGCCGATTTTTTCTACGCGATGCGGCAAGCCTTTGAATGTTTGGATATGTTTGACCAATTCGCTGCGCGGGATGCCGATGGCTTCGCATAGGGCGATGGCGGCGAGCGCGTTGGCGGTGTTGTGGCTGCCTTGCAGTGGGATTTGCTGGGCTGGCATGAAATCGGTTGCTTGCGTTTTCAGGCTGCCTGTGGCGTTGTCTAGCCAATAATCGCTGGTGTGGGCAAGCGAGAAATAGCGCGTTTGCTGCGCGGGGCGATGCATGGCGCAGCAGAAGGGGTCGTCGGCATTGAGCACTTGCACGCGGCAGCCGTTGAAGATTTGGTCTTTGCTGCGGGCGTAGTCCAGCAAGTCGTCGTAGCGGTCTAGATGGTCTTCGGAGATGTTGAGACAGGCAGCAGCGGTGGCTTGCAGATGAGGCGTGGTTTCCAGTTGGAAGCTGGATAGTTCCAGCACCCATGCGTCGGCGCTTTTGCCTTGCCGTTGCAGCCATGCGTCTAAAACGGGCGTGCCGATGTTGCCTGCGATAACGGTATCCAAGCCGCTTTGTTGGCAAAGATGCCCGACTAGGCTGGTGGTGGTGGTTTTGCCGTTGCTGCCTGTGATGGCGATGATGGGGTCGCTTTTATCGCGCAGCAGGTCGGATAAGATGGCGACATCACTGCTGACGATGCCGCCGCGTTGTTCAAATTCGCGGATTTCAGGCTGCCTACGGCTGATGCCTGGGCTTAATATCAGGGTGGTTTTATCTGCCAATGCGGATTTCAGGCTGCCTGAAAGGGCAGGGTAGTGCGGAAAGAGTTGGGCAAGCTCGGCTTGGCGTTCGGCGGAGAGTTCGGCATCGTAGGCGCTCACTTGGCTAGCGCCGATGTGGGCAAGATAGCGCAAAACGGAAAGCCCTGTGCTGCCTAGCCCTGCCACGAGAATGTTTTGGTTGTTCATTTGGTACCTTCTTTGTGTTCGTAGGAAATCACGCCTGCTTCGCCTGTGGGCATTTCTTCCATGCCGAGTTCTTCTTTAATACTGCGCGGTTTTTTTGGTTTGGCAGGGGCGGGGGATTCAGTTTCTTGTGGGGTGAGTTCTTGTTCGTTGGGGATGATGCGCGGCTCGGCGGTTTCGGTTTCAGGCTGCGGTTGCACGCTGCGAGTGGGTTCTTTTTCCACGGCGCTTGGCTCGGGGTTGGCAACTTGGGTGAGCCATTTGCCTGCGCTGGTTTGCGAATAGGCGATGCCGCTTTGCGATTCGTCGCTCACGCCAACAACTTGGGCAAGCACTTTGCGCGTTTTGGCAGCCTGAACGGCTTCGCTGCGCCATGTTACGCCATCGGCAGGCACGCCTAGAACTACGGTTCCGCCCACTTCAAGCGGGGTTTCTAGCGTGATGGGAATGCTTTTGCTTTCGGCAACGGCTTGGTTGCCATCGTTGATATAAAGCGCGAGATTGATGTAAACGGTGGAAACGGTGAATTTGCCTTTGTTGGTGAGCGATACGCGGATATTGGGTTCGCCTGCGGTGTAGGAAAAATCGCCCGCTTGGATGACCACGTCTTCGCCCGTGCTGATGGAATCGTTGGCATCGCTGGCGGGCAAGGGCAGCAGCGGCGCGGAGGCTTCTAGGTTGATTTCGGGCAGTGCAACGGGCGATGCGGTGTTTTGGATGCCCGCCGCGCTGTCGCTAACGGCTTGGATGAAGCGATAGCCGCCGTAGCCCATTGCGCCGAATAACACAACGGCAACGCCGATGACGACTTTGGTGTAGGTGGAAGTTTTTGCCATGTTGAAACTCGCTTTTCAGGCTGCTGTGAAAGGAGCGATTTTAGCAGATGAGACTGGGGCGTGTTGGCAATCAACGTTTTGGCGGCTTTTAATGCCACTTTATATTCTGGCGGAACAAATGCCGAAGCACAACGCTGGCAAATCGCGTGCCGCGCTGTTTCCAGATGCTTGTTTATCATTTTATGCTCCTTGCGTTTATTGAAACCGAAAAATAGGCAGCCTGAATCATATTTTCAGGCTGCCTTAAATTGAGACCTTTGCAAAATCCCCCAAAATCCCCTAAATTCCCACCAAGACATTTAG
>CAUSAW010000067.1:0-10499 GCA_963529725.1 uncultured Kingella sp. | reverse complement strand
TGAGGGGGTAGTGAGCCTAGCTCGTGCGAGTTCAAGTCTCGCTGTCGGCACCAAAATCAAAAAAGCAGCTATTCTTAGCTGCTTTTCCTTTTATCTATTTTCAGGCTGCCTTGTGCTGCCTTTGTTCAGAAAGGATAAATCATGTATTTTGTGGACCGCAGCGCGGTGGTGCTTAAACCCACCGAACATTTCCTAGTGTGGCTAAACAGCACGCAAGACGATATGCCCGATTTAACGCTGGCGCAGTTGCGCGCTAATTGCAGCGTGTTTTTGATTCCTGTGTTTGATGAGCCAGAAGAAGCGGTGGCGTATTTTGATGAACGCTATTTGGGCATTTTCAAAGCCGAGTTAGCGGGCTGGACGTTGGACGAATCCACCTATCCCAAAAACTTGGATTTGGAAACGTTTTGGCAGTTTTTTGAGCTGGAAGTGCACGATTCGGTGTTGGATTTGGAAGAAACCGAGCTGCAAATCACGCCTGTGTTTGACAACATGGCATAGCGGCGATGCAAGCGTTTCGCGCCGATTTTGTGGCTTCGCGCATTCAACGCGGTCTGGCTTTGAGCTATGCCGCGCTGCTTGTTTGGATGGTGGGGCTGTATTTTGTAGGCAGCCTGAAATGGGCGTTGCTGGCGGCGATTGTGGCGTGTTGCGCTTGGGCGTGGCGCAAACCGCGCAATGCGGTCAAGCGCTTGGCGGTGGACAATCAGGGCTTTGCGGCGGTGTTTATCGGCGATGAAGCCTTTGCCGCGCAGCCGATTTCAGGCTGCCTTGCAACGCGCTGGGTGTGTTTTATCCATTGGCAGACGATGGATGCGGCGTTTTGGCAATGCGTGTTTTACGATGCAACGGATGCAGCGGCGTTTCGCCAGTTGCGGCTGTGGCTGGAATATGGGCAGCCCACACGGGCGCAGATTAAGCGGCGTACGGGAATGGAGATTGGCGTGCGCAAACCGCGCAAGGGAATGTTTTGATGCGCAGCATAAAAGGCAGCCTGAAACGCTATTCAACGGAGCAAAAGATGAAAGACGAACAGCCTTGCATACTGGTGAGCGCGTGCATTTTGGGCGAAAACTGCAAATTCAACGGCAAAAACAATTACAGCGCACGCGCGGCGGCGTATTTGGCGGGGAAGAAAGTATTGCCGATTTGTCCCGAAATATTGGCAGGCTTGCCCACGCCGCGCGAACCTGCGGAACTCATCAACGGCAGGGTAACGGAATGCTCGGGGCGCGATGTACACGAGATTTACCAGTATGGGGTGGCGCAAGCCATTGCGGCGATTGGGCAGCGCAAGATTAGCCATGCGGTGTTGCAATCGCGCAGCCCAACTTGTGGCGTGAATTGCGTGTACGATGGCTCGTTTACGGGGAAGCTGGTGGCGGGCAGCGGGCTGTTTGCACAGCGGCTGCGCGAGTTGGGGATTGAAGTGGTGGATGTGGAAGATGTGTAGTGTGAACAATAAAAGGCAGCCTGAAAACGTGTGATGTGGTTTTAGCTTTGCTGAAACTCACTTCGCTCGTTTTCAGGCTGCCTTTTATTGCGCAACCAACTACGCTTCCACGCCAAAATTGCGTTGCAGCAAGGCGCAGGTGCGCCGTTCTCTGCCGCGACGGCGACTGCTGGTGCGCGGGGGGATGCTGCTGGCATCCACGGTGGGGATTTCTTGATTGCGATTGTTGCGCTCGTTGCGCGATGTGCGTCGGTCGTTTTTGTCGCTGCGCTCTGGTGGCTCGCGGTCGTTGCGGCGTGATGATGGGCGCGCGCTGTTTTCGTTTTTCAGGCTGCCTTCTGCTTGCGCTTGTTCCCAGCGTGGCTCAAAGCCTTCAATGCGCGAAATCGGCAATTCGTTGCCTGTTAGGGCTTTGATGGCTTCGTACATTTTTTGCTCGGTCTCGTCCATCAGCGAAATCGCCACGCCGTCCGCGCCTGCGCGTCCTGTGCGCCCGATGCGGTGCACATAATCTTCGGCTTGGGTCGGCATTTCGTAGTTCACCACAAACGGCAGCTCGGCGATGTCTAAGCCGCGCGCGGCAACGTCTGTTGCCACCAACACGCGCAACTCGCCCGATTTAAACTGGTTGAGCACATCCAGCCGCGTTTGCTGTGATTTGTCGCCGTGAATGGCGTTGGCAGACAGCCCGCGGCGCACCAAATCGCGCGACACTTGGTCGGCGGATTGTTTGGTTTTGCAGAACACGATGACTTGGTTCATGTTCAAATCGACAATCAGCCGCTCCAACAGCTCGCGTTTGCGGTAGCTGTCTATGGAGATGACGTGCTCTTCCACGTTGGCGTTGGTGGTGTTTTGCGCGGCGACTTCTACAATTTGCGGCGCGTTCATAAAGTCTTGCGCCAGCTTGCGGATGTCGGGGGCAAAGGTGGCGGAGAACAGTAGCGTTTGGCGCGGCTTGGGCAGCATTTGCATGATGGTGCGGATGTCGTCAATAAAGCCCATGTCTAGCATGCGGTCGGCTTCGTCCAGCACCACGATTTCTACTTTGCTTAAATTGATGTTTTTTTGTTTAACGTGGTCCAGCAGCCGCCCTACGGTGGCGATAACGATTTCGCAGCCTGCGCGTAAATCGGCGGTTTGCTTGTTCATGTTTACACCGCCAAACAGCACGGTGTGGCGCAGCGGCAGATTTTTGATGTAGTTTTGCGTGTTTTGGTCAATTTGGTCGGCAAGCTCGCGCGTGGGCGTGAGCACCAGCATCCGCACGGGGTGCATGGCGGGCGATGCGCTGGCGTTGGCGTAGCGTTTTAGCCGTTCTAAGCTGGGCAGCATAAAGGCGGCGGTTTTGCCTGTACCTGTTTGCGCGGCGGCGAGCAGGTCGTGCCCTGCTAGGGCTTTGGGGATGGCGGCGGCTTGGATGGGGGTGGGCGTTTGATAGCCTTGCGCGGCTAGGGCGGTGGCGATTTCGTTTCCTAAACCCAGTTCGGTGAATGCAGTCATGAGCTTTCTTTCTTCTGTGTGGTTTTCAGGCTGCCCTTGGACTTGGCAAAGGCAGCCTGAAAATAAATCATGCGGCATTTTATCAAACATTCGTTGTTTGCTGCGAATGGGCGGGCGGGTTTTCGGCTTTTCAGGCTGCCTTTGCCGCTAAGGCAGCCTGAAAACCATTTTTCCACTAAAATCGCCCTATTTTCTCTTTCATCGCCACATCATGGATTTGCTCAAACTCATCTACACGCAACACCGCCGCCCGTTTTTGCACATGCTCGCGCTCACCACGCTCTCAGGCGCGCTGGGCATTGGCATTTTGTCGTATATCAACCATCATTTGCTGCAAGGCAGCGGCAGCGGTTTGCTGCCCTTTTTGCTGCTGGTGGCGTTTTACTTTATCGCCGCCAACTACGCACAAATCCAGCTTGCCAAAATCGGGCAGAATTTTGTTTGCCAAATGCAAACCCAGCTGGTTAAACGCATCATGGATTCGCACGAAGAGCAAATTCAGCTGATTGGCAAGCCGAAAATTCTCGCCAGCCTTGGCAGCGACATCCGCAGCCTATCAATCGCATTCACACGGCTGCCCGAGCTGGTGCAAGGCGCGTTGTTTGTGCTGGCTTGCTGCGTTTATATGCTGGCGCTGTCTGCCAAATTATTCGCGGTTATTCTGGTGATGATGCTCATCATGATAACGGGCACGCATTTTGTGGTGCAGCGCCATTTCACCAGCTTTCGCCAAATGCGCAAAAGCGAAGACGAAATCCAGCGCCACTACGAAACCAGCCTGAGCGGACACAAAGAACTCACACTCAACCGCTATCGCGCCGAGCGTTTCTATCAACAAGAAGTGCTGCCCGCTGCCGCCCACCGCCGCGACACCCACATCCGCGCCGATGCCTACCACGCGCTCGCCCTAAACTGGGGCAACAGCATCATGCTCGCCACCGTTGGCATCATCTACTATCTCGCCAGCTACCACGGCTGGGCAAGCAACAGCAATGCCGCCGCGCTCACGCTCACCCTGCTCTTTATGCGTGCGCCGCTTTCCGCCGCCGTGGGCGCGTTTCCCATCCTGATGCAAAGCAAAGTTGCCCTGCAAGCGCTTGCCGATTTAGGGCTTGCCGACTACGCCACCACCTTCCACAGCCCTTTCAGGCTGCCTGAAAACTGGCGCGAAATCCGCCTGCAAGATGTAACCTACGTTTACCCCCAGCAAGGCGGGCAAACCTTCGCCCTGCAACCGATTAACCTTACCATCCAGCGCGGTGAAACCCTGTTTCTTATCGGCGGCAACGGCTCGGGCAAATCCACCCTATCCATGCTGTTAGCAGGGCTTTACGCGCCCGCATCGGGCAAGATTTTTGTAGACGACACCGAAATCACCGCCGAAAATCGCCCTGCCTACCAACAACTGTTCGCCAGCGTGTTCACCGATTTTCATATTTTTGAACAACTGGTTAACGGCATCGGCGAAGATGCTGCCGAAGCGCAAATCGCCCAATGGCTCGCCCATTTGCAGCTAGACGAAAAAGTGAAAATAGAGCAAAACCGCATCCTAAACAGCAAATTATCGCAAGGACAAAAAAAGCGGCTGGGCTTGCTCACCGCCGCGCTGGAAAACCGCAGCATCATTATTTTGGACGAATGGGCAGCCGACCAAGACCCGCAGTTTCGCCGCATTTTTTACGAACAACTGCTGCCGCTACTCAAACAAAGCGGCAGCACCATCTTCGCCATCAGCCACGATGACAAATATTTTCACCACGCCGAGCGCATCATCTCCATGAAGCAAGGCATGTTGAGCGAATACGACAGCGAAACAGCGAAAAGCGTGGCGGAAGAACACAGCCGCGGCTAAACCTACGATGTCTCAAAACCATAAAAGGCAGCCTGAAAGCGAGCAATGCGTTTTCAGGCTGCCTTTGTGTTATCCCATCATAGCCCTGCCAAGGGGTCATCAACTTTTTTGCTTTCTTTGGGCTTGGGCGGATTGTGTTTTTGATAGTCTTTAATGTTGGCGAGCATTTGCTTCATGATAACGCCGTAAAACACGTTCATAAAAAATAGCTGGAAATGCCCTGTTTTGCTGTATGCCTGCCCCGACATGGTGATGTTTAGCTGGGTGGGCGGCGCGCTGGGCGCGGGGCAAGTGATGTCTAGCGACAGCATAAGGGCGCGGTCGTCGTTTTCGTTGAGCAACACCAGCTGGCTGTTGTTTACGCCCACCACTTGAAAAAAATCCACTTCATCATCGGCTTTGGGCGCGCGGTCTGGATTTTTTGGGGCAAAGCCGCTGATTTCTTCGGCTTTGAGCCAGCGGGCGATGGTGTTGCGCACGCGCAGCGCAATGGCGAACATTTTGGGCGTTTCGGATGTAAGCGCAACGTAGGCTTCCCATGCGCTGCTGCCACTGAGCACTTTGCCGTGGGTGCTGTCTAGGTAATCGCAATCCACTTGCGGGGCGATAAGCTGGGCTTGGCTGGGGATGTAAACTTGTGCCATGTGAACTCCTTTTGGTGTGATGGTTTTAAAGGGATGGTTTGAGAGATTTCGCTGCTGCGAAGTGTGTCAACAGGTTTTCAGGCTGCCTTTGGCGTTGCCGTTATACAGAAACATTGGATGCGGCGCTGTTGGCAGGCGTGCTGGATGATGGCTGCTGCGGTTGGGCTTGCGGCTCGCTGCCTTGCCATTGCCAGTTGCGCTCATACGCGCCCAAAACGGCGGTGGGGTATTTCAGGCTGCCTAAGCTGCCGTTGTAGCGCGCGAGCATACGGGTGAGATTGCCGTTTTCCAAATTGCCGTAGTGGCGCAGGATGGTGCAGCCGTAGCGTAGATTGGTGCGCACATCAAATAGATTGTGGCTTTCGTTGCCGATGTAGCGTTGCCAAAAGGGCATCACTTGCATCAAGCCTTTGGCGCCGACGTTGCTGATGGCGTATTGACGAAAGCGGCTTTCTACTTCAATCAGCCCGAGAATAATTTGCGGGTCTAGCCCTGCGCGGCTGGCTTCGTATTGAATCATCACCAGCAGGCGGCGGCGATAAAGCTCGCTATCCACAAAGCGGGCAAGGCGGGCGGACATTTCGTTGAGCCAGCGCTGCCCTTCGGCGGGGCGGTCAAACACGAGCCGCGGCGGGCTGGCGTTTTCTACTGATTGGCGCATGATGCTGGCAACATCGTCGGATAGGGTTTCTTCGCGTTGCGCGCCGGCATGGAGCATGGTGGGGCTGGCAAGCGCGGCGGCGGTGATGAGAAATTGGCGGCGGGTTAGGGGCATGGTTGGGATGTGATGATGTGTTGAGACAGCCTGAAAATGGGTTTCAGGCTGCCTTTTGGGTTTAGGGTTTGCGCGCCAACATATTGACGAATTTGAATTGCACGGGATTGCCGTTGGCATCTTTGGCATGCATTGCGCCGAGTTCTTCGCGGTATTCCAGCAATTCCCAGCCTGCGTAGTAATCGCGCAATTCGTTTTCGTTAAAAGTGAACGAGAAGGGCATGGGGCAAGGGTAATCGGCAGTATCCATGGCGCAGACAATCAGGTTGTAGCCGCCGCTTTCGGTGTGCGCCTGCATATCGGCGATGATGTGCGGCACGCGGTCGCGCTCTAAAAACATAAAGGTTACGGTGGAGACGATGAAGCCGTAATTCTCTTGCAGCGCGGCTTGGTTGATGTCGTAAAGCTGCGTCTGCGCGGGGATTTGCTCTTCGGCGGCGATTTGGGCGATGTTTGCCAAGCCGCTGGGATTGGTGTCCACGGCGGTTACGTCAAAGCCTTGCATGGCAAGATACAGCGCGTTGCGCCCCTGCCCTGCGCCCATGTCTAACGTTTTGCAGGGAGCGATGTGGTGCTGTTCAATGGCGCGGATGACTTCGCTGTGGGTGGCGGTCATGCCGTAGCGCAGTTGGATGTAGTGGGCGCGGTCGGTCAGGTAATCCAGCTGCACGCGCATATCGTCGCTGGCTTGGACGAGTTGATATTCGCTGTTGGGGGCAAGTTCTAGGATGGCGTTGTCAAGCGTGAGCTCGTGTTCGGCGCTGATGTCGTTTTGCGCGCTGAGCTCGCGGATTTTCAGGCTGCCTTCTTGCAGGGTGTATCGCGCCCATGTGTGTTCGGGCACGCGCTGCCCCGCAAATAATTCGGCAGGCAGGGTTGATTTATTCCATTCTGGGGCAGAAGCGTAGATGATGAGATGCATGATGTTTTGAATCTGAGTGTGTTTAGAAACGTGAATTATATAGTTTTTTTGGATGGCTTTGTATGACGATAATGGCTTTTCAGGCTGCCTGTGTTGCATTAAAGGCAGCCTGAAAACTCTGTTGGCAAGCATTCGGGCGGACGAGCAAGCCGCGCTATTTTATCGCCGCGAAAACCACCATTAAAAACGGCGACAACACATTCACAATAAAACCAAAGCTAATCGCCACGGGCACAACCGCCAAACCGCCCGCCTGCTGGATAACGGGCAAGGTGAAATCCAAGCTGGTTGCGCCGCCCACGCCCACCGCCGCGCTGGGAAAACGGCGCATCAGCATGGGAATGAATATCAGCGCAAACAATTCGCGCAGCAAATCATTCAGCAAGGCAACGCTGCCCCATTGCGCGCCGTATGCGCTGGTCATCACAATGCCCGAGAGCGAATACCAACCATAGCCCGAAGACAGCGCCAAGCCTTGTGCCAACGTGGTTTCAGGCTGCATCCAAGCAAATAGGCAGCCTGAAACGGCGCAAGAAAACATAAACAGCAGCGCCGTTTGCCAACCGCGTTTGTTCAGCAACACTTGACGCAAGGCTATGCCGCCGCCGCGCAATTGCAACCCCACCACAAAAACCAACAACATCAGCGCGCCCGTTGCCACAAAATCGGGCGGCAGCCACGCTGGCGGCAACAGCTTGCCCACCGCCACACCAAGCAACACCACGGCAATTTGCTTGATGCCGCCCGTCATATCCACCCGATGCGTGCCACGCTGGGCAGGTGCGTGTTGCTGCCACGGAAAAAAATAGTCAAACGCGCACAGCATGGCAAGATTGCAGCCGATCAGCAGAGTAAACAGCAACAGCACGCGCAGGGCGATGTCGTCCAGCAGCGAAGATAACGCGCCCACTTGCGCTAAGCCCATGCCGATAAGCAGCAGGATTAAATACACCAGCCAAGCGAGCAGGCGATCCAGCATTTTGAGATAAGGCTTGGGCAAGCAAATGGCAAAGCCGATAAACATCGGAGTGAGCACCAGCACAAGTGTTTTTAGGCTTTCCATAGGCATTCCTTGCAAAAAGGGACAATTATACTGCTTTGCGCCACCAGCTTGTCGGCAGCCTGAAAACCCCCTATAATTCGCGTTTCTTTCTAACTCGGGTTGGTAGCTCAGGGGTTAGAGCAGGGGACTCATAATCCCTTGGTCGTGGGTTCGAAACCCACCCGACCCACCAGATTTTTAAAGCCTAAACAATTGTTTAGGCTTTTTTCTTTATCGGTTAGATTATTGCTACGCGTCTTATTTATATATACACCTTCTTGCTTGTAATAAAAGCTAAATTATCCAATAGCGCCGAATGACGATATAGATATTCGAACACAAGGTAGGCATACCGTTACACTATTCTGACTAGTTATAGTAAGAATTTGGGACCATTCTATTACCTAGAACAGCCCCAATTTTCTTCGTTAGTAAAATTAACTAATCCCCAGTTTTTAGTTCTTTAACTACTACCTTACCCAGTAATCGATTTAAGAAAATTTTATCTTCATAATATCTAATTTTGCTTACCTTGGCAGGATGAGGCATTCCTTCATAAATAATAATTTCTTCATTCTGTGACATTGCTTTTAATTCCTGTGGAAGCATAAGTGCACGACGTTCATCACTTTCAGACACACTTCTTTCTCTGCCTCTACTAATACTCTGTTTTTTAATCGTAGTATAACCAAGCATCTCCGAATATTCATTTGCGTCTTGTTGCTCGCGTGGCGTATAAATAATTTGTAATGCATGGTTTGTTATGATTGTTCTAGCAAACTCTTTGCCATACACTGCATCAAGCTGAGCAATCGATTGAATAATTGGAAACAAGCGTATATTGTAACCCGCCATATAACTTACAGAGTGAGCAATAATATCTACCTTACCAATACTGGTAAATTCATCCATTAACAAAAGACATTGATATTTCAAATCAGCATTATCCTGTGGCAATTCTTTTGTATTTTGGTTAATCAACTGAGAGAAAAATAAGTTAATAATAATGCGAGATTCAGCCAACTTGTTAGGCAAAATACCAATGTAGATAGTCATTTTTTTCTTTCGCACATCAGTTAATAAAAAATCATCACCTGATGTTGCTTTATCCACAATTGGATTAGCCCAAGGATTTAATGGCTCTTTAAATGTTCCCATAATAGAGCCAAAAGTTTCTTTTTCTTGTGAAATTAGACCTGAAAAAGCAGTTCTGCATTCTTCACTAATAAAATCTTTTTGAGATAGCTTAATAAAAAATTCTTTTAATTCTATACCATCGCCAGATGCCAATTGATACAACTTACCCAATGAACATGCAGGTTCTGTTTTTTCTGATATATTTTCTTTGTTGTTCTTCTCATAAAATTTTCGTTCATCAAACAAATAAAGAGAAAAGGCCAAAAAAGCATTACGAGCCTGAGCAACCCAAAATTTATCTTTACTGTCTCCATCTGGATAAAGCATTGCAGCAATAGACATTAAATCTGATACACGTTGATGTTTATTATTTGATACATAGGTAAAAGGATTCCAACGATGGGTTCTACCGTCCTCTGCAAATGGATTAAATAAATAAATTTCTTGCTTCAACTTATTCTGTCTGTATCCGCTGGTTAGATTGAAATTTTCCTGTTTAATATCTAGGACAACTACTGATCCTTGATAATTTAGCAAATTGGGAATAACAATACCAACACCTTTTCCCGAACGAGTAGGAGCCGCCAAAATTGCAAATTGTTGACCACTATAATTCAACAATTTACCATTGTATTTGCCCACAATAATACTACTATCAGTTGACTTAAAAAATTTTGCTTTAGTTAAATCCAGCGCATTAGCAAAACGAGCCTCTCCGTGTAAACTTTGCTCGGATGTTTTAAAAAGCAGAAATGTAATTATTAACCAAACAAGAAAAGGAACACCAAACCCTAAATAACCAGAATATCTAATAATTGCAGCATATTTGGCTAATTTAGGCAGGCTACTTACTTTAACATACTGAAAATAAGTGAATAAACCAAGAGATGTTTTTTTTAAATGCAACCACTCAATAAGAATAAAACCAGACAAATAACATCCAATGATAAGACATACCATTATCAATAAGATGGAAATAAGAATCTTTTTCTGTATGATCACGATTAAAAATAACCCATTAAAATGAATGAAA
The DNA here is from genome assembly GCA_963529725.1 of uncultured Kingella sp. Taxonomy (GTDB): domain Bacteria; phylum Pseudomonadota; class Gammaproteobacteria; order Burkholderiales; family Neisseriaceae; genus Kingella_B. The sequence goes on along the minus strand of CAUSAW010000067.1, from coordinate 138 downwards.
CACAATACAATAATATAAAAGGGGCTGTACTAGATAAGCCCTAAATACCACACCATTTACGCAGCACTTTAAGCTGTTCGGAAGGTGTACCAAAGTTAAAACGAAACTCGCATTCTTTCAAGAATAATGGGAAAGATT
>CAUSAW010000066.1:0-10680 GCA_963529725.1 uncultured Kingella sp. | reverse complement strand
ATAGAGGGGGTGTAGGGTTCTATATGGGGGGTGAGAATGGCGATGTCGTGCGGCTGCCAATCGGGGTGTTGGGCGAGCAAAACGAGCAGTTGGTCTTTGAGAATTTGCAGTTCGCGCAGGGGGCTGTGCGCGCTGTGGATTTGAATGCTGGGGTCGGCGTTGAGTTGGGCAAGGGCGATGTCTCGCTGACATTGCGCGATGGCGCGCTGGTATTGCATGATGGCTTGAATGGAGCTATTGGTTGCGATTTCGTGTAGTTGGGGGGTTTTCAGGCTGCCTGCGAGCGCGGCGAGTTTTGCATCGTCGGGCTGGGCGATATAGCGAGCCATCCGCGTGTTTACTTCGCCAAAGTATTTTGCATCTTTCAGGCTGCCTGAATGTTCGGATTCTAGCTCTTGCAAGCGGACAACCAATTGGGCGTGCGCGGCGCTATGGGCAGCCTGAAACGCTTGTTGCTGCGCGCTGTTGTGTGGCAAAACGTGTTGGTGCAGATGGTCTTGGTGCAGGTCAAGCCAGCCGTTTTGGTAGGCAGTGTCGGGCGGGGTAAGCGTTTGGATTTGGTGTTGGATGCTGTGCAGCAGGTTGGGAGATTGTGGGTTGCTTTCGTAGGATTCAATGTGTAGCAGGGCATCGGTTTCGCTGAGTGTGTTGAAAAAATCGCGCCCTTGTTTGCCCAACGAAGCGAGCAGGGGATGACCCAGCGCGCCTAAATCAAGGAGTGCGGGCTGGGAGAGAATTTGCGCGGGCTCAATGATGTTGCCCCAATATTCTTGACTGGGGTTGAGCGCGAAAATGTGCACATCGCAGCGCTGGGCAAGCTGGGCGAGCAGGTGCAAATACATGGGCGCGAGCGTGGCGATGCCGAACACAAAATAACGCTGCGGCAGCCTGAAATTGGGCGCGGCAAGCGATTGCATCAGCGTACGCCACAGTTGCACGCGGTGCGGCGCGCCTTGCTTGCCATCATCCAAATATTGCCAAAGCTGGGCTTGCCAGATTTGCTGCTCTGCGCTGCGGCTGTTTGCCAGCTCGGCGACCAGTTTGCCCGTCGCCCATGTTTCTATCCAATTGGGGCGGTACACCAAATATTGGTCAAACACATCGGCAAGCTGCCCCGCAAGCTGATAGGCGGCGTAATCGCCATTGTTGAGATACGGCGCAAGAGCTTGACGCGCGGCGGCAAAATCGGACGATTGCGCGAACTCGGCGGATTGAAACAGCGCGAGCAATCGCCAGCGCATCACTTCGGATGAAAACGGGCTGAGCGCGGGAATATCGGGCATGGCTTCGCGCATCAACCGCCACGCCAAGCCCGCAGGCAGGCTGAAATGCAGATTGGCGGCGATGCCTGTTTCGCGCGCAAGGTATTGGCTGATGTAGCGGCGCATCCCTTGGCTTTGGATGATGATTTCTTCGGCAGCAAAAGGGTTTTCCAACGGTGCGACTTGTTGGATGCGGGCGAGCATTTGCGCGATGTCTTCAAGGCGGTTGGATTGATAGAGATGGAGCATGATGGCGCGAGCGGGGATGGATGGCGATGGGGGTGGATTATAGATTAGGCAGCCTGAAAGTGGGGTAAATGGTTTTCAGGCTGCCTATTTTTTGCTAGAGCAGGCGTTTCGCCGCCTACCACGAGCAGGGGCAAGCCCCTGCACCCCACGCGGGGATGGTTTCAGGCTGCCTAAGCATTGCGCCCGCGCCCGAAAGATGGCAGCTTGTTGCTTGCCATCGCTGCGCTATTCTGGATTTCAGACTGCCTTTATCAATCTAGTAAACAAACAAGCGCAAACAAAAAACACGATTGGGCAGTTCAACCACCCAATCGTGTTTCATCATTTTCAGGCTGCCCTTAAACCAACCACAGGCAGCCTGAAACCGCATTCTGCGCAGCTTACGCCTCCACAGGAATAATCCCAATCTTCGCTTGCCATTGTTTCGGCGCAATCGCATGCACCGACTGCCCCTTGCTATCCACGGCAACGGTAACAGGCATATCTTTCACTTCAAATTCGTAAATCGCTTCCATGCCCAATTCAGGGAACGCCAACACTTTGGACGATTGAATCGCTTTCGCCACCAAATACGCCGCGCCGCCTGTTGCCATCAGGTAAACCGCTTGGTTGTCGGCAATCGCTTTGCAAGTGTCTGCGCCGCGTTCCGATTTGCCAATCATGCCGAGCAAGCCTGTTTGTTCCAGCATTTGGCGGGTAAATTTATCCATGCGGGTGGACGTGGTTGGACCAGCAGGGCCAACGACTTCATCGCGCACAGGGTCAACAGGGCCCACGTAGTAAATAATGCGATTGTTGAAATCCACAGGCAGTTTTTCGCCCTTGTTCAGCATATCAATCAAGCGTTTATGCGCGGCATCGCGTCCTGTTAAGATTTTGCCGTTCAGCAGCAACACATCGCCTGTTTTCCAAGTGGCGACTTCTTCTTTGGTAAGCGTGTCCACGTTTACGCGCTTGCCGTTGTCTGGGCTGTATGTGATGTCGGGCCAATCTTCCAAGCTCGGCGCTTGCAAGTGGGCAGGGCCGCTGCCGTCCAATTCAAATTCCACATGGCGGGTTGCCGCGCAGTTGGGAATCATGGCAACAGGTTTGCCCGCCGCGTGGGTGGGGTAATCCAAGATTTTCACGTCTAACACAGTGGTCAAGCCGCCCAAGCCTTGCGCACCAATGCCCAGCGCGTTCACTTTTTCATAAATTTCCAAACGAAGCTGCTCCACTGCGCTCAATTCCGCGCCCGATTTGGCTTTGTCTTGCAATTTGTGAATATCAATATGCCCCATCAGACTTTCTTTTGCCATCAACATCGCTTTTTCAGGCGTGCCGCCGATGCCAATGCCCAAAATGCCAGGCGGACACCAGCCCGCGCCCATAGTCGGCACGGTTTTCAGCACCCAATCCACAATGCTGTCGGATGGGTTGAGCATCGCCAGTTTGGATTTGTTTTCCGAGCCGCCGCCTTTTGCCGCGCAAATCACTTCCACCTTATCGCCCGCCACGATTTCGGTGTGCACCACCGCAGGCGTGTTGTCTTTGGTGTTGATGCGCTTGCCCGCAGGGTCGGCGAGTACCGATGCACGCAACACGTTATCAGGATGCGTGTAAGCGCGGCGCACGCCTTCGTTCACCATCTCTTGAACGCTCATGCTGGCATCCCATTGCACATTCATGCCAATTTTTAAAAACACGGTGGCGATGCCCGTGTCTTGGCAAATCGGGCGTTTGCCCTCGGCGCACATACGACTGTTCACCAAAATTTGCGTCATCGCATCTTTGGCGGCGGGGTTTTGCTCTTTTTGCAAGGCTTCATTCAGCGCGTCGATGAAGTCTTTGGGGTGGTAATAGCTAATGAATTGAAACGCATCAGCAATGCTTTGGATAAAGTCTTCTTGTTTGATTATGGTCATGGTTGTGTCCTTATAAGACGATGAAAAAAACGGTGGCAGCCTGAAAATGTAGTGAACTACATGAACGGCTGGATAATTTAATTTTTATGTTGCCAAAGTACAGTTTTTCAGCAGGCTTGTCATGGGCAAAAAGGGGAAACTTGACCATTATCAAGAATGCGTCATTTCTTAAAAATCTAACAAAATTAAACAAATAGCAGCCTGAAAAAAATTTATCGTTTAAAAATATTCAGATAAGTCAAGCGGATAGTTGGGAATGTTTACTATTCTTAATATAAAGTAAGAAATCTAGGGCATTTTTGCGCGATTGTTGCAAATAGTTCCCTGTAAAATAACTGTTTAATCAACATAGTAAACAAAAATTTGCGTAACTAAACACAATAAAACATGAGTAAATTGCTCGGAAAATGTTTGTATTTTTATTACGATGGATGATTACAACTTTGCTGGTAAAATTTCATCCATACAATTAAACAAACCTTTTTTAAACATAGGAATCCAACCATGAGCGAAGAACTCTACACCTTGGTGATTGACGGCAAAGAAATCCAAGCCCCCGCCAATTCATCCATTATTCAAGCGCTTGCCCATGCGGGCAAAGCGATTACCGCCAACGTGGGCTGCATGGGGCAGGGTGTGTGCGGCTCTTGCCGCTGCTTGGTGCGCAAAGAAGGCGAGCGCAAGGCGGAAACCAAATTGGGCTGCGAAACCAAAATTGAGCCGGGGATGCAGGTGAGCTTTATTGATTACTTCTTGCCCACCCATGTTCATTACTACGACATGGATAAAGTGGGCGATGGCTGGAACTGGCTGGACGAAGTGGATGAAACCTTCCCCGAAGCCAAAAATTGCCGCCATTGCGGCGGCTGCGATGCGGCTTGCCCCAAAGGCTTGGAAGTGCAAAACGGCGTGGCGCAAGTGGTGTCGGGCGATTTTTCCACCGCGTCCAACACGTTTGACGAATGCGTGATGTGCAATTTGTGCACGCTGGCTTGCCCCGAGCATATCCGCCCTAACCATTTGGGCTTGTTTGCCCGCCGCATGAAAGCCGCGCGCACCTTGCGCCCTGTTGATTTGATGCGCCGTTTGCAAGAAATTGATAGCGGCAAGATTAAAGTAGAAATTGATTAAGAAAGGCAGCCTGAAAATGATTCACACCGTAAAAGGCATTGATTACGAAACCGCGTTAGCCAACCTGCGCCGCGCAGAGCCGCAACTGAACGGCACGCTGCCCGAAAAAGAAGTTTTGCTCAAAACGTTTCACCCCGACTACGCCCCCAGCGCGCACACCACATTAAGCGTGGGTGTGAACGCGGGCGATTCTTGTCATCCCGATTTAGCCCGTTTGCTCACCGCTCATCCTTTGATTGAAGACTACGATTTGGCAGGCGCGGAAAGTATGCGCACCGATGTGCTGGTGATTGGCGGCGGTGGCGCGGGCGCGGCGGCTGCTTTAACCGCCGCAGCCGAGGGTGTAAGCGTGATTATGGCGAACAAGCTGCGCATCGGCGACAGCAACACCGTGATGGCAGAAGGCGGCATTCAGGCTGCCGTGGGCGAGGACGACAGCTTGCAACGCCATTATGACGACACCATCAAAGGCGGGCATATGGCGGGCAAAAAAGAATTGGTTGCCCAAATGGTGAGCGATGCGCCATCGGCGATTCGCTGGTTGATTGGCTTGGGCATGGATTTTGACACCCAAGGCGGCGACCGCAATGGCAAACTGGTGCGCAAAAAAGCAGGTGGCACCACCGCGCAGCGCATCTTGTGCCACCGCGACTTCACAGGCTTGGAGATGATGAAAGTGCTGCGCGAAGCGGTGGAAATTGAACCGCGCATCACCCAGCTAAACCGCCATCCTGCCGTGGAATTGTTGTCCGACAACGAGGGCAACTGCGTGGGCGCGGTGTTGTATGACTTGGAAAAACGCCAACTGGTAACGATACACGCCAACGCGGTTATTTTGGCAACAGGCGGCTCGGGGCGTTTGCATTTGCAAGGCTTCGCCACTTCCAACCACTACGGCGCAACCGCCGATGGCTTGGTGCTGGCGTATCGCATCGGCGCGAAACTGCGCGATATGGACAGCTTCCAATACCACCCCACAGGCGTTGCCCATCCGCCGCACATGGCAGGCGCGTTGATTTCCGAAGCCACGCGCTCGGCAGGCACCAAACTGGTAAACGGCTTGGGCGAGCGGTTTGTGGATGAATTGCAACCGCGCGATGTGGTGGCGGCGGCGATTTTGCGCGAAGTGCAAGAAGGGCGCGGCGTGGTGCGCGATGGGCAAGTGGGCGTATTTTTGGACACGCCCCGCATCATCGCCGAGCAGCCCGATATTATGAAACGCTTGGTAACGCTGGGGCACGTTGCCCACAAATGCGATGTGCATCCCGAAAGCGAGCCGCTCATCATCCACCCCACGCTGCACTACCAAAACGGTGGCATTGAAATCAACGGTGATGGCGCAACCACGGTAAAAGGCTTGTATGCCGCAGGCGAAGTATCAGGCGGTATCCACGGGCGCAACCGCTTAATGGGCAACGCGCTGCTAGACATCATCAGCTTTGGCAGACGCGCAGGACGTGCCGCCGCCAAAGCCCCACGCCGCAGTAATGTGCGCGGTGGCTTGGAACACGTGCACAACTTCCAACGCGCCTTGCAAAAAGCAGGCGTGAAAAGCGATGTGAAAGCGCCTGTGTTGTATCCCGATTACGGCACATTTGATTGGAAAGAACACGCAGGATTGGTGTGCGCCATTGATAACTAACGTGGCACAGCATTCGGCTTTTCAGGCTGCCTTAGCCGCAGCCAATAGGCAGCCTGAAAACGAGCAAAGCTAAAACGCCATCAGCAGCAAATCAGCTTAACGCGCCGCGTTCCCCATCCAGCAAAGGCAGCCTGAAAACCGCGAATGCATCCATCCCAGCCTTTTCAGGCTGCCGCCACCCAATCCCCAACACGGAATCAAAATCATGAAAAACGAATTGAACCAAGTATTACTCCACCCCAGCCGCCTAGTCGGCTCCGACTTAAACGCATGGCTCGCCGTAGGCGGCGGCGAAGGCTTGCTCAACGCCCTTACCGCGCCTGATAACATCGCCAAAGTGTTGGAAGACGCAGGGCTATGCGGCATGGGCGGCGCAGGCTTCCCCACCCACCGCAAATGGACAGCGATGGCGGAATCGCCCAGCGAAAGCGGCGACCGCTATGTGGTCTGCAACGCCAACGAAGACGAACCGGGCACATTCAAAGACCGCTTCCTGCTGGAACACGCGCCGCACCAAGTCATCGAAGGCGCGCTGATTGCCGCCGTGTACACCCGCGCCAACAACATCATTCTCTACATCAACCCGCATCTCACCGAATCGCTCGCCGCCACGCGCGAAGCCATCGCCCAATGGCAAAAACACCCGCTGTTCCAACGCATTGAAGCGCATCTGGGCAAACCGCTCACCATCAAAGTAACCGAATCATCAGGACGCTACATCGGCGGCGAAGAAACCGCCGTGATTTCATGGCTCAACGGCGGCTTCCCCTTCCCGCAATACAAACCGCCGTTCCCGTTCCAAAAAGGTGTGGCAGGCGAGCCGACCTTGCTCAATAACACCGAAACCTTGGCGCACGTTTCGCACATTTTGCGCAAAGGCGCGGAATGGTATCGCAGCTTGGGACGCGCCAACGGCGTAGGCACGAAGCTGTATTCGCTATCGGGCGACGTGTTAAACGAAGGCTTGTTTGAACTGCCGATGGGCATCACCCTGCGCGAATTGATTGAAAACTACGGCGGCGGGATGCTGGAAGGGCGCACGTTTAAAGCCGTGTTTATGGGCGGACCATCTAACAACATTCTCACTGCCAAAGATTTAGATGTGCCGCTGGATTTCGTTTCCGCCAAAGAGCGCAATTCAGGATTGGGCACAGGCGCGATGATTGTGGTATCCGAAGGCACCAGCATCGTGCGCAAAACCGCCGATTACATCCAATTTTTCGCCAACAATTCTTGCGGACAATGCCCGCCCTGCAAAGGCGGCACCTACCAGCTTGCCCGCTTGGTTGAACGCGTGGACAACGGCACCAGCACCGAAGATGATTTGCACGCCCTGCAAAATTTGGTGAACATTATGCCGGGGGCGGGACGCTGCGGCTTGATTACAGGCGCGGCAACCGTGGTCGCCAGCTCCATGCGCACGTTCCCGATTGAATACGGCTTGCCTGAAAACAAGTAAACATCGAGCAAAGGCAGCCTGAAAAACCCTTTGTGGATAGGCGTGATAACAATGGCGCAAGTAGAGTGTGTGGCTCTGCCACGCACCGTTAAACTGAACATTGCCAAACGGTGCGTGAACAAAGTTCACATACCCTACACACCGCTTTTCAGGCTGCCTTAATCACAACCTATCACACTCAATTTCAGGCTGCCTGAAACGCATTAGGCAGCCTTATCCATTTGTTCAAATCTTTGATTTGGGTATAAGTAAGCATCTAAATCTTTGATTTAGCTATGCGAACTTATGCAGAGCTAAATGGTTATACCAAAGCGCAATGCGCAAGGTTGAAAACACAACAGCAACGTTAATTTAAGTTATATCAAGGCAAAATAGGTTATTTAAGAGTTAAATTATGTTTGCTAAAATGGCGTTTCAGGCTGCCTAATGGCAAGCCCAAGGCAGCCTGAAACACATCACCCCTTTCATTTTTAATAACTTTCACGAGGTGAAATCATGGGTTTTAAACCAATCCCCGCCGCTGTCGCGGTCGTTTTAACGCTCATTCTCTGGTTCATCCCCGCGCCCGAGGGCGTTGCGCCCAATGCGTGGCATTTGCTCGCGCTGTTTATCGGCGTGATTGCGGGCATCATCGGCAAAGCTATGCCCATCGGCGCGATGGCGATGCTTGCCATGACCATTGTGGCGTTGCTGCAAGTTACCGTGCCCGAAGTGGGCGCAGATGGTAATCCCATCAAAAATCCATCCGCCCAAGCCGCCAAAGACGCGTTGAGCAGCCTAAACAGCCCGCTGATTTGGATGATTGGTATCGCTATCATGATTTCGCGCAGCCTGCTCAAAACGGGACTCGGCACGCGCATCGGCTATTTATTCCTATCGCTGTTTGGCAAAAAAACCATCGGCGTGGCATACAGCCTTGCCTTGTGCGATTTGCTGATTGCGCCCGTAACTCCATCCAACACCGCCCGCGGCGGCGCGATTGTGCACCCGATTATGAAAGCCATCGCTGCCAGCTTTGGTTCAGACCCCGAAAAAGGCACGCAAAACAAAATCGGGCGTTATTTGGCATTGGTGAACTACCACGCCAACATCATCTCCTGCCTGATTTTCCTAACCGCCACCGCGCCCAATCCCTTGGTGGTGGATTTGGTTGCCAAAGCCACCGACAGCAAAATCCACATCTCATGGGGCACATGGTTTGTCGCCATGGCTGTGCCTGGGATGATTGCGATGATTTTGATGCCGATTATTTTGTATGCCTTGTATAAACCCGAAATCACCAGCACGCCCGATGCGCCGCAAATGGCGCGCGCCAAGCTCCAAGAAATGGGTCCCATGAGCAAACACGAAAAAATCACACTGGGCGTGTTTGGCATCTTGCTGCTGTTGTGGGCAGGCGCTCTTGCGCCGTTTGGCATCAAAGTGGATGCCACCACCACCACCTTCCTTGGCATCTCCTTGCTGCTGCTCACTGGCGTTTTAACATGGGATGATGTGCTGAAAGAAAAAGGCGCGTGGGACACCATCGTATGGTTTGCCGCCTTGGTAATGATGGCAACCTTCCTGAACAAGCTAGGCTTGATTAAATGGTTCTCCGATATGATGGGGCAACAAATTCAAGGCTTGGGTTTGAGCTGGATTTGGGGCTGCGCCTTGCTGGCTGTGGTGTATATCTATTCACACTATATGTTTGCCAGCGGCACGGCACACGTTACCGCCATGCTCGGCGCGTTCTACGCCGTGGGCTTGCACTTGGGCGCACCGCCCATGCTGTTTGCGCTGATTCTTGCCGCCAGCACAGGCATTATGATGTCGCTCACGCACTACGCATCAGGCTCATCGCCCGTTATCTACAACTCGGGCTACACCACCATGGGCGAATGGTGGATTGCGGGCTTTGTGATGAGCGCGGTTGAAATCCTGATTGTCTGCACCATCGGCATTATGTGGTGGAAACAATTGGGCTATTGGTAAAAACCGTTTTCAGGCTGCCTTAACCATGCGTTGAGGCAGCCTGAAATGCAAATAAGGGAGTGAACAATGAAAAAGCTAAATCAACATTTTGCTTTATGGGCGCTGTTGCTGCTGCCGTTGATTGCGCAGGCAGGCGCACTGTCGTGCAAGCATTTTGAATACGAATCCTTGGACGAGGAGCGCAACGCGGTTTTAAAGAAATACGAAAACCGCGACTTTGAAAAGCTCTCCGACAAAGAAAGGGATGAGGTTAACCAAACTAATATGCTGAACAGCAAAACGGTTTGCACGGTTTCAGGCAGCCTGAACGAAGCATTTGCAATATGGCGCAAGGATAAAAAATGGGGCTTGGGCGACAGCTCGGCAAAACTCACCCAAACCTTGCCCGCCAAGAATTACAAGAAAAAGCTGAATTTCAAAGACTACACGGTAACGTGGGAAATCAAGCGCAAGGGCAACCAAGTGGTTTTGGAGGAAAGCTATGAAGACGAGGGTTACAGCGTCACCACGACCACCTTCACGCCAAACGGCAACACGGTGCGCATTGAAAGCCGCACTTATTCGCCATAACGCCAAGCAATAAAGGCAGCCTGAAAACCGATTATCCGTTTTCAGGCTGCCTGAGACCTTTGCAAAAAAGCCTTTCCTTCGACAGCTGAAACCCAAACACAGGTTTTCGGCTGTTTTCGCCCCCAATCACTCCTAATTTTACCCAAATACCCCCTTAATCCTCCCCGGCCGCCCCATAATCAGGCATTCGGGCCGCCTTTTAGGCGGCAACAGGCACACTTAGCCTGTTAGCCGCTTTCAACAGGTTCAAACACATCGCCTTCAGATGGCTTTGCGCACTCACTTTACACAGACCAAAATAGGCTGCCCGGGCATAGCGAAATTTACGGTGCAGCGTACCGAAGCTCTGTTCGACCACATAACGGGTCTTCGACAAATAGCGGTTACGTTTGGTTTGCGCTTCCGTCAGCGGACGGTTGCGGTGGGTTTTGCGCATAATGCCGTCCAGCAACCGATGCTCTTTCAGATGTTGCCGATTTTCCTTACTGT
>CAUSAW010000065.1:0-10812 GCA_963529725.1 uncultured Kingella sp. | reverse complement strand
AGATAGGTGTGGTTATGATAGGTTGTACGGGTGGTTTCTATTTTATTTTACTATAAAAGTTGATGTGATAGGCGGCATCTTTTTCGCCTTTTAAGCCTGATTGGATGTTGCGGATGGTTTGTTTAATTTGTTCTTTGGTATATGCGGGAACGTAGGGTAGTTGAAGCAGAGCGTTGAGTTCTGCAAGGTCGCGTTCGCGGGCGCGTTCGTCCATTTCTTTGATAAGCATTTTCAGGCTGCCTTTGGCGGGTTAGGGGTTGAATATAAGAAGTAATTTTAACAGGATTGAAGTGGATTTTGGTTTTGCGGAATGGTGTTTCAGGCTGCCTTAATAACTACATAAGGCAGCCTGAAACGCAGTTTATCCGTTTCAGGCTGCCTTATGTTTACCACTAACGATTACAAACCAGCCGCTTTTCTCAATGCTTCGGCTTTATCGGTTTTCTCCCAAGTGAACTCAGGTTCTTCGCGCCCGAAGTGCCCATAAGCAGCGGTTTTGCTGTAAATGGGGCGCAGCAAATCCAGCATTTGGATAATGCCTTTGGGGCGCAAGTCAAAATGTTCGCGCACCAATTTGATCAACTCGGCTTCGTTCAGTTTGCCCGTGCCAAAGGTGTCCACCGAAATAGAAGTGGGTTCCGCCACGCCGATGGCGTAGGAAATTTGGATTTGGCATTGGCTTGCCAAGCCTGCAGCAACAATGTTTTTCGCCACATAGCGCCCCGCATAAGCGGCGGAACGATCCACCTTGCTCGGGTCTTTGCCCGAGAATGCGCCGCCGCCGTGTGGGGCTGCGCCGCCATAAGTATCCACAATGATTTTGCGCCCTGTTAAGCCGCAGTCGCCTTGCGGGCCGCCGATGACGAATTTGCCTGTGGGGTTGATCAGGTATTTGGTTGCGGGCGTGAGCAATTCTTTGGGCAGCACGGGCAAGATAATGTGTTCTTTTACGGCTTGGCACAGCTCTTCGTAGCCGATTTCGGGCGCGTGTTGGGTGGAAAGGACTACGGTGTCAATGCGGGTTACTTTGCCCGTTTCGCTGTCGTATGCCACGGTTAATTGCGCTTTGGCGTCGGGGCGCAGCCACGGCAGCAAGCCGCTTTTGCGCACTTCGCTTTGTCGTTGCATCAGGCGGTGGCTGTAATAAATAGCAAACGGCATCAGCGTGGGCGTTTCATCGCAAGCGTAGCCAAACATCAAGCCTTGGTCGCCTGCGCCTTGGTTCAGATCAATGCCTTCGCCTTCGTTCACGCCTTGGGCGATGTCGGGCGATTGCACGCCGTAGTTCACCAAAAATTTGCAGGTGCTGGCGGCAAAGCCTAGGCTGGGGTCGGTGTAGCCGATGCGGGCGATGGTGTCGCGGGCGATTTGTTCGTAGTCCACTTGGGCGGTGGTGGTGATTTCGCCTGCCAGCACGCACAAATCGGTGGCAACCAGTGTTTCGGCGGCAACACGCGATTGGGGGTCTTGGGCAAAGATGGCATCCAAGATGGCATCGGAAATTTGGTCGGCAACTTTATCGGGATGCCCTTCGGACACGGATTCTGAAGTAAAGAGGTATTCGCTCATGGATTTTTTCCTTATGGATTACAGCGTTATATTGAAAAGCGCGGGAGCTGGATAAAAGGGCAGAATTTTGTGTGCAAAAACGAAACATCCATTTGCAATAGATAAAAAAATGCCCGCATTAAAAGCGGGTTGGGATTGCTTGCGTTTTGCAACAAGCCACATCGGTTTTATGCAAACCGTCCACCTTATTGTTTTGTAAACAACAGGTTGGCATGGGATTTCCAACTCTTAATGCGCTGCGGATGATAGCAAATTGCAACAGGCTAGGCAAGGCAGCCTGAAAACGCTTATACTCGCAACCCCTGTTTAACCACTCTAAATTTAAGGATGTTATGATGAAAACCGTTCAACTTTCATTGGCTGCGGCGGCTTTGTTGGCAGCGTTTGCGGCTTCGGCTGCGCCGCAACCTTTGGGCAATCCTTTGCGTGCGGTAAAAGGCTGCCAGTCGTTGAGCGCGCAAGAAACGGCGCGTTGCAAGAAAACGGAAGATTATTGCACCAACAAGCCCAAAGACCCGAAATGTATGCGCTACAACAAGTTGCGCGAGAAATATCCGTTGGAGAAAAAATCTGTTGTAGAACCCAATGAGCCTGTTGATTACATCGGTCCTGCCGCGCAATAAACAACGCTGAAATGGAAATCATGCTGAAATGGCTTTTTCAAATCGCGGCGGCGTTGCCGTTGCCTGTGTTGCATGGCTTGGGCAATGCGCTGGGGTGGGTGATGTATGGCGTGTTGGGCAAGGAGCGCAGACGCATTCGGCGTCATTTGCGCCAAGCGGGTTTGCCGCATGGCTGGCGCGATGTGCTGCGAGTGTGCCAAGAGACGGTGAAAAGCGGCTTGGAATTGCCAGTGGCGTTTTTTCGGCAGCCTGAAAAGATTGTGGCTTTGTTCCGTGAGGTGCATGGCTGGCAGCATATTCAGGCTGCCTTAAACGAGGGCGAGGGCTTGCTGCTGATTACGCCGCACATCGGCAGCTACGATTTGGCGGGGCGCTATATCAGCGAGCAGCTGCCGTTTGCGCTCACGGCGATGTATAAGCCGCCGAAAATCAAGATGTTTGATGCGATTATGCAGGCGGGGCGGGTACGCGGCAAAGGGCGGACGGCGCCGACTAATCTGCAAGGGGTGAAGCAGATTATGAAGGCGTTGCGCGCGGGCGAGGCGACGATTGTGTTGCCTGATCATGTGCCTAGTCCGTTGGAAGGCGGCGAAGGGGTGTGGGTGGACTTTTTTGGCAAGCCTGCTTACACGATGACGCTGGCGGGCAAGCTGGCGCAGGTGAAAAATGTGCGGGCGTTGTTTTTTGTGGGCGAGCGTTTGCCAAATGGGCGGGGGTTTGCGCTGCACGTTGCGCCGATTTCAGGCTGCTTTAATGGCGACAAGGCGCATGATGCGGCGTTGATTAACCGCAATGTGGAATATTGGGTTCGGCGTTTTCCGAGCCAGTATTTGTTTGCTTACAATCGGTATAAGCATCCGTTTGGGGCGGTGGAAAGCCCTGAGATGCGGGGATGTGAGATGTGATTAAGGTGTGGAAATCAACAGCGTTGTTTACACTTTTCGGATTTTGGATGCAGACAAATTTGGCGGGTTTCGCAGGTTGTCAAGAATGCCGCAAGGCACGGCGAAGCCGCATGGTTCTTGATAATCTGCGAAAGCTGCTAAATCATCATGCAGCCAAAAAACGAAAGCTAGGCAGCCTGAAAAAGTGTAAACAACGCGACCTTTTCCAACAATTAAGGCAGCCTGAAAATGGAGTTATCTATTTTCAGGCTGCCTTTTTTTGTGGGATTGGATTAGGACTGATGATGGGTTTTCAGGCTGCCTAATGCCTAAACAACATATTCATAATCCACCACCAGCGGTGCATGGTCGGAAAACTTCACTTCTTTGTAAATATGCGCTTCTTGCGCTTTTGCTGCCAAATCGGGCGTGGTCATTTGGTAATCAATCCGCCAACCAACATCGTTGGCATAGGCTTGACCACGGTTGCTCCACCATGTGTAGCCTGCGATTTCGGGATAGAGCGTGCGCCATGTGTCCACCCAGCCCAATTCGGCAATCACGCGCCCTATCCATGCGCGCTCTTCGGGCAGAAAGCCTGAGTTTTTTTGGTTGCCTTTCCAGTTTTTGATGTCTATGTTTTGGTGGGCGATGTTCCAGTCGCCGCACACGACAACATCGCGTCCTTCGGCTTTGAGCGCGGCGAGAATGGGGTAGAACGCGTCTAAAAATTCGTATTTATAGGCTTGGCGCTCTTCGGCGCTGGTGCCGCTGGGCAGATAGAGCGAGATAACGCTGAGCTTGCCAAAATCGGCGCGGATGTAGCGCCCTTCGTTATCAAATTTTTCTATGCCGATGCCGTATTGGATACGGTTGGGGGTGCGCTTGCTGTATATCGCTACGCCGCTGTAGCCGCGTTTTTGCGCGCAATGCCATGCGCCGTGCATGCCGTGTGGGTTTTTCATGTCGTCCGATAAATCGGCTTCTTGCGCTTTGAGTTCTTGCACGCAAACGATGTCTGCGCCTGATTGGGCGATGTAGTCTAAAAAGCCTTTTTTGTAGGCGGAGCGGATGCCGTTTACATTGGCGGAGATGATGCGCATGGGGGTTCCTTGTGTGTGAGTTTGTGGGGATGATGAGGCAGCCTGAAAAGCAGGTTTGGCTTTGAACTCGTTTTTCAGGCTGCCTTTGAGCTAATCAGCAACGCCATAAGGCAGCCTGAAAACGTTTTAGCGCAGCAAAAACGGCTTAGGCGTTGAGCGGCGGGTTGCTTTGCTCGCTGAGCAGTTGATATTGCAGGCGGATAAATTCGTCTAACACGGCTTGTTGGATGTCTAGCCGCTGGGTGATGGGGGCGGCGAAGCGGACAACGAGTTTGTAGGTTTTGTCGTCGTGTGGCACGCGGTTGATGCGGGTGCGGGCAGCGGGGGTGAAGAAGAGTTGTTGCACTTGCACGGCTTCAAAGTATTGGATGATTTCGGGCGTGTAGGGAGCGCACCATTGGTCTAACACGGCTTGCAGCTTGGGCACGATGGCATCGGAATCCAGATGTATCGGCACGGGGATTTCAAAGGTGTGCACAACGTATTGCCCTAAGATATGGTCGCGGTGCACGGTTTGGCTCAGCAGCAGGCTGTTAGGGAAGGAAACGGTGCGCCCTGATAAATGCCCAATCAGCGGGTTGTCCACGATTTGCATCATCAGCGTGTTGAATAGGTTGATGTCCACCACGCGCCCGCGCATATGGGCGATTTCAATGTAGTCGCCCACATAATATTGCCGCGTGGCAAAGCGCAATAGGCTGCCTGAAAGGCACATAATCAGCTCTTTGGTGGCAACTACGGTGGCGGCTGCCAGCGCAACCATAGACAGCGCAAAGGTTTGGATTTGGCTGCCCCACACCATCAACAGCCCCATCAAAATCAAAATCAGCGACACATTGCGGCTGAGCACCAAGGCGCGGCGCTTGTGTTCCAAATCCAAATTGGGATGGCTTTTGAAATGGGCATACAGCCAAATGGCTTTCACCAGCCATACCAAAGGAAACAGCAGCAGGGTGAAGATCCATTGCTCGGATAGGGGTATTTTGGCGAACCATTGGTGTAGGGTGTTGAGCATAGGCTTTCCTTGGGGATTGCTGTGGAGGGATGTGGATTAGAAACTATCTTTCAGGCTGCCTTTGGCGGTTGGAATCATCAAGGATTGGAATCATCAAAAGGCAGCCTGAAACGCTTGTTCTTGCAGGGCGGTTAATTCTGCGATGCCCTGTTGCGCCAGCGCGATTAAGCTGTTTAATTCGGCAACGCTAAACGCTGCGCCTTCGGCGGTGCCTTGAATTTCAATCAGATGGCTGGCGTTGAGCATCACAATGTTGACATCGCTATCGCAGCCTGAATCTTCAGGGTAGTCCAAATCCAGCAGCGGCGTGCCGTTTACCATGCCTGCGGAAATGGCGGCAACGCTGCCGATGAGCGGATTGGCGGCTAATGTGCCGTTATCCAGCAATTTTTGTACCGCAATTTTCAGCGCCACAAATGCGCCTGTGATGCTGGCGGTGCGCGTGCCGCCGTCGGCTTGGATGACGTCGCAATCAATCAAAATTTGCCGCTCGCCCAGCAAGGTTAAATCCACGCAGGCGCGCAGGCTGCGCCCAATCAAGCGTTGGATTTCTTGCGTGCGCCCCGATTGCTTGCCCGCTGCGGCTTCGCGTTTCATGCGCGATTGGGTGGAAGCGGGCAGCATGCCGTATTCCGCCGTTACCCAGCCTTGATTTTTGCCGCGCAAAAACGGCGGCACGTTTTCATCCACCGTGGCGGTGCAGATGATTTTGGTGTTGCCGCAAGCAATCAACACCGAGCCGTTGGCATGGGGCAAGAAGTTGGGCGTGATGGTTACGGGGCGCAGTTGGTTGGCAAGGCGTTGGGTGCGTTGGTAGGTCATGACGAGCTTTCTGGTTGTGGGGTGGAAAAGGGCGGAATTATAACGGTTTTGCAGGGCAGCCTGAAACGATTGGCGCACTTCGTTTCAGGCTGCCTTGGGGCTTTGTGTTACCATAGCTTTGTTTTTCAACGTCAAACAAAGGAAAAAACATGACCGTACGCAGCATGACTGGCTTTGCCAACGCCCAAGGCGAAATTGCAGGCAAACGCATTGAATTGGAACTTCGCGCCGTCAACCATCGTTTTTTGGATGTGCAATTTAAAATTCTCGACGATTTGCGCGTGTTAGAAGGCACGATGCGCGAGCTCATCAGCAGCAAAATCTCGCGCGGCAAGCTGGAATGCCGCATTCAGTTGAGCAACATTGCCAACGGCGCGGATAGCTTGCACATCAATCAAAATCTGGTTAACGAGCTGGCGGAGCTTAACGCCAAATGGCGCAAAAAACACGATGGCTTGGGCAAGCTCACGGTTGCCGATATTTTGAAGTTTCCCAATGTAATCATCAGCGCGGAAGTGGACAGCGATGCGCTGCAAGAGACGGTGTTGAAGCTGCTGGCGCAGGCGGTGGACGATTTTGTTGCCAGCCGCGAGCGCGAGGGCGAAAAGCTGCAAGCGCATATTTTGGAACGGCTGGATTTGATGCAAGCCATTATCGGCGCGCTGGAAGAATTGTTCCCGCAGCTGTTGCAAGAGCATTTGGCGCGTTGCCGCCGTCGCTTGCAAGAAGCAGTGGTAAGCATTGACGAAGACCGCTTGAAGCAAGAATTTGCGCTTTATATGCAAAAAGCCGATGTGGACGAGGAATTTAACCGCTTGCACACGCACATCACCGAGGTGCGCCGCATTGTTACCCAACACGATGGCACGATTGGCAAACGGCTGGATTTTCTGATGCAAGAATTAAACCGCGAAGCCAATACGCTGGGCAGCAAAGCGATTGCCAACGAATGCACGCAGGTTTCGGTGGAATTGAAAGTGTTGATTGAGCAGATGCGCGAGCAGGTGCAGAATATTGAATGACGGCGCGGTAAGCAGCGCGAAATAATAAGGCAGCCTGAAAATGCGGTTGGGGCGTTTTCAGGCTGCCTTTTTTCAGGCTGCCGCAAATGGAGCGGCGATGGCTTGTCGCCATGATGTTGCTTAGGCAAACAAGCTTTGGGCGGGCACAATGCTTGTTCGATTGTTTATGCGTTTCAGGCTGCCTTATTGTTCAAAGGCAGCCTGAAAAACACGCCCCGCTAAAACTCATCATCCCCCAAATCAGGGCAAATCCCATACCAAAAACACAGCGGCGTAAACACAATATATTCTGTTGCCCGCGTTACTTTGCGCGCCGTCTCCCCCGAGCCAAACGCGCCCGAGCCTGTGCTGGCGCAGGCGGTTAATGCCAAGCAGAGCAAGGTGGCTAAGCCCATTTTTCGCATCATCACGCTGTCTCCATTGTTTTCAGGCTGCCCCAATCATCATCAAGGCAGCCTGAAAATCTGTTTTACGCTTGTTTAGTCTTTTCTGCTTTGGCTTTTTCGGCTCGCTCAAACTCCGCTGCCCAATAAGTCGCCAGCAACGCGCCCGAGATGTTGTGCCACACGCTAAAAATCGCGCTGGGCACCGCCACCACAGGCAATGCGGCAAAATGCAGTTTCGCCAATGCCACGCCCAAGCCCGAGTTTTGCATCCCCACTTCCACCGCCAGCGTTTTTTGCGCGTCATACGGTAAGCCCATCACGCGCGCCGCCAAAAAGCCGAGCAAATAGCCCAAGCCGTTGTGCAAAATCACCACCGCAAAAATCAGCGCGCCGCTTTCCACAATCCGCCCTTTGCTCGCGCCCACCACCGCCGCAATAATCAACACAATAGATACCACCGACACCAAAGGCAAGGCTTCTGCCGCCGCATCCGTTTGTTTACGGAAAAATTTGTGCATCAACACGCCCAACACAATCGGCAAAATCACAATCTGCGCGATGGAAATAAACATAGAACTTGCGTCAATGTCCAACCATTGGTTCGCAAACACATAAAACACCGCAGGCGTGAGCAACGGCGCAAGCAGCGTGGACACCGAAGTAACCGCCACGCTCAGCGGCACATTGCCCTTTGCCAAATAAGTAATTACATTAGACGCCGTGCCACCAGGGCAAGACCCCACCAAAATCACGCCCACCGCAATATCCGCAGGCAAGTCAAACGCCTTGGCCAGCGCAAAAGCAATACTCGGCATAATGGCAAACTGCGCCACCACACCCACAATCACCGCTTTGGGCTGCTGCCCGATAATCTTAAAATCGTTGGGCGACAAGGTAAGCCCCATGCCAAACATAATGATGCCCAGCAAATAAGTAATCAGCGGCAACACCCATTTAAACGCTTCGGGCGACATAAACCCGATAAAAGCAAACAACGCCGCCCACAAGGCAAACGTTTTTCCAACAAATTGACTGAGTTTTCGGATGGTTTCCATGTTGTATAAATCCAATTTAATTTAAGTTAATAAAAAAACCAAACCCAAAGTAATTATTTACTTTGGGCTTGATTATAAAGCTAAAAATTAGCTTATTTTTGGTCCCTGAGATTGGTTTTGAGCAAACTGCCGTTCTGCCTGCTCTCTAGCAAGCGTGTTTTCTGCTTGGGCAACTTGGAGAGTGCTTTCATGAGCAGGTGTTTTTGTCGCGGTATCTAGTTGCATCTTAGCATAACGCAAATCAGGTTCATGGCTAAAAATAGCAACAGAGTTCCCATCTAAATCAACGTTTACGCTTTCAACTCTGCTCATTCTTGCTTCAATCCCTTTGGCAGTCAGCGCCATGGCAATATTTTTATAGTCATCTGGATGGGTAGCAGAGATATTGTTTCTCTCGCAAAAGGCAATCAGTTGTTTTTCGCATTGCCCCGCCAGTTTTGCCGCAGCAGGAGAAAGCTGGGCAGTGGCTACTTGGGTTTGAGCGAAATTATCCAAATCGTCTAATGCGCTGTGTTTGGTTATTCTAGGAATAACATCTTGTATCAGGTTAAGTTCTCTGCGTGAACGCCCTAAATATTGTTTATTTGGACCTTGAAATTGAGGATGCAAAACGGTTGCTTCCATTCTTTTATGATAAACCTCTTCTGATATTTTACCTTCTGAATATTGTTTGATAACAGATGCTGCTGCCCTAGCTTTATCTGCTGCCCCATGATAAACCATAGAAAAAAGAGCGGCGCGCTGGTTTTCGGATAAAGCCTCTTTGGGGCATCCTACTTTGTTTAAAACATATCTATCCAAAATTTTTTCTTTTTCTTCAATTGTTGTTTTTCTATATAGTTCGTCAGATTGTTGGTCAGTAAATTTTATTTGCATCACGCTTTTACTATTCGTTAGAATATCAAAGCTCTTTTTTTCTCCCATTGTAATCGGTCCAAATAATTGTTCAGAAGCACTACCTAGTGGCGATTTTAAAAAATTAGTTAGATTTGTTTGTCCTATTCCTTTTGGATAGACTGGGCGAGAAAATGTGTTTAGATTCTGTGCTTGTTGTTGCATCAGCTTCATAAATTGAGATTTATCTTTATCCGATAATCCTAATACTTCGGACAATCCATTAACTTTTGGTTCATCAACAGTATAACGCTGCCCATTACGCCTATTAGGCGTTGCAATTAAAGCAACCCCTTTTCCTGCTGTGGGAATGCCCCAAATATCAAGATAAACGTTATTAACAATACGTTCATTGTCTACTATTAATTGATCTCTAGCCGCTTCATATTTTCTTTGATTAAATGCCATGATTTTAATCCTTATGTGGGTTGTTTAAGTTTAAGATTGATTGGTTTCCATTCACCATTTTTCCAGCAATAAAAATCTGTCATAATTTCCATATCTGGACGAGTGGAGAATGGATATTGCACACTAATGCATCCTCGTAGAGGAGTATCAATTGTGCCTTGTTGTATGATGCCCTTGCTTTCCGAAAATTTTTCAAATTTTGGGTCATATACATAAATAGTACCGCTTGTATAGGCGGATCCCATTGGTGCTGGGGCTGCTGCTATTATATCTAAATAACCATCCCCGTTAAAATCCTCAATGGCTAATATTTTATCCGCAATACGAGGCAAAAATATTATTTCAGGACCTAAAACTTGAATTTCATGATTTATTTTATTAGTAACTAATATATTGTATCCACCTCCTATTTTGGGATAGTTCGATTTATTTTTTGTTAATTCAGTTTGTTCTTCATCTATATCAAGAACGGGAACAACTTTAACTTCAAATGGAAAATCTTTTATGGGCGGATAAATGCTGCTTTCTTTATCCAATTCAGCTTCTGTTTTTTCTTGTGCTTTCTCGCTATGATTTGATTTATTCGTTGAGCTAATAGGTGTATGTCGGCTTGAACAGCCTAGCAGAACAGATAATAGCACTATATTTGCAATAAATTTCATCATTTTCCATCCTTATGCGGGTTGTTTAAGTTTAAGATTGACTGGTTTCCATTTGCCATTTTTCCAGCAATAAAAATCTGTCATAATTTCTGTATCTGGACGAGTGGAGAATGGATATTGCACACTAATGCATCCTCGTAGAGGCGTATCAACTGTCCCTTGTTGTATGATACCCTCGCTTTCTGAAAAATTTTTAAATTCTGGTTTGTATACATAAATAATACTGCTTACATAAGCTGATGTCATTGGTGGTAAGTGTGCTGCTAGAATATCTAAATAACCATCCCCATTAACATCCTCAATAGCTAATATCTTATGGGGCTGTACTAGATAAGCCCTAAATACCACACCATCTACGCAGCACTTTAA
>CAUSAW010000064.1:0-10861 GCA_963529725.1 uncultured Kingella sp. | reverse complement strand
CACCCCCCCGCCATGACCCCCATCCCCCTTCGTGCCCACTCCGAATTTTCCATCACCGACAGCATCATCCGCATCAGCGACTACGTTGCCGCCGCTCGCGCCGAAAACTATCCTGCTCTTGCGCTCACCGATCTGATGAACACCTTTGGGCTGCTCAAATTCTACAAAGCCTGTCGCAAAGCAGGCATCAAGCCCATTTGCGGCGCAGACGTGCGCATAGAAAACCCCGAGCAGCCTGAAAACCCCTATCGCGCCGTGCTGCTGATTTGCAACGAGCAAGGCTATGTCCGCCTGAACGAACTGCTTACTGCCGCCTTTGAAGCCGACGATCGCAACAAACACACCCCGCAAATCAACCAAGCATGGCTCGCCCAAGGCGACAACAGCGGCTTGCTGTGCCTATCGGGCGCGCACATGGGCGAAGTGGGCAGCCATTTAATGCTGGGCAACGAAGACAAAGCCCGCGCCGCCGCGCAAAAATACGCAGCATGGTTTCCCAACGCCTTTTATTTGGAACTGCAACGCCTGCCCGAAAAGCCCGACTGGGAAACCAGCGTTTCAGGCAGCCTGAAAATCGCCCAAGCCCTGCAACTGCCCGTGGTTGCCACCCATCCCACCCAATTTTTGCAATCAGGCGACTACAAAGCCCACGACGCGCGCGTGTGTATCGCAGGCGGCTGGACGCTCATTGACTCCAAACGCCCGCACGACTTCACCCCCAGCCAGCATTTTCTCAGCGCCGCCGATTTTGCCGCCCGCTTCGCCGACATCCCCGAAGCCCTGCACAACAGCCAAGAAATCGCCAAACGCTGCAACCTCACGCTCACACTGGGCAAAAACTTCCTGCCGCTGTTTCCCACGCCCGATGGCATGGATTTAAACGACTACCTGCGCCATCTTGCCAACGAAGGGCTGCAAGAACGCCTAGCCGTGCTGTATCCCAACGAAGCCGAGCGCGCCCAAAGGCAGCCTGAATACCAAGCGCGGCTGGATTTTGAACTAGACATCATCATCAAAATGCAGTTTCCGGGTTACTTTCTTATCGTGCAAGACTTTATCAACTGGGCAAAAAACCACGGCTGCCCCGTTGGGCCGGGGCGCGGCTCGGGCGCAGGCTCGCTGGTGGCGTATTCGCTCAAAATCACCGACCTAGACCCGCTGAAATACGCGCTGCTGTTTGAGCGATTTCTCAACCCCGAGCGCGTGTCCATGCCCGACTTTGATATTGACTTCTGCCAAGCCAATCGCGGGCGCGTGATTGAATATGTGCGCGAAAAATACGGCAAACAAGCCGTGAGCCAAATCGTAACCTTTGGCGCGATGTCGTCCAAAGCCGTAATCCGCGATGTGGGGCGCGTGTTGCAACTGCCGTTTGCCCTGTGCGACCGCTTGTCCAAACTCATTCCTCTGGAAGCCAACAAGCCGCTGCATCTGAAAGACGCGCTCGCCGCCGAGCCCGAAATTGAACAAATCATCCGCGAAGAAGAAGCTGATGAGCTGCTCAACCTTGCCATGAAGCTGGAAGATTTAACCCGCAATTTGGGGATGCACGCAGGCGGCGTGTTGATTGCGCCGAGCAAAATTTCCGATTTTTGCGGCGTGTACCAAGCCGATGAAAATGCCTCGCCTGTGTCTATGTTTGACAAGGGCGATGTGGAAGAAATTGGGCTGGTGAAGTTTGACTTTTTGGGGCTGCGCAACTTAACCATTATTGAAATGGCGCAAAACTTCATCCGCCAAACCACAGGCGAGCATGTGGATGTGAGCCATATCCCGCTGGACGACCAAGTTGCCTACAAAATTTTCCGCGATGCCAACACCACCGCCGTGTTCCAGTTTGAATCCAGCGGCATGAAGAAAATGCTGGCGCAAGCCAACACCACCAATTTGGAAGAAATCATCGCCTTTGTGTCGCTGTATCGCCCCGGCCCCATGGATTTGATTCCCGACTTTATTGAACGGATGAAAGGCGCGAAGTTTGAATATATGCACCCGCTGCTGGAACCTGTGTTAGAGCCAACCTACGGCATTATGGTGTACCAAGAGCAGGTGATGCAAGCGGCGCAAGTCATCGGCGGCTATTCGCTGGGCGGCGCGGATTTGCTGCGCCGCGCGATGGGCAAGAAAAAGCCCGAAGAGATGGTGAAACACCGCGAAATCTTCGCCAAGGGCGCGGCAGAACAAGGCATCAGCCGCGAAAAAGCCGATGAAATTTTTGACTACATGGAAAAATTCGCCGGCTACGGTTTCAATAAATCGCACGCCGCCGCCTATGCCTATGTGTCGTACCAAACCGCGTGGCTCAAAGCGCATTACCCCGCCGAATTTATGGCGGCGACGATGTCGTCCGAATTGGACAACACCGACCAGCTCAAAGTGTTTTTTGATGACGCGCAAAGCAAGCTCAACGGCATCCGCTTTTTGCCGCCCGATGTAAACGAATCGTTTTACCGCTTTATCCCTAACGCGCAAAAACAAATCCGCTACGCGCTGGGCGCAATCAAAGGCACAGGCGAAGCGGCGGTCAACGCTATTGTGGCGGCGCGGGAGAGCGGCGGCAAGTTCACCGATTTGTTTGATTTTTGCGAACGCGTGGGCAAGCAACACGCCAATCGCCGCGTGCTGGAAGCACTGATTCGCGGCGGCGCGTTTGACAGCATAGAGCCCAACCGCGCCATGCTGCTGGGCAATATTGACCTTGCCATCGCCCAAGCCGAGCAAAAAGCCGACAACGCCAACCAAGGCGGCTTGTTTGATATGGTGGAAGACGCGCTGGCAGATGTGCCGCTGCAATACATTGAGCCGTGGAACGAAGCCACCAAGCTCGCCGAAGAAAAGCAAGCCATTGGTTTTTATTTAAGCGGGCATCCGTTTGCGCCCTATGGCAGCGAAGTGCGCGCCTTTGCGCCCACGCCATTAGGCAGCCTGAAAGCCAAAGACGGCACGCAACGCATCGCAGGCTTTGCCACATCCATCCGCAGCATCATGACCAAAAACGGCAAAATGATTGCCCTGCTGCTGGAAGACGACACCGCCAAGCAAGAAGTCATCATCCGCGGCGATTTGCTGGACAGCATCCCCAAAGAAACGCTGAAAGCCGACCAAATCCTAATCTGCGACTGCACCGTGCGCGAAGACCGCTTTAACCCTGATGGCGGCTTGCGCATCAATGTAGCCAACATCGGCAGCGAAGAGCAAAAACAAGCAGGCATCCACAGGCTCAACGAAGCTCGCTCGCGCTTTGCCATCAGCCTCACGCTCAATCTGCGCCCCGAGCACGATATCGCCGCCCTTGCCAAACTGCTGCGCCCACACACCCAAGCCACGGGCAACAAAATCCCGCTGATTTTGACCTACGCCAACGAACGCGCCCACGGCACGCTGCTGCCCAACGCCCAATGGCGGCTGGTGTTGAGCAACGAATTGTTAGATAGCTTGGTTGCCATGCTGGGCGAGCGAGCTGTAGCAACGCGGTTTAGGTAGAGCAGGGCAGGGCGCAAACGGTTTCAGGCTGCCTAATGGGTTTCAGGCTGCCTATGTTGCTTACCTGTTTGCCTATAAAGGCAGCCTGAAAACGAGTGGACGGTGTTCTAAAAAGTATGCTGACGTTATTGTTGCGGACGGCAAGCCATTCAGTCATCTGTTCCTTCCCCCGCGGGCGGGAAAAGGCTAGGATGGGGTGGCAGGTTAAACAGCCCCCCGCCATAACTTCACTCACGCCGTTATTTAAACATCCTCCCCCCATTCTTAGCGTACAATCCCCGTAACGCTCCCCAAACGAAAGACAGCCATGAACATCAAACAAAATATACTCGCCCAATGCCGCGCCCAAAATGTTCAAGTAACCCCGCTGCGCGAACACGTTTTAGACATCGTATTGCGGCTGGATGGCGTGATAAAAGCCTACACCGTGCTGGCGCAAATGCAGCGCGAAAGCGACAACGTACTCGCCCCGCCCACCGCCTACCGCGCCCTAGACTTCTGGGCAGAGCAAGGCGTGCTGCACAAAATCCCCGCCGTAAACGGCTACATTCTATGCAGCCATGTGCAACACGAATGCAACAGCCATTGCCACAGCGATGCGCACAGCCACAACAGCAGCTTCATCCTTGTGTGCACCCAATGCGGCACGGTGGACGAACAAAGCCTAAACCGCGAATGGCAAGCCCTGCACCAAGCCGTAGAACAAACAGGCTTTGCGCTCAACGAAGAACACGTTGTGCTCACAGGCGTATGCGGCAAATGCCGCGCGTGAAGTGGTGCAGCTTATGTTTACCGCGCTCAATCCATTTTCAGGCTGCCTTAAACATCATCAAAGGCAGCCTGAAAAACAAAAATCGTTTGGTATTAAGCCAAACGTTTTTTTTGCTGAATAAATTGGTTTTCAGGCTGCCTAAAATGGCAACCACAAAGCGCCAACCCAAAGCGTGGTGTGCGGCGCAACGCACGTTCTGGCTCAATCCATTTGGATTACGTCCCCCCTTTCAGGTTGCCTAATCATTAAAACCATTCATACAAACAGCCGAATTTTTCATTTGTATTCATGCAAAATCAAGCGCAATATGCAGCCTGAAACATTAACTGCAAAACCCTTACCACGGAGACCCACCATGACCACCTTCCACCTATCAGGCTATCCCCGCATCGGCGGCAAACGCGAGCTGAAATTCGCCACCGAATCCTTCTGGAAAGGCGCAACCAGCGAAAGCGAATTGCAAGCCGTTGCTGCCGAAATCCGCCGCACCAACTGGGCAACGCAACGCGCAGCAGGCGCGGATTTGCTGCCCGTGGGCGATTTTTCGTTTTACGACCATGTGCTTGATTTGCTGTGCGCGGTGGGCGCGATTCCTGCGCGATTTGGTTTTCAGGCTGCCAACTTAACCCTGCCGCAATATTTTGAACTGGCACGCGGCAACGCCACCCAATTTGCGATGGAAATGACCAAATGGTTTGACACCAACTACCACTACATCGTGCCCGAATGGCATGCCGACACCCAATTCTCCGCCCACCCCGAGCGCCTAATCGCGCAAATTCGCGAAGCCAAAGCGCAAGGACACGCCGTTAAGCCCACATTGGTTGGACCGCTCACGCTGCTGTGGCTGGGCAAGAAAAAAGAAGACTTCGGCTGCCGCATCAAAACGCTGATGCCCAAGCTGTTGCCTGTTTACCAACAATTGCTGCAAGCCATCGCCGCAGAAGGCGTGGAATACGTGCAAATTGACGAGCCAATTTTGGCGGTGGATGCGGGCAAACCTTGGCTGGAAGCCTTCCCCAACGTGTATCAAGCCCTCGCGCAAACGCCTGTGCGCATTATCTTGGGCACTTATTTTGCCAGCGTTGCCGAACACGCGGCGTTGTTAAACAGCTTGCCGATTAGCGGTGTGCACATTGATTGCGTGCGCGCGCCCGAACAGTTGGCGGTGTTTGTGGAAAAACTGGGCAGCGACAAGATTCTGTCCGCAGGCGTGATAGATGGGCGCAATGTGTGGCGTGCCAACTTGCGCCAAGTGATTGCCAACTTGCAAGCGGTAAAAGCCAAATTTGGCGATAACTTGTGGATTGCGCCTAGCTGCTCCTTGCTGCACAGCCCGCAAGACCTTGCGCTGGAAGAAAAACTAGACCCCGAAATCAAATCTTGGATGGCGTTTGCCGCGCAAAAATTGGTGGAACTGGGCAACATCAAACAAGCCTTGCAAAACGGTTTAGACAGCATTCAGGCTGCCTTAGCCGCATCCGATGCCGCCGCTGCCGACCGCGCCAGCAACAGCAAAATCCACAACGCCGCCGTGCAAGCGCGCATCGCCAATCTGCCACAAGGCGCAGACCAACGCGGCGCACCGTTTGCCGAGCGCATCAAGGCGCAACAAGCGCAGCTGCATTTGCCGCTGCTGCCCACCACCACCATCGGTTCATTCCCGCAAACCACCGAAATCCGCCAAGCTCGCGCCGCGTTTAAAAAAGGCGAGCTTTCCGCTGCTGATTACGATGCGGCGATGAAAAAAGAAATCGCCTACTGCGTTGCCGAGCAAGAAAAATTGGGCATTGACGTGTTGGTACACGGCGAAGCCGAGCGCAACGATATGGTGGAATATTTTGGCGAACAGCTGGCGGGTTATTGTTTCAGCCTGTTTGGCTGGGTGCAAAGCTACGGCAGCCGCTGCGTGAAACCGCCCATCATCTACGGCGATGTATCGCGCCCCAACCCGATGACGGTTTATTGGTCTAGCTACGCGCAAAGCCTAACCAAACGCCCGATGAAAGGGATGCTGACTGGCCCTGTTACCATGTTTAAATGGTCTTTTGTGCGCGACGATGTGCCGCTGGCGCAAGTGTGCAAACAAATCGCGTTGGCGCTGAACGATGAAGTGCTGGATTTGGAACGCGCAGGCATCACGGTTATCCAAATTGACGAACCTGCCATCCGCGAAGCGATGCCGTTGAAGAAAAACCAATGGGATGAATATCTTGCATGGGCTTGCGAGAGCTTCCGCTTAACCAGCACAGGCACGGCAAACAGCACGCAAATCCACACTCATATGTGTTACAGCGAGTTCAACGACATCTTGCCCGCCATCGCCAGCATGGATGCGGATGTGATTACCATTGAAACTTCGCGCTCCGACATGGATTTGCTAACCGCGTTTGGCGAATTCAAATACCCCAACGACATCGGGCCTGGCGTGTACGACATCCACAGCCCGCGCGTGCCCACCGAAGCCGAAGTGGAACATTTGCTGCGCAAAGCCATCAGCGTGGTGCCGCTGGAACGCTTGTGGGTGAACCCCGATTGCGGTTTGAAAACGCGCGGCTGGGCAGAAACGCTTGAGCAATTGCGCGTGATGATGAATGTAACCCACAAGCTGCGCAGCGAATTTGCAGCGAAATAAACGGACGCACAAGGCGGCATAACACACCGTCCCGCGCCCCAAAAAGGCAGCCTGAAAGCAAGTTGACGAGCTTCTGCGAAGCTAAAACGGATTAACCCAGCTTTCAGGCTGCCTAAATTAAACCCAGCACGCTTATTATGCTGAAATTATCTCCAACGCGATAGCGCACGCTTTTGTTCACACAAAGGCAGCCTGAAAACGAGCAAAGCGAGTTTCAGCGAAGCTAAAACAGAGTTTATTGCCCAACCCCGCCGCTTTAAGGCAGCCTGAAAACGAGCAAAGCAAGTTTCAGTGACGCTAAAACATGTTTGCCAACTGCCGCACGCCCAAAGCGCAGGCTTCAAGCAATCTCAAACGACTTGGCACGCCGTGGCAACACCCGCCCAAGCCCCGTTCAACCGCAAAAAAGGAATTCCGCCATGACCCAAACCGCCGCATCCCGCAACGTGAGTTTTGAATTTTTCCCCACCCGCACGCCCGAAGGACGCGCCAAGCAAATTCTCGTGCGCCAGCAGCTCAAACAATTCAATCCCCAATTTTTCTCCTGCACCTCAGGCGCAGGCGGCTCCACGCGCGATGGCACGCTGCAAACCGTGCGCGATATTTTGAACGAGCAAACCCCCGCCGCCCCCCATTTGCCCTGCATCGGCATGCTGGAAGACGAAATCATCGCGCTGTTGCAACAATACAAAGACATCGGCGTAAACCGCCTGATTGCCCTGCGCGGCGACATCCCATCGGGCACAGGCTTTGGCATGGAAGGCTTGCGCTACGCCAACGAACTCGTCGCCCTAGTCAAACAAAAATTTGGCGACCACTTCCACACCATTGTCGCCGCCTATCCCGAATACCATCCCCAATCGCAAAACGCCGCCGACGATTTGCGCTACTTCGTGCAAAAAGTGAACGCAGGCGCAGACAGCGCCATCACGCAATACTTTTTTAACGCCGATGCCTATTTTCACTTTGTGGACGATGCTCAACGCGCAGGCGTAACCATCCCCATCATCCCTGGTATCATCCCCGTGGAAAGTTTCACCAAGCTGGTGCGCTTTTCCGATATGTGCGGCGCGGAAATCCCCCGCTGGCTGCGGCTCAAACTGTATTCCTATGCCGACGATGCCGAATCCATCCGCGCTTTCTCGCTGGATGTGGTAACCCAAATGTGCGAACGCTTGCTGCAAGGTGGCGCGCCGGGGCTGCATTTTTACACGCTTAACCGCGCCGATTTGTCGGCAGAAATTTGCAAGCGCCTTTACGGCGACGTGGCGCATTGAGGCAGCCTGAAAACGAGCAAAGCGAGTTTCAGCGAAGCTAAAACGGCGGCAGTCAAGCCATCAAGCAACGGCATCATTTTATCGTTCCCAGCCAATTCAAAGGCAGCCTGAAAACGAGTTTTCCGTTTTTCAGGCTGCCTTATGCTTTGTTTGATGGATTGAGTTGGGTTGAATGAGCGAATGGCTTGTGGTTTACAGCTTGGAGTGTCGTGCCGATTTGTGCGCGAGCGTTGGTAATCAGATTATCAGCAAAACAAGCAGCATAGAAAACCAACAAAGGCAGCCTGAAAACCCGTTTTCCGTTTTTAGCTTCGCTGAAACTCGCTTTGCTCGTTTTCAGGCTGCCTTTTTGCAGTCGCGGCTGTCGCCGAACAAACGTCTGTCCCAATCTTCGCACCCGCCCGTTTCCAGCCGCCGCGCAAACAGCCGCGCCCACGATTTGGTCAGCGGCAGGCGCAATACGGCGCGCATTTCGTCTGCATCGCAACAGCGGCTGTCAATCAGCGCCAGCACCCGCGCCACCGACCATTCGGGAAACGGTCGCGAGAGCAAAAACACTTCATCGCCCGCCGCCACTTCGCCCGCCGCCAACACGCGCAGATACCAGCCGCAGCGCAAACTCTGCTGCACGCGCAACGCCATATCCGCGATGCCGAAACGCTCGTTCAGCTTCCAACACGGCTGCCGCCCTTGGCTCACGGCAAAACGCGCCGTGCCAATCTGCCATTCGTCGCCGATGCACACCGAATGCTCATCCGCGCCATCCAGACAAAAATTCTCGCCAAAGCCGCCTGCGTGCATATTTTGCGCCGCAGGCAGCTCGCGCCGCCAAGTGTCGTAATGGTGTAGCGCATAAACGTGCACCGCCTTGTCCGCGCCGCCGTGAAAACGCGGATCGCCCACCTCGTCGCCCGCCAAACCGCTGGGCGTAACGGCGATTTTGCCGCTGACAGGCTGCTTGTTAATCGCGCTTTGTTGGTTGCGGGCAAAGTTTTCAGGCTGCCCGATGCGGATTTGTCGGATTTGGGCGATGGGGGTCATTATGGATTCCTTATTGATTACTGCGTTAAAAGGCAGCCTGAAAAACACTTTCAGGCTGCCTTTGCCGTCAATCGTTCAACTTCACCGAATGCTCGCGCGTTTCGTGGAACACGATGTCCGGCCAGCGCTCTTGGGTGAGATTCAAGTTCACGCGGTTGGGGGCGAGGTAGGCGAGGTTGCCGCCGGCGTCAATCGCCAGATTAGCGGCGTTGGCTTTTTCAAACTCGGCGAGCTTTTTCTTGTCGTCGCACGATACCCAGCGCGCCGACCAAATCGATGCGTTGTCAAACACCGCTTCCACGCCGTATTCGTTCGCCAGCCGCGAGGTTACCACTTCAAACTGCAACACGCCCACTGCGCCCAAAATCAAATCCGCGCCACTCATCGGCTTGAACACCTGCACCGCACCTTCTTCGCCGAGTTGTTGCAAACCTTTTTGCAGTTGCTTGATTTTCAGCGGGTTTTTGATGCGGACGCTGCGGAACAGTTCGGGCGCGAAAAACGGAATGCCGGTAAACGCCAGCTGCTCGCCTTCGGAAAAACTGTCGCCGATTTGGATATTGCCGTGATTCGGAATGCCAATGATGTCGCCCGCAAACGCTTCTTCCACCAGCTCGCGGTCGTGCGACATAAAGGTAACCACGCTGCTGGCGGCGATTTCGCGGTTGATGCGCAGGTGCTTCATCTTCATGCCGCGCTCGAATTTGCCCGAGCAGACGCGCAAAAAGGCGATGCGGTCACGGTGTTTCGGGTCCATATTGGCTTGGATTTTAAACACAAATCCCGAAAACTTGGCTTCATCGGGCGCAACTTGGCGCACGGTGGCATCGCGCGGCTGCGGCGCGGGCGCCCAGTCAATCAGCGAGTTTAAAATCTCTTGAATGCCGAAATTGTTGATTGCCGAGCCGAAGAACACGGGTGTGAGTTCGCCTGCCAAAAATTCGTCCAAGCTAAACTCGTTGGACGCAGCCTGAACCAGCTCAATCTCATCGCGCAGCTGCTGGATTTCCAGCGGAAAACGTTGCGCCAGCTCGGGATTGTCAATGCCTTTAATCACGTCAAACTCGTGCGGTAAACGCTCGCCGCCCGCTTCAAACAAATACACTTCGTCGTTCAGAATGTGGTACACGCCCTTGAAGTTTTTGCCCATGCTGATGGGCCAAGTTACGGGCGCGCAACGGATTTGCAGCACGTTTTCCACTTCGTCCAAGAGTTCTAGGCTGTCGCGCACTTCGCGGTCGTATTTGTTCATAAAGGTTACGATGGGCGTGTTACGCAGGCGGCAGACGTTCAAGAGTTTGATGGTTTGCGCTTCCACGCCTTTTGCCGCGTCGATGACCATCAAGGCGCTGTCCACGGCGGTGAGCACGCGGTAGGTGTCTTCCGAGAAGTCTTGGTGCCCCGGCGTGTCCAGCAGGTTGACGGTGTGGTCTTTGTAGTCAAACTGCATCACGGACGAAGCCACGGAAATGCCGCGTTGTTTTTCAATTTCCATCCAGTCGGAAGTGGCGAATTTGCCCGTTTTTTTGCCTTTGACTGTGCCCGCGCTTTGGATTGCGCCTGAGAACAGCAGCAGTTTTTCGGTGAGCGTGGTTTTGCCCGCGTCGGGGTGGGAGATGATGGCAAACGTGCGGCGGCGGCGCACTTGGTCTA
>CAUSAW010000063.1:0-11521 GCA_963529725.1 uncultured Kingella sp. | reverse complement strand
CTTGCAGGCTTACTTTTCTCAACCTGTGGTGTAAACAACGCGACGATTTCCTACAGCTAATCTACGTCAGCCCCTTTTTTATTGTGGGCGGTTTGGCATTTTCAGGCTGCCTCAAATCGTTAAGATACGGCAGCCTGAAATCAATCAGCGCACATCTTTGCAAACCCAAGCTCTGCTGCTCCAACTCAAACAGCTTAAATCACATCCCAAAAACAATTGGTGGTGTCCTAAAAAGTATGCTGCTTGTTTTTTTAGTAATTTAAATTAGCCAAATTCCGCTGTTTTAACAGGAAATTTTGTACGATAGAAATGTCGTTATTGGTTTGACGTTTTATGTCAGCATACTTTTTAGGACACCACCAAACAATTTTCAGGCTGCCTTAGCACAATCAATTAGGGCAGCCTGCAATCCGTTTTACGTTTAGCGTGGACGCTTATTACTTTTCAGGCTGTCTTAATCGCTAGGAAAAGGCAGCCTGAAATCAACACAACAGTATTTAGCCAAAGAACGCCATCATGCGGTCTAGGATGGCGGCGTTAATCAAGTCAATGAAGAACGCGCCCACCAGCGGCACAATCAAGAATGCTTTGTGCGATGGGCCGAATGTGCCCGTTACCGATTGCATATTGGCAACGGCGGTGGGGGTTGCGCCCAGCCCGAAGCCGCAATGCCCTGCGGCGAGAATGGCGGCATCGTAGTCTTTGCCCATAAAGCGGAAGGTGATGAAGTAGGCGTAGAAAATCATCACCACGGTTTGCACCAGCAAGATAATCATCATTGGCCCTGCCATGCCCGCCAGTTGCCACAGTTTCATGCTCATCAATGCCATAGCAAGGAATAGGCTTAACGCGGCGTTGCCGAACACATCAATCGCGCGGTCAAACATATTGAAGCGGAAAATGCCCGTGAGCGCGTTGCGCAACACCACGCCGAAGCCCAGCGCCCAAACGAATTGCGGCAGTTTGAAATCGGGCGCGATTTCTTTCATATAGCCCACCATAAATGATGAGAACGCAAGACAAGCGGCGAACAGCGCCATGGTTTCAATGGCGGATTCGGCAGTGATCAGGCGACGGCGGTGCGCTTGTTCAAAGGTTTTGTCGTCGTAGTTGTCGTTGCTGTCGTTGTCGTCGCTGGCTTCGGCAAGGGGTTGTCGTCCCATTTTATTTACCAAGCGGCGGGCAACGGGGCCGCCAATCAAGCCGCCTGATACCAAGCCGTAAGTGGCGGAAACCATTGCCATTTCCACCGCGCCTTGAATGCCGTATTTATTGGCAAGCGTGTCGCCGTAGGCTGCGCCTGTGCCGTGCCCGCCTGTGAGCGTGATGGAGCCTGTAATCAAACCTATCAGCGGGTTTTGCCCCAGCGCGGTTGCCAAGCCGATGCCAACGAAGTTTTGCACCAAAATAAAGATGCTCACGATAATCAAGAAGGCAACCAGCGGGAAGCCGCCTTGTTTTAGGCGCGAGAAATCGGCGGATAAGCCAATAGACGAGAAAAACACCAGCATAAAGGTGGATTGCAAGGATGCTTCAAAGGTGAAGGTGATGCCGATGGTGTAATACAAGGTGGTGAAAATGGTGGCAACCAATAGCCCGCCGACCACGGGGGCTGGGATATTGAAGTCTCGGAAAAATTTGACTTTTTTAACAATCAAACGCCCAATCAGCAACACGATGGTCGCGGCGATTAGGGTGTAATAGGCATTGAGTTCAATGGGTTTCATGATGCTCCCTCTTATTTTTGTGGTTAGATAATGGCGCTGGGCTGCGCTTAGGCAGCCTGAACCGCTTAATGAAGAAAGGGATAATAGGGGATTTGTTAAAATTTGTCAAAATTTGCGAAGAATGGTTTATTGCTGGGCGTGCGCTGATGCGCTGTTGCGCGAGCATTCTTGGCGTTTTGTGTTGGGATGATGGGCTTACTTGGGAAAATTTGGGCGAAATGGGGAATTTTTTGATAGGAAACGGTTGGTGGCTGAGCGGATTGCGGCAGCCTGAAACGGGGGTGGGCAAGAGTAAAAATGGATGCGGCGCGGTTTGGGCGTTCTTGTAAACAAGTGTGCCGAAACTGCGCCGTTTTCGGTTTTCAGGCTGCCTTGGGGTGGGCGAGATGTTGTTTGCAAACTTAAAACTGGTTTTTCAACTCGCGCAGGGCGATGAAATAGGCTTCTTCGTTGGCATACTCTTGCGCGGTAAGCTGGCGGATGCGCTGTTGCACGGCGGGCAGGTGCACGCGCAAGAAGGGGTTGATTTGCTTTTCGTGGGCAAGGGTTACGGGCAGGCTGGGGATGGTTTGGGCGCGTTGTTGCGCGGCGATGATGTGGGGGTTATCGGGTTCTATGTGGGCGGCGAAGCGTAGGTTGGCGGCGGTGTATTCGTGCGCGGGGTAGAGCTGGGTGGTATCGGGCAGCCTGAAAATGCGTTGCAGGCTGTGGTACAGCCATTGCGGACGGCTATCGGGGAACACGCGCCCGCAGCCTGCGGAAAACAGGGTGTCGCCTGTGAACAGGTGTTGGTTATCCAGCAGATAGCAGCGGTGGCTGGCGGTGTGCCCTGCGGTGTGCCAAACGCTGGCGCGGTGGTTTTGCCATGCGATGCTGTCGCCCTCGTTAACAATATGGCTGGCTTGGGGGATGTCTGCGGCGCCGTAAACAGGGCAGCCTGAAAAGTGTTGTTGCAGCTGGGCGATGCCTGCGGTGTGGTCGGCATGGGCGTGGGTAATCCAGATTTGGGCTAGGGTTAAACCGTGCGCGCGTAGATATACCAACACGGGCGCGGCTTGCCCAGGGTCTATGCAGATGGCTTGGCTGCCTTGCTGGATAAGCCAGATGTAGTTGTCGGTGTAGGCGCTGATGGGGGTGATGGTGGTTTGCATGGGATGGGATAGTGGGGATTATTCTGGGCGGTATTCCACCAGCGTGTGCTGTTCGCCAGCCAATTCTTCGTTGATGATTTGCGCGATCTCGTGCCAATCGCCACGCGCCAAGCCTGCGCCGATTTTGGGATAGCCGATGCGCTTGCCGCCAAACTGCGCTTTCACTTGGCGCATGGCGGCGCGGATGGCGGCATAGTCTGCCAGCACGCCGCTGCCGCGCCAGTTGTCTTGCGTGTAGGCGTTCACAATAATCAGCTCGCGCCCGTTGCAATCTACCGTTGCGCTGCTGATTTGCCCGAGCTTGCTTGCGCCTTTGGGCGTGGCGCAATCGGCGGCGTAGGCAGCGGGAAACTGCGCTTTGATTTGCTTGGCGATGCCTGCGCCCATGGTGTGGCGGCAGTTGCAGCCGTGGATGATAACGTCAAATTCGCCTGCTAATGCGAGCGCGATGAGATCGCCGAAACGGGTTTGCATGGTGGGGAGTCCTGTGGGAGGGAGATGGATGGGATGGGCAGCCTGAAAAAGGGGGGATGGTTGGATTTATTGGGTTTGCTGGTTTGTGGGCTATTTTTGTGGATGGGGTTTGTTAGTTGTTTTCAGGCTGCCTATTTTCAGGCTGCTGAGTGCGATTAAATCAGCAAAACAAGTTTGCACGATGATTCTTGATTATTTGCGACAAAGGCAGCCTGAAAACTAAGATACGGACGCTTGGTTTTATTTCGCTTACCGCCTTGCCAACCATTCTTGCTAACGCAGTTCGCTAGTCATTTTCAGGCTGCCTATTTTCAGGCTGCTGAGTGCGATTAAATCAGCAAAACAAGTTTGCAGGATGATTCTTGATTATTCGCGACAAAGACAGCCTGAAAATCATCAAGCGGATGATTGAACTTATTTTGCTTACCGCTTTCGCCAATCCATTTTCAGGCTGCCTTAACAAATACAAAACAGCTAAACCGCTCTCTACTCCGCCAACCACCACTGCAACGCAATCAACGTCTTCCCATCCTTAAACTCGCCGTTAGCCAGCATCTCGCGGATTTGCTCGCGGCTATAAAGCTCAGTTTCCACCAATTCGTCTTCATCGGGTTGCAGGCTGCTGGTAGGTGTGATGTTGCGCGCGCGGTAAAGGTGCAGCACTTCGTCGCAGAAGCCAGGGGCGCTATAAAAATCCAGAATTTTTTCCACGCGCTCGGCGGTGTAGGGCGTTTCTTCGCCCAGTTCGCGCAGGGCGCACACGGCAGGGTCTTCGCCGTCGTCCAGCTTGCCTGCGGGGATTTCTAGCGTGGCTTGATTGGTGGCGTATCGCCATTGGCGCACCAGCACGACTTGGTTGTCGGGTGTGGTGGCGAGCACGCAGGCTGCCCCTGGGTGGCGCACCACGATGCGGGTGTGCACATTGCCGTTGGGCAGGCGAACTTGGTCGCGGCTGATTTTGAGAAAGCTGCTGTCGTCAATCGGCGTGCTGCTCACGAGGGTTTCGGTTAGATTCATGGTGATGTCCTTTGCGATACTGGGGATGAAATCGGCAGCCTGAAAATCAATAAACGGCTGCTGGGCTTAATCTTGCTGACTGCTTTGCCAATTATTTTCAGGCTGCCTTAGCGTTGAAAAGGCAGCCTGAAAACAGCGTTAAAACGCTTCGCCCACTTGCACGCCGTTTGCCGTATCTTGCGGCTGGGCAAGCTGGACGGTTAAGCGTTGGGCAGCCTGAAACTCGGACGTTTGCAGGGTGGCTTGGGCTTGCTGCGGCGTTTGTGTGGCGGCCATGTTTTGCCAACGCGCGGGAAGGTGGGGGTTTTCAGGCTGCCTAAAATCGGCACGCAACTCGTCCACCAAATCGGGGCGGTTGCACACCAGCGCGATGTCGCAGCCTGCAGCAAAGGCAAGCTGGCAGCGCTGGCTGATGCTGCCTGCGCTGACTGCGCCTTCCATG
Source organism: uncultured Kingella sp. (assembly GCA_963529725.1). GTDB lineage: Bacteria > Pseudomonadota > Gammaproteobacteria > Burkholderiales > Neisseriaceae > Kingella_B. The sequence goes on along the minus strand of CAUSAW010000063.1, from coordinate 6,710 downwards.
GTCATGTCGTCGGAGAAAATCACGCCGTTAAAGCCCAGTTGCCCGCGCAGCACGGTTTTGAGCCAATGGGCGGAGAAGCCTGCGGGCTGGGGGTCTATGGTTTGATAGACAACATGGGCAGGCATCACGGCCGCCATGCCTTGCGTTGCCAGCGCAGCGAAGGGGGCAAGGTCGGCTTGCAGCTGATCCCATGTGCGCTCGTCGCGTGGCAGGGTGAGATGGCTGTCGCCTTCTACAAAACCATGCCCGGGGAAATGCTTGCCGCAGGTTTTCATGCCGCCGCGGTTTAAGCCGCGTTGCAGCGCCAGCGCCAGCGCGGTAACGGTTTCAGGCTGCCTGTGCAGGCTGCGGTTGCCGATAACGGGGCAGCGTTGCCAGTCTAAATCCAGCACGGGGGTGAACGATAAATCTATGCCGCAGGCGACGAGTTCGGTGGCGAGCACCCAGCCGATTTGTTCGGCGGCGGATTGGGCGGCGGCGGGGCTTTGGCTGTCCCACAGTTCGCCCAACGTGCGCATGGCGGGCAGGCGGGTGAAGCCGTCGATAAAGCGTTGCACGCGCCCACCTTCGTGGTCAACGGCGATGATGAGTTCGGGCTGGCGCAGGGCTTTGATTTGGCGGCAGAGTTCGGTGAGTTGCTCGCGGTTTTGGTAATTGCGGCGAAACAGAATCACGCCGCCAATGGCAGGGTCTAGCAGGCGTTGGCGGTCGTCGTCGCTGAGCGTGTGGGCGGCGATGTCTGCCATGATGGCGCCGCGCGGAATAGAAGGGGGCATGGTGGGACTTTCTGGAGTGGTTTTTCAGGCTGCCTTATTACGCACAGTTTGCTGTTGGTGCGATAAGGCAGCCTGAAAGTGAATACAGGTTCTTAATCGGCTGTCCAAATGGTTTGCTGGTCTGCGCCAAATTGGATGCGTTCAACAGGATGGTCTAGCACGAAGCGGGCGTTGAGTTGTCCTGTGTGCTGGCTGCTGGCTAGGGTTTTGTGGACAACAATATGCGCGGTGCGTTGGGCGCGGTCGCCGCTGATTTCAACATGGCGGATGCCGAGCGCGCTGTCGTTAAGCAGCCCCGTGAGCGTGATGATGCTGCCGTCGGGCGTGTTGGCAACTTGCACGCGCAATGCGCTGAAATCTTGCACTCGAGCGGTTTGCGGGGCGATGCCGCAGGCGGCGAGCAGCGTGGCAAGGATGGGGGCGGGTTTCATTTTCAGGCTGCCTTAATCGGCGGCACTTTGGTAAACAAACGATAAAAATTCGCCGTGGTCGCCGCTGCGATGTTTTCCAGCGTATCGCCTCGCAGTTGCGCCAAAAATTCCGCTGTGTGGCGCACATAAGCGGGCTGGTTTTGCTTGCCGCGATACGGCACGGGCGCAAGATACGGCGAATCGGTTTCCACCAAAATGCGATCCAGCGGGCAATATTGCGCGGCGGCTTGGATGGCTTTGGCGTTTTTAAACGTGAGTATGCCCGAAAACGAAATATAGCCGCCCATGTCCAGCACGGCTTGGGCGAAAGCGGTGTCTTCGGTAAAACAATGAATCAGGATTTTTTCGGCTTGCGTTTCGCGCAGGATGCGCAATGTGTCGGCGGCGGCATCACGCGTGTGCACAATCAGCGGCACTTGCGCGCGCTTGGCAGCCTGAATATGCGTGATAAAGCGGTTGTGCTGCCACGCCAAATCGCCGCTGCACCAATGGTAATCCAGCCCCGTTTCGCCAATGCCGACCACTTTCGGATGCGCGGCGTGTTGCACCAATTCGTCTTCGGAAAACTCGGCGGCGGTTTCGCTATCGGGATGCACGCCGACGCTGGCGTAGATGTTGTCGTGCGTCTCGGCAAGCGCGAGCACTTCGGCAAAGGTTTCGCGGCTCACGCTGATGGCAAGGGCTTGGGCAACTTGGTTTTGCGCCATGTTGGCCAGCAGCTCGGGGATGCGGTCGGCAAAATCGGGGAAATTGATGTGGCAGTGGGAGTCTATTAACTGCATGATTTGAAAGATGATGAGAGAGAAAACTTTTCAGGCTGCCCACTGGTTGTGCGGCAGCCTGAAAATATGTGCGCTTACATGGTGTAGGTGGGGCGTTCGTTGTGCAGCAAGCCCGTTAAAATCGCTTCAAACAAGGCTTTGGCTTTCAAGCCCGATTCGTCCGAGCCAAACGCCAAGCCTACGCCTTTGGGGCGACCGCTGCCGCTGGGGTTGGCGTTAATCCAGCAAACATTGGTTTTAATAAACAATTTTTCGGTTTTGGCAGGGCCAACCAATTCCAACACCAGCAAAATTTCTTCGCCCATGGCAAACTTGTCGTTGCTAGGCATAAACACGCCGCCGTATTCCAAAAACGACATATAGCTGGCGTAGATAATCGGTTTGCTTTCCAAGCGCAATTGCAATATGCGCGCTGGCGCGCTGGCGGGGGCAGAAGGTTGGGCGGATACTTGTGGGGCTGAACTCATGATATTTCCTTATTTTGATTAACTTTTTTTGAGCGTGGCAGACAGATAGTCGCACAGCAAAAATTCGGTCTGCATTTTAACATTTAAACTGTGATAACCGTAAGGGTGCAGGCTTTTCAGGCTGCCTGAAAGGGCGAAAAGTGTGGCGGGATTGGTTTTGCTGGCGATTTGCGTGATGTGCGTTTTGTGTTGTGGATAATACAACGGCGCGATGTTGCGTTGCGCCAATGCGATGTCAATCAGCCATTTGTGCAGCCAATCCAGCAAAAAGGCGAGCGGAAATTTTTGCTTATCGTATTCCGCCGCGTAATCCAAAATCGCCAGCAGGCGCGGCGCGGCGAGCAGCGTGAGCAATTTTTCGCGCAAGGCATCTTGCTCGGGCGCATGGGCAAACAAGGGCGCGCCGCCATGAAACGCCAGCAAATTTTCAGGCTGCTCAATCTGTTGCCCGCGCAAATAATCCAGCGCGACTTCTTGGCTGGGCGCGGGCAGCAGCATTTGGCGACAACGGCTTTTGATGGTGGGCAACAGTTGGTCGCGGTTGTGGGTAATCAGCAGAAAAATCACCGCTTCGGGCGGCTCTTCCAGCATTTTCAAGAGCGCGTTGGCAGCCTGAATATTCATGCTCTCGGCAGGGTTGATCAATACCACGCGCCGCCCGCCGCGGATGGACGATTGCGTGAGCGGCTCCAAAATGGCGCGCACGGCATCAATCTTAATTTGCAACAGCTTGCGGCTGCCTGCTTCGGTTTCAGGCTGCTCGGGTTGCAGCGCGTAAAAATCGGGGTGCGTGCCTTGCAAAAAGAGGTGGCAAGATGGGCATTGCCCGCAGGCTTGGTGGCTCGCGCTCGGTGTTTCGCACAGCAGCGCTTGGGCAAAATGCCGCGCGAATGCGGTTTTGCCTGTGCCTGCTTTGCCTGTGAACAGCCATGCGTTGGGCTGGTTGTGCCAATGTTGCGCGAGTTGTTGCCATGCGGCTTCGTGCCATGGGTAAATCATTTTCAGGCTGCCTTTGTTATTTGCGTTCGCTGATTTTGTGGGATTGCGGCACTTCGTGCGGGTTAATCCGCGCTTCGTATTCCTGCCCTAAGTTCACCAATTTTCGCAGCTTGGTCATGTAGTTATTCACATCCAGCCCGCGGTTGAACCGCTGCGCTTCCCACAGCGTTTCCGCCAGCGCGTCCATCATTTCATGCTCCGCCGCCACCCAGTTATCACGATGCTTGGCGCAAAGCTGGGCGTGTATCGCGCGGATGCCGAAAGGCTGGTCTATGCCCACCTGCTCTTGAATGGAAAGGTGCATGGAAAGATGCAAAAAGGGGTTGGTTTCGCCTTGCTCGGGCGTCCAGTTGTGGTCTAAATAGCGTTCAATGTTTTCAAGATAATGGGCGTATTCGGGGTGCGCTTCAATAATCCGCAGGGCTTTTTGTTGCAGAGCGTCCAGTTGCAGCGGAGCGAAGCGGTGTTGCCAAACGTGGGCGAAAAAGCGGCGCACGTCGTGGGTGTTTACGTTGTACATGGGGTGGGGTTCCTGTTGATGAATGGGCGGCATTATAAAGGTTTTTTGTTTTCAGGCTGCCTGATGGTCTTGCGGGTTTGCTAATCTCGCTACAAATTTTGTTTTCAGGCTGCCCTAAACCGCGTATAATCGCGCATTCTCATTTGGGGGCGACCTTGGTTTCGACGGGGGTTGCGAAGCAAATGCGGGCATACCGAGTTTTCAGTAACTCGTAAAACACTGAATCTAAATAGTCGCAAACGACGAAACTTACGCTTTGGCTGCTTAATGCCAAGCTGTTGCAGCAGCTCGCCAATGGGCTGTGCGGGGCAACTCGCCGCAACATCATTTCACATTGGCTGGTTTCCTGTCGGGTTGCTTGGCAGGGGGCGAGATTAAAGGCAACTGGTTTCTTGAAAGCCTGTTGGTCGGCGCGATAGAAACAAGATTTCCAAATTGACACAACTAAGTATGTAGAACGCTCTGTAGAGGACTTTCGGACGGGGGTTCAATTCCCCCCGCCTCCACCAAACTATGTTTTCCAGCTATTTTTAGCTAACCGCGAGGAAAACGAAAACCGCCCAGCCATCAAGGTTTAGGCGGTTTTTTACTTCCTAGCGTGTTCTAATTGTTGCTATCGTGCGTATGGCAATTTAGGTACAATTTTAGGTACAAAACCTAAAAACTACCCTAAACCGCCCCTTTAAACCACCCTTTTTAACCAGCGTTGTACCTAAATGAAGCTCACAGACAGCCAATGCAAACACACGCCGCCCCCTGATAGGGGGACTATCCAGCTATCAGACAGCGGGGGCTTGTACCTACAAATAGACGCCAAAGGGCGGCGATACTGGCGCATCAAATACACCTTCAACAAAAAGCAGGATATGCAGCACCTTGGCACATATCCCGCCCTATCGCTCAAAGCCGCCCGCATGGAGCGCGATAAAATCAAGCTGCTACTATCGCAAGGCATCAATCCTAAAACACACCAGCAACAGCAAGCACGAGAGCAGCAAAAGCGTGTAATCAACACATTTGAACACGTTGCCCACAAATGGCACGCCACTAAAGCCAACAAGGGCGACTGGAAACCAGCCCATGCAAGCCGTGTATTGCGGCAAATAGAGTTGTACCTAATCCCCCCACTTGGCAGCCTAAGCATCGCCGATATAGAGCCGCTGGATATATTGCACGCTATCCAGAGCATAGAGCAGACGGGCAAGATTGCCACCGCTAACAAGGTTTACGATATTGCCCACGCCATCTGCTCCTTTGCCACCCGCTTGAAGCCATGCCCCTACAATGCCGCCGCCGAATTGCAGCCTGAATTACAACAAGCCAAAGCAAGCCCCTATCGCCACATAACAGACCCCCACGAGCTAAAAGCCCTATTACTCGCCATAGACGGCTACACAGGCAGCCCACAAGTTAAAGTCTTGTTGCAGCTTGCCCCGCTGGTGTTTGCCCGCCCATCAGAATTGCGCTTGCTTAAATGGGCGGATATAGATTTTCAGGCTGCCCACTATCGCAAAGCAGCAGACGAGATGAAAAACGGCATCGCCCACATAGTCCCCCTATCCTGCCAAGCCATCGCCCTACTGGAAAGCCTGAAACCCGTAACAGGGCATTATGCCCATGTGTTCCACAACAAAGCAGCAGGCAAGCCCCTAAGCGAAGCCGCCGCCCGCAAAGCATTAGAGCGCATAGGCTGGCTGGATAAAGTAATCATGCACGGCTTTCGCCATACTGCCAGCACGCTACTACACGAGCAGCAATACAACAGCGATTGGATAGAACGGCAGCTTGCCCACAAAGACCCCAACAAGACGCGAGCAAGCTATGATTTTTCCAGCCATCTAGAACAACGCCGCCAAATGATGCAAGAGTGGGCAGACTTTCTAGACAGCTCGAAAGCCTAACCAGCCTTACCGCTGGTTTTTTAATCGCCCTTTACTTGCACCCTATATAGGAAACACGTTTTTTAGTGGGAATAGTGGGAATTGTGTAAAGACTATTGATAAATAAAGGAAAAAAATTCCCACTCATTCCCACTGATTTTTTTAAATTATGCATATCATATTGTTTATAAACATAAATTTTCACATTCATGGAATAATTATTCAGTGAAATTTGTTTAAAAACAAAGGTGTAGACGTATGGAAACACCCTATCACATGGCAGAAAACAGTAAAAAAAGGGCAAAACAGCCTTTTGAGACTTGATTTAATCCCATTTTGGGATATAATACCAACATGAAAATCATCTCACTATCCACCCTAAAAGCCTTTTGGGAACAGCATCCCGACGCAGAGCAGCCATTGAAAGCATGGCACGCAGAAGCAAAAACCGCCCAATGGCGCGATATGCACGACATCAAGCGGCAATTTGGCACGGCGAGCGTACTCAAAAACAACCGTGTTGTATTCAATATCAAAGGCAATCACTACCGCTTAATTGTTTCGTTTTGGTTTTCCGCGCAATACGCCTATATCAAATTCATAGGTACACACGCACAATACGACCAAATTAACGCCGAAACAGTAGAGCCATAAGGAGAACCACCATGCCCCCATTAAAACCCATCCGCAACGAAACAGAATACCGCACCGCACTGGCAGTGCTATCACGCTTCTTTGACAGCACCCCCGACGCAGCAAACCAAGAGAGCAGCGACTACCACGAAGTATTAGCCGCGCTGGTGGAGCAATACGAAGCTACCCACTACCCGATTGACCCACCACACCCGATAGAAG
>CAUSAW010000062.1:0-11619 GCA_963529725.1 uncultured Kingella sp. | reverse complement strand
CTTAAAGTGCTGCGTAGATGGTGTGGTATTTAGGGCTTATCTAGTACAGCCCCTAGTTTTTTAATGAAACTCATAAAGTATTACTCCAAATATTTAAAATAGAAAATTATAGCAAATTCCCTATCAGTATCTAGGCAGCCTGAAACCCGCATAATCCCTTATAATCCGCGCTTTCTTTTGTTCTCATAATCCATCATCATGACCGAATCCATCACGCTCCAACCGCGCCAGCTTAAAGCGCGTAACACCGTTGCCCTACCCGGCTCCAAAAGCATCAGCAATCGCACGCTGCTGCTGGCGGCGTTGTCCGACAATGCTTGCGAAATCCGCTCGCTGCTCAAATCAGACGACACCGACCGTATGCTGGAAGCCCTTGCCGCGCTGGGCGTGAAGCTGGAAAGCACCGCATCAGGCAGCCTGAAAATCGCGGGGCAAGGCGGCGCGTTTGCGGTGAAGCAGGCCGATTTGTTTTTGGGCAACGCGGGCACGGCGTTTCGCCCGCTGACGGCTGCGCTGGCGATTTTGGGCGGCGAGTATCATTTGCACGGCGTGCCGCGTATGCACGAACGCCCGATTGGCGATTTGGTGGACGCGCTGCGCTTGGCGGGGGCGCGGGTGGATTATTTGGGCAATGCGGGCTTTCCGCCGCTGCAAATCCACGAACGCGCGGATAACGGCGTGCGCCAGATTCCGATTAAGGGCAATGTGTCCAGCCAATTTTTAACCGCGCTGCTGATGGCGCTGCCGCTCACGGGCAAGGCGTTTGAAATCCGCGTGGATGGCGAGCTGATTTCCAAGCCGTATATTGATATTACGTTGAATTTAATGAAGCAATTTGGCGTGAACGTGGCAAACCAGTCGTACCAAGTTTTCAGGCTGCCTGAAAACGCGCGTTACCATGCGCCGCAGGTGGTGAACGTGGAAGGCGATGCGTCTAGCGCCAGCTATTTTTTGGCGGCAGGCTTGATTTCAGGCTGCCCCGTGCGGGTAACGGGCTTGGGGCGCAATGCGATTCAGGGCGATGTGGCATTTGCGCGTGAATTGGAAAAAATCGGCGCATCCGTGCAATGGGGCGATGATTTTATTGAAGTGTCCCGCGCGGCGGGGCAGGCGGTGCTGCCGTTTGACTTGGATGCGAACCATATCCCCGATGCAGCGATGACGCTGGCGGTGGTGGCGCTGGCAACAGGCGCGCCGTGCAGCATCCGCAACATCGCTTCTTGGCGCGTGAAAGAAACTGACCGCATCGCCGCGATGGCAACCGAATTGCGCAAGCTGGGCGCAACGGTGCGCGAAGAGCCCGATGCCATCCACATCACGCCGCCCGCCGCGCTCACACCCCACGCCGCGATTGATACTTATGACGACCACCGCATGGCGATGTGTTTTTCGCTGGTGTCGCTGATGGGCGTGCCGATTATCATCAACGACCCCAAATGCGTGGGCAAAACCTTTCCCGAATATTTTGATGTGTTCAACGCATTGAGTGCCTAACCCCAAAGGCAACCTGAAAAACAAAAAACCACGTTTTCAGGCTGCCTATCCCATCTTATCCACACAGAAAGAGAGTGCATCATAACGTATCAAGCCGTTTTAGATTTCTAGTTCAGCGAAGCCGCCCAGCCCTTGTTTGCCCAATACACCAACGAAAACGTGCAAGATTTTGAGCGCAAGCATTACGACCTAATCGCCCAATTCGGGCGCTATCCGCACCGCAACGCCCTGCTCGCGCGCACCAACACGCCCGAAGAAACGCAATTTTTGGCTGAACACGGGCGCGGGTTTTAATCGCGCAGCCGCGTAGCAAAGGCAGCCTGAAAACGAGTGCAACGAGTTTCAGCGAAGCTAAAACGAGCACAGCGAATTTCAGCCAATCCAACCCACAAGCCCAACCCCATTTTCAGGCTGCCTTACCCCCCTTTCCCACCCCCCAAAAGGCAGCCTGAAAACGGTATAATCCCCCGCTTCGCAATCCCTTGTTAGAAAGGAAATCATCATGTCTAAAAACATTCTCGTTTTAGTGGGCAGCGGCAGTCAAAGCTCGTTTAGCCACGGCGTTGTGCGCTATTTGCAAAGCGTCGCCCCCGCCGCACTCAAACTCAACGTGTTGGACATCAGCGCCCTGCCGCTATACGACCGCGATTTAGATGCCAACAGCCCCGCAAGCTACACCCAGCTGCGCGAAGCCGTTGCCGCCGCCGATGGCGTGTTGTGGGTATCGCCCGAACACAACGGCGCGCTCTCAGCCATGCTCAAAAACGCCATTGACATCGCTTCGCGCCCCATGGGGCAAAGCAAATAGCCGGGCAAACCCTTGGGCATCGTTGCCGTGGGCGCTGGCATGGCAGGCGGCACGCGCGTTGCCGACCAATTGCGCGTGATTGCATCGGGCGCGTTTGTGAATATGCCCGTGTTCTCGCAAAACGCAGTTGTCGCCAACGTGTTTAACGGCGTGTTCAACGAACAAGGCGAATTGGTGCTAGAACCCGTGCAAAAAATGCTGCAAGACTTCATCAACGGCTTTGCAGATTTTGTTGCCAAATATTGATTGGCTCGGCAAAAACCTGTGTTTTCCAACGCAGGTTTTTTGTTGACGGCAAGCGCCATCTTCCATCCATCCGCCGCTTTTCAGGCTGCCATCATGACACTCAACCAAATCACCCTTATCGGCGTGGGCTTAATCGGCGGCTCGTTTGTGCTGGATTTAAAACGACAACGCCGCGTTAACACCATCATCGGCATTGATCTCAACCCCACCAACCTAGAACGCGCGCTAGAACGCCGCGTGATAGACATCGCCAGCACCCAAATCAACCCATCATCCATACAAAACAGCGATTTAGTCCTGATTGCCACCCCCGTTGCCACCCAGCCTGCCATCTGCCAAGCCATCGCCCCCCTGCTCTCGCCACACACCATCATCAGCGACGTAGGCAGCACCAAACAAGCCACCCTTGCCGCCTTCGCCCAATATCTGCCGCAGCACTACGCCCGCTGCGTAGCCAGCCATCCCATCGCAGGCTCCGACCGCAGCGGCGCACTTGCCGCCCAGTTTGGCTTATACCAAAACAAAAAACTCATCCTTTGCCCGCACGAACAGCAAGACACAGGCAGCCTGAACACCATCGCCGCGCTGTGGCAAAGCATCGGTGCGCAAGTGCACCACATGAGCGCCGCCGAACACGACCAAATCTTCGCCGCCGTGTCCCATTTCCCCCACCTGCTCGCCTTTGCCTACGTCCACCAAATGCTAGACCACCCGCAAGGCGCGCATTACCTTAACTTCGCAGGCAGCGGCTTTCGCGACTTCACCCGCATCGCCGCCAGCAGCCCCGAAATGTGGCGCGACATCGCCCTTGCCAACCGCGACAGCTTATTGCAACTGATCAGCGAACAAAAACACCAGCTGGAAAAACTAGAACGCAGCCTGAAAAACCGCAACGCGCAAGAATTGCACGACTATTTTCAGGCTGCCCAACAGCTGCGCGAAGAATGGGGCGAGACGCATTAGCCAAGCAGTAGGCAGCCTGAAAACGGCTTGGCATCTCACCCAACGCAGCTTCCTTATTGAATTAAATTATTTTCAGGCTGCCTTTCGCTTGCAGATTGGAGCGGCGACGGCTCATCGCCACATGGCAGATTGCGCAGCATTGGTTGGACAAAACAACGTTTTATCGGCAAGCCGCCAACGCTCCATTTAGGCAGCCTGAAAACAAACAAACGCCTTGTTGCCATCCGCAGCATCCCCTTTCAGGCTGCCACAAAACATAACCAACCCACTTTTCACCCCACCACCGCCGTTTTAAACCAAAACCCCAAAGCAAAATCCGCTACAATCCCACCCCGTTATTCCCATCATCCACCCAAAAAGGACACCCACATGACAGCAAAAATCGCCATCCTACGCGGCGACGGCATCGGACCCGAAATCATCGCCCAAGCCGTGCGCGTGTTAGACAAACTGATTGAACAAGGGCTAGACGCGCAATACCAATACGCCCCACTCGGCGGCGAAGCCTACGACCAATACGGCGCGCCCTATCCCGAGTTCACCCAAAATCTTTGCCGCGCCGCCGATGCTGTGCTGCTCGGCGCAGTCGGCTCGCCCCAATACGACAGCCTAGACCGCCCCTTGCGCCCCGAGCGCGGGCTGCTTGCCATCCGCAAAGACCTCAACCTGTTCGCCAACCTGCGACCCGCCATCCTGTATCCCGAACTCGCCAATGCCTCAACGCTCAAACCCGAAGTTGTGGCAGGCTTGGATATTCTGATTGTGCGCGAGCTTACGGGCGACATCTACTTCGGCGAACCACGCGGCATCCGCACACTGGAAAACGGCGAACGCGAAGGCTTCAACACCATGCGGTACAGCGAAAGCGAAATCCGCCGCATCGCCCATGTTGCCTTTGCCGCCGCGCAAAAGCGCAACAAAAAAGTATGCAGCGTAGGCAAGGCGAACGTGCTGGAAACCACCGAGCTTTGGCGCGAAATCTTTGACGAAGTCGCCCCGCAATACCCCGATGTGGAACTGAGCCATATGTATGTGGACAACGCCGCCATGCAGCTGGTGCGCGCGCCCAAGCAGTTTGACGTGATTGCCACGGGCAACATTTTCGGCGACATTTTGAGCGACCAAGCATCCATGCTCACAGGCTCAATCGGCATGCTGCCTTCTGCTTCGTTAGATGAAAACGGCAAAGGTTTATACGAGCCTTCGCACGGCTCCGCGCCCGACATCGCAGGGCAAAACCAAGCCAATCCGCTGGCAACCATTTTGTCGCTTGCCATGCTGCTGCGTTACAGCCTGAACGATGAAGCCCGCGCCGCGCAAGTGGAAAACGCCGTGCAGCGCGTGTTGCAACAAGGCTATCGCACCGGCGATATTTTTGAAGAAGGCACAAAACGCGTATCATGCAGCGAAATGGGCGATGCCGTGTTGGCAGCGTTGTAAGCAGTAAACAGCCCGTTAAAAGGCAGCCTGAAACAGGAAAACAAGGTTTTCAGGCTGCCCTTTCCCCACCATCTATCCACAAGGAATCACACCATGAAAAAAATCCTTCTCGCCAGCTTGCTGGCTGTTGCACTTGCCTCCCAAGCCGCGCCACAAGATGCCGCGCCCGCCATCCCCACCACCGCCAGCGAGCTTGCCGCGCAATCCGAAGCCGCCACCGCCAAGCTCGTTGCCAAAGCCGAAACCCGCACCCTCGCCTACTACAACGCCGATGGCGACGAAGTGCCCGAAGCCAGCGCAGGCGGTTTTTATCGCATGCTGATTGGGCGCACCGCCGATGGCAAAGCCGTGGTGCAAGATTTTTATCAAGACAGCAAAACCAAGCAGATTGACCCCGTGGTCATCCCCAATGAAAAAGATTTGAAAAATTTTGATTCGCTGGTGGCAGGCGATGGGCGCATGGTTTGGTACACACCCACAGGCGAAGCGTTGAAGTTTCAAGACATCAAAAACCACCAAGGCGGCACACAAGGTCGCTATGAAAACGGCAAGCTCGTTTACAAAACCGAAGAAATCGGCGACAGCTTGCGCGTACAAGCCTTCCACGAAAACGGCAAGCTGGCGTTTGAAGGCTCAGGCAGCCTGAAAAACTCCAATGTCAAATTCAAAATCATCAGCAGCAAAGGCAAGGTGCTTGCCGATAGCGAGAAAAACATCCGCGTTTCCGATAAAGATGCGCCCGAAGCCGCCGACATCATGCTGCGCGTGCGCAAATTGAACGACGAGTAACAACAACGCATCTCCAAGACGGCGCGCCCGTCTTTCTGTTTTCAGGCTGCCTTGAAGCATTGAGGCAGCCTGAAACAATTATTTGAAACAATTATTTGAAACGACAAAATCCACACACATCCACACTTATGCTCTTTGATCTCACCCGCTATTCCCCCGCCAACTTCAAACACGAAACCCGCCAGCTGCTCGCGCTCGCCATTCCCATGATGCTCGGGCAAATCGCCACCGTTGCCATCGGCGTGGTGGATACCGCCATGTCGGGCGCGGCAGGCAAGGACGATTTAACCGCCGTGGCGCTGGGCAGCTCCGTGTTTTCCACGCTGTTCATCACCTTTATGGGCATTATGGCGGCGCTCAACCCCATCATCGCGCAGCAACACGGCGCAGGCAAAACGCACGAAGTGGGCGAAACAGGGCGGCAAGGCGTGTGGTTTGGGCTGCTGCTGGGCATCATCGGCATGGCGATTTTGTTCGCGCTCATCCTGCCGCTGCAAAACTATCTGGACATGAGCGCGCACATCAAAACCATGTTCGCCCAATATCTTGGCATCGTTGCGCTTGGGCTGCCTGCCGCGCTGATGTACCGCGCCCTGCACGCCTACGCATCCAGCCTAAACAAACCGCAGCCGATTATGTGGATTAACTGGGCAGCGCTGTTGCTCAATATCCCATTGAATTATCTGTTTATTTTCGGTGCAACAGGCATCGCCGATTTCGCCAGCCGTTTTCAGGCTGCCCCTGCGCTGGTTGCCACGCTGCGCCAATTGCCGATTCCTGCGCTCGGCGGCGTGGGCGCGGGCGTGGCAACTACCATCGTGTTTTGGTTCAGCACCTTCGCGCTTGCCGTGTACATCGCCAAAAGCCAAGACCTGCGCCGCTTCGGCTTCACCCAACGCTTTTGCCTGCCCAATTGGCGCACGCAAAAAAACATCGCCGCGCTGGGCTGGGCGATTGGGCTGTCGTATTTTCTGGAAGCCAGCTTGTTCACTTTTATCGTGTGGCTGATTGCCGATTTGGGCGAAAACTACGTTGCCGCGCAGCAAATCGTGTTAAGCCTGAGCAGCGTGATTTACATGATTCCGCAAGCCATCGGCTCGGCTGCCACCGTGCGCGTGGGCTATGCCATTGGGCGGCGACAATTTGCCCGCGCGCGCTATATCTCAGGCGTTGCCATTGTGTGCGGCTGGGGCTTGGGCGCGTGTACGCTTGTTGCGCTGCTGGTTTTCAGGCTGCCTTTGGCAAAAATCTACACCCAAGATGCCGCCGTGCTCGCGCTTGCCAGCACCTTGCTGATTTTTGCAGGCATATTTCAAGTGTTTGATTTCACACAATGCATCGCATCCTACGCCCTGCGCGGCTACAAAATCACCCGCGTGCCGATGATTATCCACGCCATCGCCTTTTGGTGCTTGGGGCTGATTTTGGGCTACATGCTTGCCCACGCCGCCAATATGGGCATCTACGGCTTTTGGACGGCGCTTATCATTTCGCTCGCCAGCGCCGCCGCCGCGTTGGTGTGGTATTTGGAACAGCGCAGCCAGTTGGCAAAGCAGGATAGGAAAGCCTGATAGGCAGCCTGAAAACCAGTTTCCCGTTTTCAGGCTGCTTGATTGTTCGCCATGCAGATTATTGTTCCAACCAAATAATACGTTTCAGGCTGCCGATGGATGCGCCAACGGCAGCCTGAAAACCGCGCGGCGTGCATCATCCGAAAACCACGTTGCCCTATCCCAGCCGCCCTGTTCACAAAATACCAAACACAAAAAAGCAGCCTGAAAACCAGTTTCCCGTTTTCAGGCTGCCTTAATATTTATTGTGCGATGCAGATTATTGTTCCAACGCTTTCAAGGAAACCGCACCTGTGTCGTCAAACACCGAAGTGCCTTTGAAATTGTTGATTTTCTCGCTATCGGAAGCATCAATCTCAATTTCGCTGCCTTCTGGCAACACTTCATCCTGCTGTTCATCAGGGCGAACCGACATGCCGCCGTAAGGTGCGGTCAAATCAGCCGAACCGCTTTTCCATGCGATGGAAGTCAAGCTGCCTTGAATACGCGCGCCCTTGCCCGAGCAAGTCAAGCAAATGGGTTTAGCCGCCTGCGCTTTAATCACCGCATCAATTTTGGCGTTGCTGATGTTATGTCCGTTTGCCTCGCTCCAAGCGGCGATGCTTTGTTTCAGCGTTGTGGTTTTCAGGCTGCCTTTTTTGTAAGGATCGCGGAACACCGCCAGCCACAAATTGCCTGCGTCGTCTTGGTTTAACGCGATGCGCTCGTAGCTCACCGTGGCAGGCGAGCCTGTGTGGATGGTTTTGGCGAATTCCAGCGCATCAGGCGATTTCATGCGCACGCAACCGTGGCTCACCACCCCGGGCACGCTGGCAGGATTGCTGGTGCCATGAATGCCCAGCCCCAAGCGCGGATTGCCCAAGCGCACAAACACAGGGCCCAGCGGATTTTTCGGACCAGGCGGCACACTTTTCACGCCATCGCCGCGTTCTTTTTGGATGGACAAGGGGATGTGCCAAGTGGGGTTGAACGCTTTGGAGCCGATTTTGTGCTCGCCGATATTGGTTTGCGACATCGCTTTGCCCACGCCCACGGGATACACTTTTTTCAGGCTGCCGTCTTTAAACAAAAACAAGCGCTGTTGTGGGATGTTGATTACCACTTGGTAGCCTTCTGCCGCAGGGGCAATATCGGGCACAGGGGTTGTTTGCGCCGCAAAAGCGGATGAAGCCAGCGCAATCGCGCCCAAGCTAAATAAAGAATGTTTCATAAAGAGAGATGAGAAATGTACAAACAAAAGAATTCGCCATGATACGCTAGTTGGGCGCAGTTTTATGCGAAAATAATCGTTTATCTTGACGAACAATTTTTATTGTTGCAGCCGCACAACATTTTTAACCACCATGACCACTGCCCACATCCTTTCGCTTGATTATGAATCGCGCGGCGTTGCCAAGCTCAATGGCAAAACTGTTTTTGTAAACAACGCGCTGCCACAAGAAATCGCCCAAATTCGCATCACGCAAGACAAAGCCCATTTTGCCGAAGCACAAGTCGCGCAAATTGTCCAGCCGTCGCCCTATCGGCGCGCGCCTGCTTGTCCGCATTATGACGATTGCGGCGGCTGCGCGATGCAGCACGTTGAATTTTCCGCGCAGGTTGCCATGAAGCAGCGCGTGTTTGAAGAGCAGTTGCAGCGCATTGGCAAGGTGCAGCCTGAAAGTCTGCTGCCGCCTGTTTACGGCGCGCCGTGGCATTACCGCAGCCGCACGCGCCTTGCGGTGCACACTCGCGCCAACGGCGATGTGATTTTGGGCTACCAAGCCAAGCGCAGCCATAAGATTGTGGGCATTGAGCAATGCTTGCTGCTGCCGCGCCATGTTTCAGGCTGCCTGAGCATCATCCGCGCGACGCTGCAAAAGATGGTACAGCAGCAGCCGAAGGTGAGCCTGCGTAGCGTGGAAATCAGCGTGAGCGAGCGGGTGAACGTGGTCAATATTGTAAGCAACAAAAGGCAGCCTGAAAACGTGTTGCGCGAGCTTTCAGGCTGCCTTAATCGTGGCGAGCAAGCATGGCAAGTGTGGCAACAAATCGGCAGCCTGAAACCGCAAGCCGTGTCGCCCAAAGATGCACCGCCGCTGTTTTTCAGGCTGCCTGAATTTGGCTTAACCATGCCGTTTCAGCTGGGCGATTTCACGCAAGTCAATCTGCCGTTGAACGAGATTATGGTAGCCCGTGCCGTGCGCTATCTTGACCCGCAGCCGCACGAGCGCATCGCCGATTTGTTTTGCGGGCTGGGCAATTTCACCCTACCGCTTGCCACGCGCGCCGCCGAAGTAGTCGGCATTGAAGGCAGCGCCGCGCTCACGCAACGCGCGGTTGCCAACGCCCGCGCCAATGGTTTGTACAACGCGCAATTTGCCACAGCAGATTTGTTCACCACCACGCCCGAAACGCTCGCCGCGCTGGGGCGCTTTGACAAAATGCTGCTAGACCCGCCGCGCGCGGGGGCTTACGCCGTGGTGCAGGCTTTGCACGCGCCTTTTTTGCCGCGGCGCATTGTGTATATTTCGTGCAATCCCGCCACTTTTGCGCGGGATGCAGCGGTGCTGGTTAGCAAGGGTTATCGCTTCAAAACAGCGGGGATGATGAATTTGTTTCCGCAAACCAGCCATGTGGAAGCGATTGGGTTGTTTGAATGGAGTGGGCGCGAGTAGCCCGCCCAAGGCAATATCTTGTAAAATGCGCGCCGTTTGGCTTTTCAGGCTGCATCAGCCGTCTAAATCGCCCATTTTTAACCCCCC
This sequence comes from uncultured Kingella sp., assembly GCA_963529725.1. Taxonomy (GTDB): domain Bacteria; phylum Pseudomonadota; class Gammaproteobacteria; order Burkholderiales; family Neisseriaceae; genus Kingella_B. The sequence goes on along the minus strand of CAUSAW010000062.1, from coordinate 1,564 downwards.
CTCCACCCAGAAAACCACACCATGAAAAGCAGCGCACGCAACCAGCTCACTGGCATCATCCACAGCATTGAAGACTTTTCAGGCTGCTACAACATCGCCGTTCAATGCGGCAACCATCTGATATACAGCCACATCAGCCCACAAGCCTATCGCAGCCTGAAACCGCAAGTTGGGCAAACCGCCGTGGTGCTGTTCAAAGCCAGCGCCATCACCCTGTTCACCGAAATCCGCCCGCTGCGCCTATCCGCCGAAAACAGCATTGAAACCCGTGTAGAAGCTATTGAACAAGGCACGGTTAACAACGTTGTGCGCCTGCGCACCGAAGACGACATCTCGCTCGCCGCCGCCATCACGCTCAACAGCAGCGAAAGCCTAGACCTGCGCGCAGGGCAAAGCATCACCGCCGTGTTTCTAGCCAACCAAACCATGCTGGCGATTTTGTAAACAACTCAACACCCCAAAGGCAGCCTGAAAACGATATTTCGCCATTTTCAGGCTGCCTTTTTCGCGTCAAACTAATCATAAAGAACTAGTTCACCCTATCCACCATAACGCTAATACCCAAAGCCCCACCTTTGCGCTAGGCTACGCGCTTTTTCCCCAAACGAACTAGAAAGACAAACCATGAAAACCAAAACCCTAATCGCTGCCCTATTGCTGATCAGCAGCGCACTCGCTCAAGCCGAAGACATCACCGTTTCTGCCGCAGCCAGCCTAAAAGAAGCCTTCACCGACATCGCGCACCAATACGAAAAACAACACCCCGATGCCAAAATTAAGCTCAACACCGCCGCATCAGGCACGCTGCTGCAACAGCTTGCCCAAGGCGCGCCTGTGGACGTGCTCGCCACCGCAGACCTTGCCACCATGGACAAAGCCGCCGCGCAAAACCTAATCCAAAGCAACACCCGTAAAACCTTCGCCCTCAACTCTCTCGTGCTGATTACGCCAAAAAGCAGCAGCCTGAAAATCAGCGAGCCCAAAGACTTGCAACAAGAAGGCGTGAAACGCATCGCCGTGGGCAATCCCGCCAGCGTGCCAGCAGGCGCATACACCCAAGCCGCGCTGGAAAAACAAAAACTGTGGGACAGCCTGAAACCCAAAGTGGTTAATACTCAAAACGTGCGCCAAGCGCTGGATTACGTTATCCGCAGCGAAACCGAAGCAGGCTTCGTTTATCGCACCGATGCCGCGCTCAAACCCCACGCCGTGAACATCGTCGCCACCGTTGCCACCGAAAAACCCGTTGCCTACCCCATCGCGCTCACCCAAAGCAGCAAAGCCGCCAACGAAGCGCAACGCTTTGTGAACTATGTGCTTTCTACCGAAGGACAACGCGTGTTGCAACGCTACGGATTTAGCGCCGCGAAATAATCCATCCGCATCACAAAAGGCAGCCTGAAAACCCGCAAAGTGCGTTTCAGGCTGCCTGCAGCATTCCACATCAATTTTCAGGTAGCCCCGAAACCCAAAGGCTGCCTGAAAACCATCCCGCCCCAACAGCCCAATAATCAGGAAACCCCGATGACCTTCGCCTATTTCAGCATACTTATCTTCGCCCTGT